>JAEWSN010000183.1 GCA_023459915.1 Bacillota bacterium
TGTTTCTCTTCTCTCTCATGGGATATGCCGCGTCCATGATGATTCAAAGGGACAGGGGCCAGCTGAAGCGCATGGCCCAAACCGATTTGCTGACCGGCTTGTACAACCGCAAGGGGTTCCAGTCCAGGGCGGACGAGGAATGGGCGCGTGCCAACCGGTATGGACGGGTGTTCAGCCTGCTCCTGTTCGATATCGATCATTTCAAAAGGGTCAATGACCGGTATGGTCATGCAGCCGGGGACGAGGTGCTCCGGGAGGTCTCGCGCGTGATGCGCGCAGTGGCGCGAAAAAGTGATGTGATGTTCCGGTGGGGTGGCGAGGAGTTTCTGGTGTTGCTTCCGGAAACGGCTCGTGAAGCGGCCGGGCAGGCCGCCGAGAAATTTCGGCGGGCCATCGAGGAGGGTGTTTCGGTCAAGGGAGACCCGGTCACGGTCAGTGTTGGTGTCGCCACCTGGTCGAATCAGGAGAAAAGCTTTGATACGTTGGCACATGCGGCTGATGAAGCGATGTACCGGGCCAAGGAGGAAGGGCGGAACCGGGTGTGCATGGCGGTGAATGAAAGCACTGCGAAATCCGGCTTTCTGTGATACAATGGATGGACATCAGCCCTGCCACAGGCAGTCGCATCCAGGAGGTGGCCGTCCGCGCAATCGGCGGCAGTACAAGCATGATTCAAACAAACGGCATTTCCCTGCGTTACGGGGATAAAAAACTGTTCGAGGACGTCAACGTCAAGTTCACCGCCGGCAACTGCTACGGCGTCATCGGCGCCAATGGCGCCGGCAAAACCACATTCCTCAAGATCCTTTCGGGAGAGGTGGAGCCCAATGAGGGCGATGTGTCCATGACCCCGGGGGAGCGGATGGCCGTGCTCAAGCAGGACCATTTTGCCTTTGACGATCACCCCGTACTCGAGACCGTGATCATGGGCCACCAGCGTCTGTTCGAGATCATGCAGCAGAAAGACGCGCTGTACGCCAAGCCGGATTTTTCGGATGCCGACGGCATGCTCGCTTCCGAACTCGAGCATGAGTTTGCCGAGATGGACGGCTGGGACGCGGAGACCAACGCGGAAAAATTGCTGATGGGACTGGGCATCGGCCGGGAGCTGCATCAGAAGTACATGCGCGAGCTCTCCGGTGACGACAAGGTGAAGGTGCTTCTGGCGCAGGCCCTGTTCGGAAATCCGCACAACCTGCTGCTCGACGAGCCCACCAACCATCTGGACTTCAAGGCCATCAACTGGCTTGAGGAGTTCCTGATGGATTACCAGAACACGGTCATCGTGGTCTCGCACGACCGGCATTTCCTCAACAAGGTCTGCACCCACATGCTCGACATCGACTATGGCAAGGCCACGTTGGTCACGGGCAATTACGATTTCTGGTACGAATCCAGCCAGCTCGCCATCAAGGTGCTCAACGACTCGAACAAGAAGAAGGAAGAGAAGATCAAGGAGCTGCAGGCGTTCATCCAGCGCTTCTCCTCCAACGCGTCCAAGGCGCGCCAGGCCACCTCGCGCAAAAAGCTGCTCGACAAAATCACCATCGACGACATTCATCTGTCGTCGCGCAAATACCCGTTTGTGGGATTCACGCCAACCCGTGAGGCCGGCAAGGAAATCCTTACGGTCGAGAACCTCTCCAAGACGGTCAACGGCGAGCAGGTGCTCAACAACATCTCCTTCCGCGTGGAGAATGGGGACAAGATCATTTTCCTGGCCCGCAGCGAATCCGCGCGGACCGCGCTGTTCCAGATTCTCATGGAGGAAATCGAACCGGACGAAGGTTCCTTCAAGTGGGGCATCACCACCAGCCAGGCCTATCTGCCCAAGGACAACAACGCCTATTTCGATGGCGTCAAGCTCTCGTTGGTCGACTGGCTGCGCCAGTTTTCCGAGGAGAAGTCCGAAAACTTCATCCGCGGGTTCCTCGGCAAGATGCTCTTCTCCGGGGACGAGCCGTTGAAGATGGCCCATGTGCTCTCCGGCGGGGAAAAGGTCCGCTGCATGTTCTCGCGCCTGATGCTTTCCGGCGCGAACGTGCTGCTGCTCGATGATCCCACCAACCACCTCGATTTGGAATCCATCACCTCGGTCAACAACGGGCTGACCGCGTTCAAGGGCACCATGCTCTTCTCCTCCCATGACCACAAGTTCATTGAGACCATTGCCAACCGGGTCATTGAAATCACGCCGAACGGCCTGGTGGACCGGCGTATGGAGTTCAACGAATTCCTGGAGGACGAGGCGCTCCAGGCGCAGATCGACGAGATGTACAAGGTGTGATTGCGCGGACCGCGCACACCGCAGCCTGCGCAACAGATGTGCCTGGGTGCGTCATGGACGCAGGCACGGGGTCAACGGCCGGTTCATCCGGTTTTGGAGGAAACATGAGAGAATGCATCTGCAGCAGTTGCGCGAATTTGCGCGATGTCATGGGCGAAAACGGACCCACGGGTGAAACCGAATGTGAATTCGGCTATCCCGGCGTGGGCTGCGAAACCTGCGAGTCCGATCAATGTGTCTACGACTACGACTGTCCCCGCTGGGTGGATGCCGAGGCGGAACCCGCCCTGGTGACCGTCCGATGCGCGTCCTGCGGCAAGGAACTCACCGCGCCGGCGGACGACCGCGAGGACGGGGAGATCTTCTGTGTGGACTGTTACCTGAAACGGGAGAGGGCCTAAAATGAGCAGACTGGGAGATGAAGTGGCGCGCATGCGCCTGGCGAAGGGACTCACACAAAAACAGCTGGCCAAGCTGGCCGGTGTGGCCGAGGCCTACATACAGGACGTGGAATCCGGCAAACGGGTGATGAACGATCAACTGGCATCCCGGATTTCCAAGTTGCTCGGGGGCCATTTTGGTTCGGAAGCGCCGGAAATGGCCGAGCCGGAGCCGGTTCGGGCTGCGCCACGGCCGTTGTCCGCCACCGCGAGAACCGGCGTCTCCAGGCAGGCCGCGCCGCAGGTGGTCTATTCCACCGAGGCCCAGAACGAAAGCGCGGATGCGGCGAAAAATCCCATTTGGTCGGAAGCCTTCAGCCAAATGCTTCGCGAGGTGCCCGTATACGATCCGCTGATGCGCAAGCAAACCGGTACCCGCACCATGGCGGTGGTCTCCGGGAAAATCGAGGGACAGCCCAAGGAAAAGGTTTTTTGGGTGGAGATGGCCGACAACGACATGATTGGCTACCGCATCCAACGGACTGATGTGGTGTTTGGCGTCGAAACCAGACGGATGGATGGCGATGGCTTCTACTTCATCGCCTGGAACGGACAGCGGGCCATCCGCCAGCTCAAGGCCCAGCCGGGCGGCATGATTCAGATTGCCTGCCACAAGGGTGCGCCTGTCCGAGAAACGGTTGCCATCACGCAAATTGAGATTCTGGGGCGGATGCTCAGGGTGGAGGTTTCGCTGGCATGACGGTCAACTTCACGGAAGTGGTCACACAAATGGGCGTGATGCTCCTGATTGTGGCAGCCGGCTATGCCATGCGGCGCTTTCACTGGACCGACAAGTCCGCGGACGGCGCCTTTTCCCAAATCATTGTCCGCATGACCGCGCCCGCCCTGGTGTTCTATGGGGTCGTGGGCAATCGTGAACAGCTGTTGTCCGGCAGCCTGCCGCAGGTGGTGCTGGCGGTCGGCGTCACGGTCCTGATTGCGGGATTGCTCGCGGGACTGGTGTTCCGGGGAAAGAAACTGCGTGTGGAACACCGCATCGTGCTGCGCATCACCACCATGTTCGGGAATGTCTCTTTTTTAGGCATTCCCCTTTGTTATGGGCTGTTCGGCCAGGAAGGCCTGATGTACGCCTCCCTGTACGCGGCCGCGCAGGATCTGCTGTTCTGGTCCCTCGGTGTGGCGATGATGGGACATGGCACGGCAAAGCTGGATTGGAAGCGGATGATCAACCCGTCTCTGGTGGGCATCCTGCTGGCGGCACTGCTGGTGTTGACGGGCATTCCGGTTCCGGAATTCCTCATGAAAACGGCCAGCACGGTTGGCGCGGCGACCCTGCCGTTGTCCCTGCTGGTGGTGGGAGCGGGCTTTCACGGTGTTCATCTGGGCCGTGACACCCTGCGGGCATTGTTGCCGGTGGCCGGATTGAAGCTGGTGCTTGTGCCGGCCATCATGGCCGTACTGTTGTCCCTGATTCCCATGGCGCCTGTCGCCCGCGCGGTGTTGGCCATGGAAATTGCCATGCCCAGCGCGGCGGCCACCGTCGCCCTGGCCCGGACGAATGGACAGGACTGGCAATATGCCGCGGGCGCGGTGATGCTCACCACCCTACTCAGTGCCGTGACGGTGCCGCTGATGGTGCTGCTGCTCAATGCCGTGGGGGGGTGAACGCGCGGAGGGATACCGGAGGGACAACCCGGGAAGGGCCGTACGAA
The DNA here is from genome assembly GCA_023459915.1 of Bacillota bacterium. GTDB lineage: Bacteria > Bacillota > Clostridia > DSM-8532 > DSM-8532 > JAEWSN01. The sequence continues at coordinate 4,401 of JAEWSN010000183.1, forward strand.
TGGTACAGGAATCAGGAAAATGCGGAAAGAAGATGTTTATGGAAGCGGCGGATGGCGGCAGGCCAAACCGGCTGCTGATTGCCGGTGTGCGCGCGTTTCTGTTCCTGTATTTTCTCCGGTTTCGGCTCTCCATCGACAAATCGGCCATCGCCGGATTGAAGCCTCCCTACATCCTCATCGGCAATCACGCCTCGAATCTGGACGCGTTTCTCGTCGCGCGCGCCCTTCACCCGGGCCGCATGAACTATGTGACCAGCGCGTTTTTTTACCGCTTCCGGGTGCTGCGGTTTCTGCTGCGAAAAGCGGGCGCCATCCCAAAGGCACACCGCCAGAAGGATCTCTCCTCCCTGCGCATGATGATGAAATCCCTCAAGGAGCGGCGGATTCTGATGATATTCCCGGAAGGCCGGCGTTCCCTGGACGGTACGGGGAGCCGGTTTGCCGAAGCGTTGGCCAAATTCGTGAAGCGCAGCGGGGTGCCGGTGATCGCGGCGCACATCGAGGGCAGTTATCTGGCGTGGCCGCGATGGGCGCGAAAAGTCCGTCCTGGTCCCATTCGGATACGATTCTCAAGGGTATTCATGCCGGAGGACATCAAAACAGCCGGCATTGACCAGCTTCATGAGGGGATGATGCAGGCGCTCCGCTTCAACGATTATGAGGCTGTGGCGGAATCGGATGCCCGCTATCGTGCCCGGAATCCGGCAGATCACCTGCAGGAGCTCCTGCATGTCTGTCCGGATTGTCTGGCGGAAATGGTCATCACGGGAGAAGGTGACCGGGTGGTTTGCGCTGCTTGTGGCGCAAGCGCGGGGTTGCTTCCCACCGGCAGGTTCCAACGGATCTCGGGAAAAGTCGAAGCCTGGCCGGACGTTCCCGCCTGGTTCCGCCTGCAACGTGCCGTTTTGGCCGAAAAAATGCGCGATCCCGCCTTTGCGCTGCGGATGCCTGTCTGTCTGCGCCGCACCGAGACATCGCCCGATTCCCCCATGCGGACCATCGGCAACGGGGAGGCCGTGCTGGACCGTGAGGGACTCCGCTTTTTGGGGGATGAGGCAACCGGCCATTTCACGGTTTCCTTTCCCATACAGGATCTGGACATGCTGCCGGTTTCCATCGGGAAGTCCTTTGAGTTGTGCGACGGGGACGGTGTATACTGGCAATGGAGGCCGGATCAGCCCGAACAGGTGATCCGGATTGAGCAATATGTGGACATCTGCCTGTATGGGGAACAAGCGCCGTCACCCGATGTTGATTTGGATGCTGCTGTGGATGGCAGTGCTGCTCGCCGGCTGCGTGGGGAATGCTCGTCCTGAGCCAACCGACGAGCCGTATGCGCCGCCGCCGCCCATGGCGGCGATCGACACCGGCGAACCGGTTGCGCAAACCTGGGTGGTGCCCGGGGAGCGGCCGCGCGGCACGGACGCCGTCTGGGCCGAAATCAACGCGGTGTTGCAGGCACGCCGGAACCTGTGTCCCGGGAACTGGCCCAGCTGGGCACCGTGCTCGGCAATGGGGCGGGGACCCTGTTGGGCGGAGAAACCGCCGCCATCTCCGAAGAAACGGTCCGTTTGCAAAACGCGTTTGTGGAAGCCGGCCTGGAAACCGTACGGCTGGAGATGCAGCGACAGCTGGACACCTACCTGGACGCCCGATTGGACTAGAGCCGGTTCACGCCGGTCCTGATGGCGGCTTCCGCCACCGCCTTGGCCACCGCGGGGCCCACCCGCTTGTCGAACGCGGCGGGAATCACATAGTCCGCGCGCAGCTCCTCATTGGACACGAGGGAGGCGATGGCCTGCGCCGCCGCAATTTTCATTTCGTCGTTGATGTCGCTGGCGCGGACATCCAGCGCGCCGCGGAAGATGCCGGGGAAGGCCAGCACATTGTTGATTTGGTTGGGGAAATCGGAACGGCCTGTGCCCACCACACCGGCGCCGGCCGCGAGCGCTTCCTCGGGCATGATTTCCGGTGTGGGG
>JAEWSN010000184.1 GCA_023459915.1 Bacillota bacterium
AGCGGGCGCCGCGCGTGGACGAGATTGCCGCGTATCTCAATGTCAAGGAGGAGACCATCCTCGAAATCATTGAATCCTGGAATGTCTACAACATCCAGTCCTTCGACCAAACCCTGTTCGACGAAGACGATTTGGAGCTTCATGAAACCGTTGGCGAGGAGGATGAGACCTTCGAGCGCATCAACAACCGCGACTTTCTGGAAAAGACCATGGACAACTTCAATGAGGCCGAACGCGAGTTCATCCGGATGCGGTTCTTCGAGAGCAAAACGCAGAAGGACATCGCCGTGCAGTTTGGTGTCTCCCAGATGTACATTTCCCGGCTGGAGAAGAAGACGCTCGAGAAATTCAGGAAAATCCTCAAGAAATGATTTTCCCGCGACTTTTCGCAAAACCCTCCCTGCGGTTGACGGAATCATGATTCCCCGCGCGAAGATGTGGTATCAATGAACCATACAAGTTTCACATTGCAAGGCGATGTGGCGACAAGAGGCAAGCAAGGCACGGATGCAGCGGCCGCAAGACCGATGGGAGGAATGCCCGTTATGGAGGCACGTGACACCTGCCGCGACAGGCAGGTTTACAGCGGGGTCATCAGCAGTGATGCCTCGGTGGTTTGCAGGGAAGTAGGCGTTGTGCTTCGGCGTTTGGAACAATATGCCGAGTTGAATGAGGACGAACGGTTCGACATCAGGGTCATTCTCAGCGAGTTGCTGCAAAATGCCATCCGCCATGGCAATGCCATGGACCGGGCGAAGACCATTTCGCTCGATGTTGCGGTGGAAGAGGGGAACTGTCTGGAGATTTCCGTGGAAGACGAGGGAACCGGGTTTGACGTGGAGCGGGTGCTTGCGCAGAAACGGGTCAAGGCAATGAATCCGGGAGACTTGCTCGAAATGGACGAGTTCGGCCGGGGACTGCTGATTGTCGAAACCCTGTGCGACACGGTTCGCAGAAACGAGTCCGGCAACCGGGTCACTGTCCGCAAGGGGCTGTCGCCCCTGGTTGTGTCCGGCGTTTAACCATTGTGCGTTGTCACCGATGTGCATGCCTGCCTCCCAAACCGGGGGCAGGTTTGTTTTTTATCAGGGCACGACAAAGCCGGCCATTCCCCGTACCATGATGGGGGTGGACGAGGAGCTTTTCCTTGAAGGTTAGGGAAGGGCAAACACTCGCTGGCCGCCAAGCCTCCGACCGTGTTATACTGGAGAGAGAAGGAAGCCACCTGCCAGGCGGGCGGTGGCGATGGGAGTGGATGTTCTATGATGAAATGCAGCGTTTGCCATAAAAACGTGGCCGTGATATTCATGACACGGATCAACAATGGCGTCAAGGAACCGGTGGGATTGTGCATCCCCTGCGCGCAAAAGCAGGGTGTGGCGCCCCTGAACGAGCTGCTGGCCCAGTCCGGCATGAGCCAGCACGACTTTGAGAATTTGAACGAGCAGATGTCCGGCATGTTCGGACAGGTTGACATGGAGTCGCTCATGAGCGGCATGGCACCGCATGAACCCGGACAGCCCGAAGGCACGGAGGAAGGCGGGCCTCCGCATGGCGGCGAGCCCTCCGCGCCGCTGATGCAGTTCCTGCAGTCCGCCCTTTCGGCGATGAATCCGTCCGCGGGAGGTTCTCCGCTCGAGCCGCAGCCGGAGGCGGAAGCCCCCGCAAGTGGAGAAAAGACACCCCCCTCGGCACAGGAGCAATCCGCAGGGGCCGCACCGCAGCCCAGGGAAAGGCGGAGCGCCTCGAGAAAAAATCTGGACGCGTTTGGCACCAATCTCAATGACAAGGCACGCGTGGGCAAGATTGATCAGGTGATCGGTCGGGATCGTGAAATCGAACGGGTCATCCAGATTCTGAACCGGCGCAACAAAAACAACCCGGTGCTCATCGGGGAACCCGGTGTCGGGAAAACCGCCATTGCCGAGGGCCTGGCGGTGCGGGTGGTGGAGGGCCGGGTGCCGGCCAAGCTGGCCGATGCAGAGATTTACCTGCTCGATTTGGCGGCCATTGTGGCGGGCACGCAGTTTCGCGGCCAGTTCGAGGCCCGGATGAAGGCCATCGTCCAGGAGGCCCGTGCGGCAGGCACCGTCATCCTGGTCATCGACGAGGTTCACAGCATCGTGGGCGCCGGGGAGGCCGAGGGCGGCGCCATGAACGCCGCCAACATCCTCAAGCCCGCGCTTGCGCGGGGCGATGTGCAGGTCATCGGTGCCACCACACTGGAGGATTACCGCAAGCACATTGAAAAGGATGCGGCACTTGAACGCCGGTTCCAGCCCGTTCTGGTCAAGGAGCCAACGCTTGAGGAAACCCTCGGGATCGTCAAGGGCATCCGCTCCTATTACGAGGAGCACCACCAGGTCCGTTTTTCCGATGAGGTACTGGAGGCGGCCGTCCGCATGTCCGCCCGCTACATTCATGACCGGTTCCTGCCGGACAAGGCCATCGATGTGATGGATGAGGCCGGTTCCCGCGTGAATCTGCGCAACGGGGCCCTGCTCGAGCTGACACAGCTGCAGGAACAGGCCCGGCAGCTCGAAGCCGCGCTCGAGGCCGCGGCGGCCAGTGAGGATTATGCGCGCGCCGCGGATTTGAAAACCGAGGAGTGCCGGCTGTCCGAGCGGATGGCGGCCCTGTCGAGCCAATCCGGTGAGATGGATGTGACCCTCGAGGATGTCGCGCAGGTCATCGAGGGCTGGACCGGCATCCCCGTGCAGCGGGTCACGGAGACCGAGGCGAGCCGCCTGCTCAAGCTGGAGGAGCGCCTGCATGGACGGGTGGTGGGCCAGAATGCCGCCGTCACCGCGTTGTCGCGCGCCATCCGCAGAACCCGCGCGGATCTGCGCAGCCGCAAGCGCCCGGCCACCTTTCTGTTTGTGGGGCCCACAGGTGTCGGCAAGACCGAGCTGGCCAAGGCCCTGTCCCAGGAATTGTTTGGCAGCGAGGAAGCGTTGATTCGGCTGGACATGTCCGAGTATATGGAGAAGCACACCGTCTCCAAGCTCATTGGCGCGCCGCCCGGCTACGTTGGGTTCGATCAGGGCGGGCAGTTGACGGAAAAGGTGCGTCGCAAGCCGTATTCCGTGCTCCTGCTGGATGAAATCGAGAAAGCGCATCCCGATGTGTTCAACATGCTGCTGCAAATCATGGAGGACGGGCGGCTCACCGACAGCAACGGCCGCACGGTGGGATTTGAGAACACCCTGCTCATCATGACATCCAATGCCGGCACCAGCTTCAAGAGCGGCGGCATCGGATTTGCGGAAACAGATGCCCTCCTGCTCGACAAGCGTGTCAATGAGGCGCTGCGTGAGATATTCCGTCCCGAGTTCCTCAACCGGGTGGATGAAACCGTCATCTTTGAGCCGCTGAGCCGGGAACAGCTTGGGGAGATTGTTTCCCTGATGCTGCAGGAGGTGCGGGCCGACCTGGAGAAGAAGGACATTCACCTCTCCTTCACCGAAGCGGCGCGCGCATTCCTGCTCGAACATGGCTATGACCCCAAATTTGGGGCCAGACCCCTGCGCAAGACGGTTCAGCGCCATGTGGAGGATGAACTGGCGGAGCAGGTCCTCACCGGCCTCATCCATCCCGGAAACGCGGTTTTGGCGGATGTGGCGGACGGCCGCCTCCAGTTCCAGGTGATGGAGGCCGTTCGGGCATGAGGCAAAATTTAGTGCTGGGGCTTGAAACAAGCTGTGATGAAACCTCCGCCGCAGTGGTGGCGGACGGGCGGATCATCCGCTCAAATGTCATCGCGTCGCAAATCGATCTGCATGCCGACTACGGGGGTGTTGTTCCGGAACTGGCGTCCCGCAAGCACGTGGAACTGGTGCTGCCCGTGGTGGCACAGGCGCTGCGGGAGGCGGATGTCCGGCTGGACATGCTCGACGGCATCGCCGTCACGCAGGGGCCGGGGCTTGTGGGGGCCCTGCTGGTGGGCGTTTCCGCAGCCAAGGCCATCGCGTTTGCCGCGAACAAGCCTTTGGTGGGCGTGCATCATATTGAGGGGCATATTGCGGCCAATTACCTGGCCACGCCGGATCTGGTGCCGCCATTCCTTGCGCTGGTGGTCTCCGGCGGACACAGCCATCTCATTGCCGTGGATGAAGCCTATCAGCACCATGTGCTCGGCAGGACCCGCGACGATGCCGCGGGCGAGGCGTTCGACAAGGTCGCCCGGGTACTTGGTCTGGGGTATCCCGGCGGTCCCCGCATCGATCGGGCGGCGCGTGAGGGGAATCCGGACGCGTTTTCCTTTCCCAGGGTTCAATTTCCGGATGCGCCGTACGACTTCAGCTTCAGCGGGCTGAAAACCGCGGTCATTCAGACGGTCCACCGGATGCGGCAGCGACAGGAGCCCCTGCCCGTTGCGGATCTCTGCGCCTCCTTCCAGCAGGCGGTTGTGGATGTGCTGGTCGACAAGGCGATTGCGGCCGCCACCCGGGAAGGCTATCACACCCTCTGCCTGGCGGGTGGCGTCGCGTCCAATACCGCCTTGCGCCACACACTGGAGACACGGGGCGCCCAATCCGGATTGCGTGTGCTCACGCCGCCCCCCGTGTTGTGTACCGACAATGCCGCCATGATTGCCTGCATGGGCAGCATCCGTCTGGCACAAGGCCTCCGTTCGGACTGGTCTCTCAACGCGACGCCCTCCTGGCCCTTGCAGGCGGAAGTCCGGTGATTTGTCGCATGGCGGGAAGGGGATGGCGGGGCAGGTTCCGCAAGTCCCCGGGTGCGGCATCGGCACGATCTGAAAGCGGTTGTCTGAAATCATGTACGGGAAAGCGAACATGTGGATAACACGCGGGCCATGGCGTTCCGCGGCAAACAGGACGGGCTGGACACCTTGTCCGGCAGGAGGGACATCCCGGTGGTATCCGTGATCGCGGGGTGTGGCCCTGTGGACAAGCCTGTGGATACTGTGGATGGATCCAAAAAATGTTTCGTCGAAATTCGACCTGTCAGGACATCTTGCCGGCCGGACAAGGATCCGAAAAGTTCTTGCAAAACTGCATGAGAAAAGCGTCTTGGCCTATTGACAAGACGCTTTTGTTATGGATTTTCACAGGTTGCAGGGGCTGTGGATAACCGACAATGAGGCCATGCACGGTGCATGT
>JAEWSN010000185.1 GCA_023459915.1 Bacillota bacterium
GGGGGAACGCGGGGGGACGGCGCACGGGGGAGTGGCACGCGCGGGTCGGCGGGTTGTGGACGCCGGCAGGGGGGCGGGGTATAATGGGTTGAACACGGTCGATGTCGGAGGAGGCAGATGGAACGTCTTGTGTTGGCCTCGGGTTCACCGCGGCGCAGCGAGTTGCTTGGCAGGTTGGGAATCCCTTTTTCCATCATGGTTTCAGGGACGGATGAGTCCCAGGACGGCCATGAGGATGCGAAGACCTACGCCATGGCGATGTCCCGCGACAAGGCCCGGGAAGTGGCGGGCAGGCTGTGTGCGGCAATGCCCGGGAGAATCCCCGGGGAAACGCCCAAGGGAACACCCGGGGAACCGCTGGCGGGAAACGGCACGGGGTCAGACCCCATGCCCGCGATTGTGCTGGCGGCGGATACCGTGGTGGCACGAAACGGGCATATCCTGGGCAAGCCCGTTGACCGCGGGGACGCCGCGCGCATGCTGCGGATGCTGTCCAACGGATGGCATGAGGTCATCACGGGGCTCACGCTGCTGCGCACGGCGGATTGGACGGAACAGACCGTGGCGGAGATTACCCGCGTGCGCTTCCGCCCGCTGGAGGAAGACATGATCGCGCGCTACCTGGACACCGGCGAGGCGGACGACAAAGCGGGCGCCTACGGCGTACAGGGATATGGCAGTCTGCTTGTGGAACGGGTGGACGGAGACTACTACAATGTCATGGGCCTGCCGTTGCACCGCCTGTCCCGCATGCTGGAGGCAATGGGCATCTTGCCGTACACATGGCTGACGAATCACGGAGAAAAATGATCCGCCGCGTTGCGGAGATCCGAAAGCAGGAGAGAAACACATGAGCATCTTCACCAGGGAAATCGGCATCGATCTGGGCACGGCGAACACGCTGGTCTATGTCAAGGGCAAAGGCATCGTTCTGCGGGAACCTTCCGTGGTGGCGGTCAACAACCATACCGGACAGGTTTTGTCCGTGGGCTCCGACGCCAAGCAGATGATTGGCCGCACGCCCGGCAACATCACGGCCATCCGCCCCATGAAGGACGGTGTCATCGCGGATTTTGAAATCACCAAGGGCATGCTGCGCCACTTCATCAGGAAAATTGTGGGAACCAATCCCCTGATCCGGTCGCGCATCATCATCTGTGTCCCCTCCGGGGTCACGGAGGTGGAGAAGCGCGCGGTGGTGGATGCCGCGCTGCATGCCGGTGCCAAGGAGGCCTACCTCATCGAGGAGCCCATGGCCTCGGCCATCGGTGCGGGGCTGCCGGTTGAGGAAGCGTCGGGCAGCATGGTGGTCGATATCGGCGGCGGCACCTCCGAGGTCGCGGTCATTTCGCTCGGGGGTATTGTGGTCAGCCGTTCGCTGCGCACCGCCGGCGACGAGTTCGACGACGCCATCATCCATTACGTGAAAAAGGAATACAACCTCATGATTGGCGAGCGTTCGGCCGAGGACATCAAGCTAAAAATCGGTTCCGCGTGGCCGTTCGAGAAGGAACTCACCTACTCGGTCAGCGGACGCGACCTGGTGTCCGGGCTGCCCAAGGTGCTCGAGCTGTCCTCGGCGGAGATCCGTGAGGCGCTGCGCGAGCCGGTGAACGCGGTGGTCGACTCCATCAAGTTCACACTGGAAAAGACCCCGCCGGAGCTCGCCTCGGACATCATGGAACGCGGCATCATGCTCGCCGGTGGTGGTGGATTGCTCAAGGGGCTCGACATTCTCATCAGCGAGGAAACGGGCATCGAGGTGTCCGTCGCGGAAAACCCGCTCGACTGCGTGGTGCTGGGGACAGGCCGTGTGCTCGAGGAGATCGATGTCCTGTCCAATGTGCTGCTGTCCCACAAGAGTCTTCGCTGACAACGCCCGGACGCTGACCCGGAACGTCAAACCGACCATGGAGGGACCCTTGCGCAACCTCTTCGCCCGAAAGGGCTTTTGGCTGTTTCTTGCCGTTGTGCTGCTGATTGTACTGCTGGTATCCACCAGCGGCACATCGGGTGGCTTGAATGTGCTTCGAAATGTGCTTTCCGTACCCCTGACGCCGCTGCGGCAAGGGTATTCGGCCGTGGCGGGCGGCGTGCGGGGTTTCTTTTCCGATCTGTCCACCATGCGGGAGGCCCAGCGCGAAAACGCGGAACTGCGCCAGGAAATCCGCACGCTCCAGGCGCTGAATCAGGAGATGGCGGAGCTGAAGCGGCAGAACGACGAATTCCGCAAACTGTTGAATTTCAAGGAACAGTACGCGGATTACGGGTTCCTCGGCAGCCTCATCATCGGCAAGGATCCCGGCAACTGGTTCGACGTGTTCACCATCAACCGGGGTGTGAAGGACGGGCTGAAAAAGGGCTCGGGATATCCGGTCATTGCGGCGGACGGCTTGGTGGGACGGGTTTCCCATGTGGGGGTGCTCTCCTCCGAAGTGGTCTCGCTCATCGACATGGACAGCACGGTCAGTGTGCGTGTGGCCAGAACCAGGGATCTTTTCGTGGTCCGCGGAGACATCACGCTCAAGCAGGAAGGCCTTTGCCGGCTGGACTACATTCCGCCGAACGCGGATCTCAAGCCGGGCGATGTGCTCGAGACCTCCGGCATGGGGGAGGTCTATCCCAAGGGCATCCGTGTGGGCGTCGTGGAGCGGATTGTCTGGAATCAGGGACAGTTTGACGGGTATGCCATCGTGGACCCGTCCGTGGACTTCAACCGGCTGGAGGAAGTGGAGGTGCTGACCCCGAACGGGGAGGCGCATGCCTCCGGGACAGCGGAAGCGGGGGAGGTGCCATGAAGTATCGCATCGGCATGGCGGCCCTGCTGTTATATGCCGCGTCCTTCCTGCAGGCTGCGCCCATCGCCTCGTTGCGGCCCTTCGGAGTCAGGCTGCTGCTGCCGCTGGTGCTGACCGTTGTGACAGGCCTGCTGCGGGGTCCCTTTGAGAGCCTGCTGATGGGGTTTCTGTATGGGTTGTCCATGGACATCCTGATGGGACGGACGCTGGGACTTCATGCGGTGATGTACGCCGCGGTGGCCTGGAGCCTCACGCTTGTCAATGAAAAGCTGTACCGGGAAAAGATTGTGCTCCAGGGCGCGTTTGCTGTCGCGGCCACACTGCTGACGGAAATCGTGTTCTACCTCGTTCTTTTCCTGTTCAAGGGGTACGGTGCCTTCGAAACCGTATTTTCCCAGCTCATCCTGCCCGCGGCATTGCTCAACGGCCTGCTGATTCTGCCGTTGTACCCGCCCCTGGCGCGGGCATACCGCAGGCTGGACGAGGTGGATCGCAAGCGCAACCGCGTCGGGAACGGCGTGGCCGGGAGGACGTCATGAACATGACCGGACGTGGCGCCCCGGAAACCGGAAAAAACGGAACGCGGGGCAAGAAAACGCTTCCCCAGTGGGAGCGATACCTGTTGCTGGCCATCGGCATCATCGTGATGTCGGTGGTGTTCATCGCGCGGCTGGCCGAGCTGCAGCTGGTTCATGGCGCACAATACCGGGAGGAAACGGTTTCACGCATTTCCACCACCGGAACCATCCACGCCGCGCGGGGCAACATTTACGATCGCAACGGTGTTCCCATCGCGGGCAGCCGTATGGGGTTCTGTGTCTCCTATGTGGATGTGAAGATGCCCAACGGGGAAAAGAATGCCATGCTGCTGGCGCTGTGGCAGCTCCTCGACCGCTACGGGCTTGCCCCGGAAACCCAGCTCGACCGGTATGTCGACTGGGAGCACCGGCTGCTCATGGTGCGCGACGACGAAGCGCGGGATGCGCTCATCAAGATGATTCTGGTTTCCGAAGAGGATCGGGACAACCTGCTGACCGGCGACCAGATTCTCAACTACATGCGCGACAAAACCTTTGAAATCGGTGTGGCGCCGGATCCCGAAACCGGCGGGGTGATCAGGCTGGACACCTACACGGACGAGGAAATCCGGATTCTGATGCGGCTGCGGTTCGAGATTCTCCGGAACCAGCCGGGGCTGAGCAATCCCATGGTGCTGGCGGAGGATGTCGGCAAGGAGCTGATGTCGGAGATTGAGGACCGGAGCGATTTGTTCCGGGGCGTCAGCACCTATGTCAAACCGTACCGGGTGTACTACAACGCCAGGACCGCGTCCCACATTCTCGGATATGTCGGCATGGCCACCGATCGGGAGGTCCGCAATTTCAACGGCGCCATCGTGGAACGGGCGCTGGGGCTGGAGGCCGGCACCCTGGCCAGCCACTGGCCCGCGGTGTCGGCGGACGGCACGGAGGTGCCGCTGACGCGCGCGCAGAAGGAACAGAACAAGCAGATGGACGCACAGATTGCCGATTATGGCCGCCTGCATCCCGGTGCCCTGTACACCAACCGGGACATCATCGGCAAAAGCGGCATCGAGCTCGGGGCGGAGACCCTGCTGCGCGGCATCAACGGGCAGACCACCCGCGAGGTGGACCGGGATGGCCGCCCCACCGAGATCTCCCTGGACCGCTCGGCGCAGCCGGGCGCGGACATTTATCTGAGCATCGACCTGTCGCTGCAGCAAACCGCGCTCGACTCGCTGCAGCGCAACATTGAGCGCATCCGCACCATGGGGGGCCGCAAGAATTTCGGCGACGCGGACGCCGGCGCGGTGGTGGCGTTGGATGTGCGCTCCGGGGAAGTGCTCGCGATGGCCAGCTGGCCGGATTACGATCCCAATGTGTTCCTGGAGGGATCCGATGGGGACATTGCCGCGATGCTGTCCGATCCCGGCCAGGGGACCTGGAACCGCGCGGCACAAGGCGCCTATCCGCCGGGTTCCACCTACAAGCCGCTGGTGGCGGCGGCGGCGCTGGAGAGCGGCATTATCACGCCGGACACGCGCATTCTGGCCAATTACACGGACAGCTGGCTCAACGACCGGCTCGAAACGGAGGCCCGCACGCACCTGACCAATCTGGAAGGCAACCAGGGGAACATCTCCCTGGAACGGGCCCTGTCCACCTCCAGCAACATGTATTTCTACAAGGTGGGGGTCATGACCGGCATCGACGCCATTGCCAGTTTCGCGAGGCTTTTTGGCTTCGGGCGGAAAACCGGGATAGAAATCGACGAGAGCACCGGTTCGCTGGCCTCGCGCGAATACAAGCGGATGTATTACAATGAGGACTGGTATCCGCTGAACACGGCCATGGCGTCCATCGGCCAGCTGTACAATGCATTCACGCCATTGCAGTTGAGCAATTATGTCGCGACCATCGCCAATGGCGGCACACGGCACACGCCGCACCTGGTGCGCATGGCCCTGTCGGAAACCGGCGAAGTGCTGGTTGGTCCATCCGCCCCGGGCGAGGTGCTGGATGTCTCCGCGGACAATCTGGCCGCCATCCGCAGGGGCATGGTGGCCGTGGCCAACGCGACGGACGGCACGGCGGTCAATGTGTTTCGGGATTTTCCGTTTGAGGTGGCCGGCAAGACGGGCACCTCCGAGACCGGCAACGAGAAGCTTGGAGAATCTTCCCACGGACTGTTCGTCTGCTATGCGCCGGCCGATGATCCGGAGGTGGCGGTGGCGGTCGTGGTGGAGCACGGGGTGTGGGGGGCCTATACGGCGCCCATCGCGCGGGATGTGCTGATGGCTTATTTTCAGTTGGATGAAACCGGTGCCGGAGACCCCGGCAGGGAGCTGACCACCCGGACGGAGATCGTCTGGTAGCAGCGGATCGGGATGGAGGAATTGTTTGATGCAAACAGGCGGGATCACGTTCAAGGGAAGCGCCGACGGGCTGACCATCATTGTGCCGGAGGACATGTCCAAGGAGGACCTGTTCAGCCAGGTGGCCGGCAAGATTCAGGCTTCGTCCCGATTTTTCCAGGGGGCGCGGCTCAAGGTCACCTACCGGGGCGTCACCCTGTCGGACGAGGAATCGGCGCGCCTGCGCACCCTGCTGCAGGCACAGGGCGGGGCGGAGATTGAGAGCCTCGCGCCGTGGCAGCCGCCGGCGCCGGCAGCCAATGCGCCCTATGGCCCCAACACCAACGCGGCGGCCGGACGCGCCCCTGCCCAGCCGCTGAAGCGGTTTTTCACCAAGGGGGAGGACGAAGGGGATTGCAGGTTCATCCGCCAAACCCTGCGCGGTGGCACGCGCATCCAGTACGAGGGCTCCGTCGTGGTGGTCGGGGATGTGAACCCCGGGGCCGAGATTGTCGCGGGCGGCAATGTCATCGTGCTGGGCCTGCTGCGCGGCATGGTGCACGCGGGCGCGTTTGGCGCGCGTGACGCGTTCATTTCGGCGCTCAAGCTCAAGCCCACGCAGCTGCGCATCGCCGATCTCATCGCCCGTTGTCCGGACGACCCGGACGCGCCCGGGTGCTATCCGGAGATCGCGTCCGTGCATGGGGATCACATTGAGGTGGCACCCTTGTACGACCGCCCTTCCTGACCCGTTCGCGGTTTGACTTTTCATGGGAAAACGGATATGATGAATCTCGTGTAATTCCGTGTCGGATTCTGTGAAAAATGTTCCTGCAGCGGGTTTTCAGGCTTCCTGCGCCAATGCGTCACAGCCTGCGGGAGCATCGGCGATGCTTCGCGAAACGGCGGGAATCAGTTCTTCCGGAGCAAACCGGCAGAAAACAATCTTTCCGGAACATTCCGGGATCATCAACAGGGATATCTTCAGGCTTCTTGTCAAAGAGGACAATCAATCGGAGGACTCGTCATGGGTGAGGTCATTGTCATCACGTCCGGCAAGGGCGGCGTCGGGAAAACCACCACGACCGCCAATCTCGGAGTCGGACTGGCGCTGCAGGGAAAGAAAGTGGTCCTGATCGATACGGATATCGGCCTGCGCAACCTCGATGTGGTCATGGGTCTGGAAAACCGGATTGTCTATGATCTGGTCGATGTGGTGGAGGGCAGCTGCCGTGTCAAGCAGGCGCTGATCAAGGACAAGCGGTACGACGGGCTCTATCTGCTGCCCGCGGCACAGACGCGCGACAAAAGCGCCGTTTCGCCCGAGCAGATGGAAAAACTCTGCCTGGAGCTCAAGCAGGAGTACGACTACGTCATCATCGACTGTCCCGCCGGCATCGAACAGGGATTCAAGAATGCCATCGCGGGCGCCGATCGCGGGTTTGTCGTCACCACGCCGGAGGTCTCCGCCGTTCGGGATGCCGATCGCATCATCGGGCTGCTCGAGGCCAACGACATCCGCAACCCCCGGCTCATCATCAACCGGCTGCGTCCGGACATGGTGCGCCGCGGTGACATGATGACCATTGAGGACATCATCGACATTCTGGCCATCGAGCTGGTCGGCGTCATCCCGGACGACGAGAACATCATCATTTCCACGAATCGCGGCGAGCCTGCCGTGGCGGATGCCAAGAGCCATGCCGGTCTTGCGTACCGCAACGTCACCCGCCGAATCATGGGAGAGGAAGTGCCTTTCCTTGATTTGACGGCACAGCAGAACCTGCTGTCGAAAATGAAGAAGCTCTTCGGCTTCAAACCGGCCTGAGGAGGGAGTTGCCATGATGGATTTGCTCAAGCTGTTCACCCGGAAAAAAGAGACGTCCAAGGACGTGGCCAAGGAACGCCTCAAGCTGGTGCTTGTGCACGACCGGGCCAGTTTTTCCCCCCAGTTTCTTGAAATGATGAAGGGGGAGATCATCGGCGTCATCCGCAAATACATGGATATCGACGAGGAGCTGCTCGACATCCAGCTCACCAAAACCAGCAGCGACGACGGCGGGCACATGGTGCCGGCCCTCGTCGCCAACATTCCCATCCGCAGCATGAAAAGCGGCTCCCGATAACCCACGCGTGCCGCGGCGTTGCGGCGCGGACGCAAAAATTCAAGGCTGCGGGAGAGCAAACGGAGGCATCGCATGCACATTGCCCTGATTGCGCACGACAACAAAAAGGAACTGATGGAGGCGTTTTGCATCGCCTACAGTTTTGTGCTCAAAAAGCACCGCATCCACGCAACCGGCGGCACGGGCGCCATTGTGGCGGAGTCTGCCGGGTTGTCCATCCAGTCACTCGATTTCGGGTCGCTCGGAGAGGAACAGATCATCGCGCGGATTGCGTACAACGAAATCGATCTGGTGCTCTATTTCGGCGATCCCGACGAAAGCGAAGACAACAGAAACCTGTTGCGGCTCTGGTCCCTGTGCGATCGCAACAACATCCCGCTGGCCACCAATCTGGCGGCCGCGGAGATCATGATCAACGGGCTCGAACGCGGAGATTTCGCCTGGCGTGAGCTGGTTGCCAGGTAACAAGGAGAGGAATTTTCCCTATGGAACAACTGTTCATGGAAAAAATCGTCAAGCGCAAGCGCACGGGGGCCGATCTGGCCATCAACATCGGAATCGTCGTGCTTGCGGTGGTGCTGGGCATTGCAGCCATCCTGTTCATTCCCTCCATCGGATTGTTTCTGGCCGCCGGCATCGGATACGGCGCCTGGTATCTGCTGGGCCAGCGGAATGTTGAGTTCGAGTACGCGCTGACCAACGGGGAGCTCGACATCGACCGCATTGTGGCGCGCCGCCGCAGAAAGCGGATTTTCTCCGCGCATGCCAAGGAATTCGAAATGGTGGCGCCACAGAAATCCGTCTACTGGTCCAAGGAGTATCGGGATCTGAAAAAGGTGCTCGACACCACGGCGGGCAAGGAAGCCGAAGGGGTGTGGTTCATTGTCACGCCCATCGGCGGCACGCGCGGCGTGGTGCTGTTCCAGCCCACCCCGGCCATGATCGATGCCATGTGGCACACCAATCCGCGGAAGGTCATGCGCGGCTGATTGCCCGCCGCATGGGGGACGGTGTCCGGTTGCCCGGCCGGGAGCGGAGGGCATGTGCCGATGCCCGCGCGCGGGGGGGGGACGGCACGCCGGTGAACCCGCGGAAAATCGCGGTTGAAAAGGAACGCGGCACGTCGTATAATGAAAGAACCGTGAAGACGGTCATACGGTCGTGTCCCGATGGTCCAAAGGATAAGACGATGGATTCCGGTTCCATTAATGCGGGTTCAATTCCTGCTCGGGACGCCAAGAGACAGGGTGCAGGAAACTGCACCCTGTTGTTTTGTTCCGGGGACGGTTTGTACGGAGGAAGCAGGCATGGGGATTCGCTGTGGCGTCGACATTGTGGAAACCGCCCGGATTTCACGGATGGTGGACCGGCTGGGGAAAAGGTTCCTCGACCGTGTGTTCACACCCCGTGAGCAGGCGGACTGCGCGGTGCGCGACACCTACGCCATGCAGCGCCTCGCGGTGCGGTATGCCGCCAAGGAAGCGGTGTCCAAGGCTTTTGGGACCGGAATCGGCGCGGGCGCCGCGTTCACGGAGATTGAAATTGTCAAGGATGCTGACGGCGCGCCCCGGGCGGCGCTTCACGGCAACGCGGCGCAGACCTACGCACGGCTGCGTGGCCGGGAACTCGCCATCAGCCTGACACATGAAAAAGCCTATTGCGTGGCCCAGGCTGTCCTGTTGACAGCGGACGGGCAGCCATAGGGAAAAGAGGCACCGGCATTGACACCCATCACATTCATTCACGCGGCGGACTTTCATCTGGATGCGCCCTTTCGCGGCGGAAGGCCTGGTTACGGGCAGCTTCGCCGCGCGGATGTGCGGCGCGCGTTTTCCGCCACCGTGGCGCTCGCGCAGCAGGAGAAGGTCCAGCTGCTGCTGCTGTGCGGGGACCTGTTCGAGCAGGATGGCGTGAGCCGTGACACCGTGGCCTTTGTGCAGCAGGCATTGCGCACCCTGACCCGGACACAGGTGGTGATCCTGCCCGGCAACCATGATCCCCTGACGCCGGATTCCTGGTATCACGCCGCCGCCTGGCCGGATCATGTCCACATCCTGCCCGTTTTGGGCACGCAGGCCGCCGCCCTTGACCTGCCGGAGATCGACGCGCATCTTGCCGGCTACGGATTTACCGGGGTGGTGCACGAAGCACCCTGCTTCGACTCCCTGCCGGCGCCCCGAAAGGACAGATACAACCTGCTGCTCATTCATGGTTCGCTGGACGCGCCGCCATCCGTGCGGGCCTACCATCGGGTCACCACCGCACAACTGCGGCAGACCGGTTACGACTATGTCGCCATGGGGCACTACCATCGCGGATTCATTGCAGAGGGAACCCCTGTTGTCGCCAACCCCGGTTCACCCGAACCGATGGGATTTGACGAACAGGGCCCGCACGGGGTGCTGTCCGGATCGATCTCCTGCAACGGGTCGGCAAGGGAGGTGCGGGTGGCGCCGGTGCCGCTGGCGACAAGGGAATATGTGGAAAAGACAATGGATGTGACCGCGGCGCAGACGCGGGACGCGCTGCTGTATCTGCTTGCGGAGGCCCTCCACGATCTCGATCCGGCCCGGCATCTGCCGCTGGTGAGGCTTGTCGGCGCGCCGTTGCATCCCCCGGACATGGAAGCCGTTTCAGCGTGGTTTGACGACAGTTGGCTGCTGTACCGCCTGGTGGACGACACCCATCCCCCGCTGGCCACAGACGGGGGTCTGACCCCGGGAAGCCTGGCCGGGGTTTTCTGTGACCGGCTGGCACAAAGGATTGCCGAGGCGGAAGCGGCGGGCGACACACAGCGGGTGGCCATGCTGCGGCAGGCCAGACACATGGGGCTGGAGGCCCTGGCCTACGGCGCGGTCCATTTTGGGCCCGATGGAACGGGGGGCTGACCATGCGGATTACCCGACTGGATCTCAAGGGGTTTGGCCGTTTTTCCCAACAGGTGCTGGTTCCGGGACCCGGACTCAATCTGGTGTACGGGCCGAATGAATCCGGGAAAAGCACCTTGATGGCCTTTGTGCACGCCATGTTTTTCGGGCTGCGCGGCGGACGCAGGGCCCGTCAGGGAGAGCTGTCCGCGCTGCGCCGGTATGAGCCCTGGTCGGGCGGGCCGTACCAGGGCATCCTGTGGTACGAGCTGGCCAATGGCGACGCGTTTCGTGTCGGCAGAAATTTTTCCAGGGGGACGGTTCATCTTCAGGACGCCCATCACAATGACATTTCCGGCCATTTTGCGCTCGATCGGGAAACGGGACCGCTGTTCGCGCAAGCCCAGCTTGGGCTGGACGGAGACGCGTTCCTGCACTCGGTCATGGTGCGCCAATCCCAGACGGTGCTGGAGCCGGCCGCGCGCCGGAACCTGATGGACAGCCTCATCCGCATGCGGGAGCTGGGCCAGGAGGTCACCGGGTTCAGGCAGGCGGAAACGGCGTTGAAGCAGGCCCTGCTCGAACGCGTGGGCTCCGCGCGCAGTACGGTCCGTCCGCTCGATCGCATTCTGGAGCGGCTGGAAACGCTGGAGCGGGAAGCCGGGGAGGTGCGGCGCCAGCGGGAGGAAAGCAAATCCCTGTCGCGATTGACGGTTGACCAGGCAGAGCGGGTGGCGGCGCTTGCGGCACGGCAGGCCGTGTTGCAGCAGGAACGGACAGTCTGCCGTGACACGCTGGCCGCCGCGGAACGGGCACGGCAGCGAGGCCGGGAGCGGATTGCGCGGGAGCGGGTGCGCACGCTGGATCTTCGGCTGAAAGCGCTGGAGCAGGAAGCCCGGATGCTGACCGGAAGGATAGCCGCCAACCGGCAGGGTGGCGCCGTTGACGCGGCCACCCTGGCACGGTTGCCGTTTGACCTGGAGCGCCTGTTGGAGCTGCGGCCGCCGGAAGCATCCGCTGCGGGTTCGGGTTTGCCGGAGACGCCGCTTGGGAACGATTTCCTGTCGGAGGTGCCGCTCCCGGCGGAGCCAGGGGATCGAAAGCGGCCACGCGCGCGCCGGTCCGGTGTGATGTCGGCCATTGCCCTGACAGCCGGGGGGGTGGCCCTGGTGCCGGGACTCCTGTGGTCTTCCCTGCTGCCCGCCGACTTGGCGGCACAGTGGGCCGGGGACACACTCCAGCCCGCGCTTGTCATTGGCGGAGGGATGCTGGTGCTCGCGGGGGTGGTGGGGCTGTTGTTGTCCCGCAGGGCAGGCCGCCAACTGCCCGCCGCAAGCCGGGCGACAGGGCGGACGCCCGGGACGGTTCTCCCCGAAGCACATCCGCGCGTCCGGCCGGCGGAAGACACCGGAGAAGCGGCGCGTGTCCGCAGTCGGCTGGAGGCACGGGTGCAGGCGGTGTTTGCCCAGGCGGGGATTCCCGAGACCGGAACCCTGCAGGACAGGCTGGAATGGCTTCAATCCGCGGCAGCCCAGCTTCAGGCGGATCGCGCCAGGCTGGCCGAAAACGGCATGCGCAGTGAAACCCTGCGCAGTGAACGGGAAAGCCTCTCGCGGATGTTGCCGCCGGAAGCGGTTTGGGCGGACGCTGCGGAAGGGGTGTCGTCGGACGCGGTCGAAGGGATGCCGCCGGATGCTTCGGAAGCGGTGACGCCGCACATGGTGACGCCGGCAGTGGAACCGGATGCGTCCGGGGCCGGTACGGATGGACTTGATGAGGCGGAAGCCGGACAGCGGCTCCCGCTGTTGCAGGAGGAGCTGGACATGGTCTCCGAGCAGCTGACAGAGGCGCGGCTGACGCTTGCATCGCTGGAAACCCGGCTGGATCGGATGCCCCGGGAGGACCGGCTCCAGCAGATTGTGGAGGAAATGGATCGGCTCACGGCGCGGCGGGACGCCCTCGCATCCTACGGGGAGGCGCTCGGTGTCGCGCTTGAGGAGCTTCGCGCCGCGGCCGGCCAGCTGCAGCAGGGCGTCTCGCCGCGGCTCGACGGGCTGGCCGGGGGCATTCTCTCGGACATTACAAACGGCCGTTACACCCGGCTTGGCACGGATGACCAGCTCGCCGTCCACGTGGAGGTGCCGGAAACGCCGGAGGCCCCGGTCGTCGCCGCGCTCAGCGGCGGGACCTCCGATCAGGTGTGGCTGTCTGTCCGCCTCGCGGCGGCTCAGATGCTCGAGCCGGGGAAGGAACCGCTCCCGCTGTTCCTGGACGAGCCGTTCGCACAATATGATCAGTCCCGGACCCGGGCGGCTCTTGAGTGGCTTCACACGGTTGCGCAATCCCGGCAGGTGTTCCTGCTCACATGCCGGGAAAGCGACAGGCAGCTGGTCGCAGAGGTGTTCGGCAGCGATGGATACCAGCCGCTGCACCTCGATGAAGTGCCGGAGATGACCATGCCGCGGGAGCCGTGATATAATGGGGAACGTGTGACCGGCGGTTGCCGGTCGGTGGAGTGCGGAGGAAGCCATGCGGGGGGGACTGGAACCGGCCTTGCCGGCGATGTGGTACAGTGGCGCGGAGGCTGCGATGGCCGCGGTGATCATGGCCGCGGTCATGCTGCTGTTCATTGTGCTGGTGGCTTTTTTCATCCGGCGCGCCGAGCGGCGCCGGGCCGCGGATGCCTGCGGGCAGGGAGGCCGCAGGCTCGAAACGCTGCAGGACGGCCGCCCGGTTCCTGATAGGGACTCTTTCGACGGGGAGAGCCTCGACGGGGAGACCCCTGGCGACGGCTGGGCCGCCGGGGCGGAACGGCCGGTCGATGCCGCCCGCAGCGCGGCATCAAGGGACAACGGCGCCTCCGCCGATCCGGCAGAGGTGTCGGACGCCACCCTGACCAGGCCGGCCGACATATCCAGATTCTACGCGCATGTGCGCACCCTCAACACCGAGGCGGTGCGTATTGATTTTTTTGAGTACCATGCGGCCACGCGGCAGCTGCTTTTCCTGACCGGACTGGCCACGCTGCTGGGGCCCGGATCCCAGATCTTCCGGGAAATGCCCGATGCGGACTTTTTCTCCGAATTTGCCTGTGTGTCCTTGAACGGGCGCATTCCTGACGCAGGAGAGGAACACAGCGAGGCTGTGCTGGCACGTTTCCGAGAGGCGGCCCGCACCAGTCTGGCGGCCGGGGAGTTCTTCCGGTTCGAATTCCGCGCCAAGTCGCGATCCGATGAATGCCTGGTTTTGCGCTGCTGGGGCAGGCCGGACAAGGCGAACGGGAAAATCGACGGCGCCATGATGGACATCACCCAGGAGGCGGTCCAGCGCGCGGCGGACCGCAACCGCTTCCAGTACGACAACATCACCGGGTTTTTCAACCGCAACGCGCTGACGGATGTCGGCGGAAGGGTGCTGGCGTCCCGCGGGGAGGGCGAACTGGTTGTTTTCGCCTATTTCAACCTGCGCCGGTACGGGGAGTTTGAGGCGCGTTTCGGAATGCTGGCCGGCAATACCTATATCCGTGTGTTTGCCGATTTGCTGGGTCAGACGGTTTCAGACAAAACCACCCTGTTTCGCTGGTGGGGACCCAACTTTTTGTGTATCGTCCGGGGGCTCCGCCAACAGGCGCTGATTGCGCCGACCGTTGCGCAGGTGGTGGACTATTTGTCCAAACAGACGCGCGCGGTGGAAGGCATCCAAACCACCTTTCCCCTTTCCGTGGGATACGCGGTGGCGGGTCTTGACGGCGAGACCCCAGCCGAGCTGCTGGAGTATGCGGCGTTCGCCCGGCATGAGCTGGACAGCGGGAGCGGCGTCTGCATCCGGGCCTTTGACCGGACGCGGTACGACGCGTCCCGCCAGGTGACCCTGCGGCGCAGCTTCATCCGCGAAGTCGTCGAACGCAACGAGCTGTATTGTGTGTACCAGCCCATCGTCTGCCTCAAAACCGGAGAGGTCTACGGCTATGAGGCGCTCTCCCGGCCAACGGGGGCCATGTACAGCCATATCGGCGAGCTCATCGAGGATGCCGAAAACACGGGGAATTACGCGGTGCTCGAGAAACGGATGGTCTACAACGCGCTGGACGGGTTTCTTGGACGTCCCGAGAAGTACCGGGATGCCTGGCTGTTCATCAATACGGCGCCCACCCCCGCGCTCTCCGCTGCCGACTACCAGGACATTCGGGACCGCTATTTCTCGCAAATGCGGGTTGTCTACGAGGTGACGGAGCGCAGCCGCATCGATCCGGAGGAGATGGACCGCCGCAAGGCGCTGGTCCGGGAAACCGGCGCCCGGTTCGCGCTCGACGATTTCGGTTCGGGCTACAGCAACCACCTGGCGCTGCTTGCGCTGGAACCGGACATCATCAAAATTGATCAGGGCCTCATTCGGGACGTGGACAAGGACACGCGGAAACAGCACATGCTCGGGGACATGATCGCCTATGCGCGGCTGGGCGGCACGCAGGTGCTGGCCGAGGGTGTGGAGACGGCGGCGGAGCTCGAGACCGTCTGTCGCATGGGGGTGGATTTTGCCCAGGGGTTCCATCTGGCGCGGCCGGATGTGCTGTTCCGGGAGATTTCTCCGGCTGCGGTCGACCAAATCCGGCAATGGTATCCGGCGTCCGGCAGTACGGGGGAACAGGCGGAAACGTCACAGGCCCCCGCGCCTTCAAGCGGGGAAGAATCCACCCCGATTCCCACGCATCCAGGCGGTGGACAAGCCCCGCGGCAACCCGCTGCTGAGCCGGCTGTGACAGGCGGCGCCAGGCTGCGACTCGTCAGCGGTGGTGCGCATAAAGAGAGGAACAACGCATGAGTCTTGACCAATTGATGTCGCTGCGCCGCAGGTTTTCCCGGTTTGTCTACGAATCCTTCGCGATCCGGGAGGAGCCGGACAGCGTCCGGTGCGTGTTCCAGTATCGGATGGAGGGGGATTGCGCGATCGTGGCGCTGGAACACCAGGTGCGCTTCGCGTTCCCCGCGCGATATCCGGACATGGTGCGCGCGCCCGTGTTTGCGCGTGCCGTCTTTCTGCTGGGACTGGCCGAGGCCATCAGCTACTGGAAGATGGCCTGTCCGGAAACCCTGCTGGTGCAGGCGGGCGCGCTCGCGCCGGAGGAGGCTGCCTTTTGGGAACGGCTCTACACCAGGGGCCTGGGCGAGTTCTGGTATCTCAACGGCATCTATGGAAAGCTCGAGGAGACGTCGCTCATCCGGATTGTGGCCGAGGATACGCGTCCCGTGCCGGTGGTCTGCCACCACGCCATGGCGGGACAGCTGGTGCCGGTCGGCGGGGGCAAGGACTCGGTGGTCACCCTCGAGCTGTTGAAGCAGCTGGGACACAGCCCGGATCAGTCCGACTGCTTTTTGCTCAGCGCGCGGCAGGCGGCCTATGACACCGCGGCGATCGCCGGCTGTGGCCCGGATCGCCAGGTCGAGGTGTTCCGCGTGTTCGATCCCCAGCTGTTTGCCATGAACCGGGAAGGGTATCTCAACGGGCATGTTCCGTATTCCGCCATTCTCGGGTTCACCGCGGTGGCCGCCGCGCTGCTGCGGGGCCGGCGTGAAATTGTGCTTTCCAACGAGGGATCCGCCAACGAGCCCACCGTCCCAGGCACCTGGGTGAATCACCAATACTCGAAATCCCTGGATTACGAAATCGCCTTTCAGGATTACCTGCGGCACCACCTCACGCCCGAGGTCGTCTATTTCAGCCTGCTGCGCCCGTGGTCCGAGGCGCGGATCGCGATGGCGTTTGCCGGATACGACAAGTATCACGCGGCCTATCGCAGCTGCAACCGGGGCGCGAAGGACAACCGCTGGTGCTGCGACTGCCCCAAGTGCCTGTTCGTGTTCCTGCTGGTGGCCGCCCACGCGGGCGTGGCGCGCACCACGGCCATGTTTGGGGAAAATCTTCTGGAAAAGGCGAGCCTTGTCCCCACGCTGGATGAACTGGCGGGGTTCGCGCCGGTGAAGCCGTTCGAATGTGTGGGGACGGTCGAGGAAACCTGTTGGAGCCTCGAACAAATCCTGACGCGGGAGGATTTGCCGGAGGGCGCGCACGCGTGGCCGCTGCTGGCCCATTACCGGGCGCACGCGCCGGCGGGCGCGGGAGAGGCGTTCGAGCTGGTGACGCCGGCGCTGGGCAGCCGCATCCCGCATCCGTTCCGCGCGCTGGTGCTGCCCGCCCCCACCCCTGTGATGGAAAAGGTCCGCCGCCTGCTGGCGGGGAAATCCCTCGGCGTGCTGGGGTATGGGATGGAGGGCCGGTCCACGCTCCGGTTCCTGCGCGAACTGTTCCCGGACGCGCGGATCCCGGTGGCGGACAGCCGGCCGGAACAGCTGGCGGAGTTGCCGGAGGGGGTTCCCGCCTTTTCGGGTCCGGACTACGCCGGCGCACTGGCGCCCTGCGATGCGGTGTTCAAGGCGCCGGGCATTCCGTGGAAAACCGTGGATTCGATATTCCGCCCCGATCAAATCACCTCGCAGACCGACTTGTTCCTGCGGGTGCTTTCCGACAGAACCATCGGGGTGACGGGCACCAAGGGCAAGAGCACCACCACGGCCCTGATCCGGGACGCGCTGCGGGCCTGCGGGCATGATGCGGTCATGATCGGCAACATGGGGATTCCCGCGCTGGACGCCCTGCGGACGGATCATCCGGGACGGGTGTATGTGTGCGAGCTGTCCTCCCACATGCTCGAAACCATCCGCCACGCGCCGCGGGGGGCGGTCTATCTGAACCTGTTCGCGGACCATCTGGATCATTACCGGTCCTTTGACGCTTACGCGGCGGCCAAGGATCAGCTGCTGCGGCATCAGGGTCCCGAAGGCTTTGCGGTTGTGGGGCCGGGGGTGGCGGACCGGACGCGCGCGCTTGGCGCGGCCCGCAAGGAGTCTGTGTGTCTGGACGAACGCGGCGCGCTGGTGCTGCCGGAACCCCGCACGGTGCTGGCGCCGGACGCGTTCTCGGATCGCCTGCTGCCCGGGCGGCACAACCTGTCCAACCTGCAGACCGCCTGCCTGACCGTCCACCTGTGGGAAACCCTGGTGGCGGAACATCCTGAAGGCGTGTCCCCGCCGGCCGTGCAGGCCGCGGTGCTGCACGCGCTCAACCGGTTCCCCGGGCTGCCGCACCGCATGCGGCTGATTGGGGTGGCCGGCGGCATCCGCTTCTGGGACGATTCCATCTCCACCATCCCGGAGGCCAGCATGCTGGCGGTGGAAGCCATCGGGGATGTGGACACCCTGGTGTTCGGCGGGCTGGACCGGGGCATTTCCTATAACGCGCTCACCGCGTTTCTCGCGGCGGGCCATGTCCGGAACCTGATTGGCCTTCCGGACACGGGACACCAAATCCTTGAGGCCATCGCCGCGATCAACGGGGAGGGGAACGGTCCGGCCCTGCTGTTTGCGGCCGACATGGCGCAGGCCGTGGCCATGGCATTCGAGGTGACCTCCCCGGGAAAATCCTGCCTGTTGTCTCCGGCGGCCGCCAGCTACGGGTGGTACCGGAATTTCGAGGAACGGGGCGACCATTTTTCCAGGCTGGTGCTGTCCCGGGACACGGGAAGTCTTTCCCCACAAGGGTTTCGATGACGCGGTTTTCCCGTGATTTTGACTTTCACGGGACGCGATGATATAATTTTATATGTTCGGGAATTCAAACACGCGGCCGCAATCGGGTTGTGCGGCGCGTCGGAACCCGGGTGCGGGGGTGGTGTTCACCGCCGGAGTCCTGCCTTGTCCCAGCCCGCCAACCACCCTGTAAGAGCGGTGCGGCATCACACCGGCGCCAGCGGTATCGGCGCGAAATGGATGCGCGGTCAATCCAAGAGGGGCACTTCTATGTTCAGTATCGGTGACAAAATTGTGTATCCCATGCATGGAGCCGGCGTCATTGAGTCCATTGAGGAACGGGAAATTCTCGGAGAGAAGAAGAGCTATTATGTCATGAAGATGCCTGTCGGTGACATGAAAGTCATGATTCCTGTCGGCAATGCCAATGGGGTGGGCATCCGCGGCGTCATCGGCCGCGTGGATGCCGACGCGGTCTTCAAGTGTCTGGAAGACGGCACCTGCGAGCAGAACGCGAACTGGAACAAGCGGTATCGGGAAAACATGGTCAAGATCAAAAGCGGCAATGTTTTTGAGGTGGCCGATGTGGTCCGCAGCCTGGTTCAGCGGGAACGGATGCGCGGCTTGTCCACGGGGGAGCGCAAAATG
>JAEWSN010000186.1 GCA_023459915.1 Bacillota bacterium
GGATAAAGGCATGGATGATGTGAGCGAATGGACGAGCCTGGAGGAACTGGTTGTTCATGCTGAAAAGGCAGCCTGCAGCTTGTCCGAGGCGGTGCTTCGGCAGCAGGTTGTGCAGATGGAAGCCAGCCGGGAAGACCTGATGGCGAGGATGCGGCAACGGCTGTCCGTAATGCGGGAAGGTGTGGAGACCGGATTGTCTCCGGATTTGAAGTCCTTGTCCGGACTGAGCGGCGGAAACGCCCACCGGCTGCAGGCGGCCCATGCGGCCGGCCGGCTGGCCGCGGATTCTCTGACCGCGGGGCTGATGGTGCGCGCCATGGCCATGAGCGAGGCCAATGCCGTGATGGGCTGCATTGTGGCCTGTCCCACCGCCGGTTCCTGCGGGATTGTCCCGGCCGTGTTGCTGACCTTGCAGCAGGAAAGGGATTTTTCGGATGACGCGCTGGTGATGGCCCTGTTCAATACGGCCGGCATTGGGCTTGTGATTGCGCGCAATGCCTTTTTGGCCGGCGCCCAGGGTGGCTGTCAGGCGGAATGCGGGAGCGCGGCGGCCATGGCGGCCTCGGCCGCGGTGGAGCTGCTGGGCGGCACGCCCCGAATGTGCATCGAGGCGTGCGCCTTCGCGCTCAAGTCCGTGCTGGGGTTGGTGTGCGATCCGGTGGCCGGGTTGGTGGAGGTGCCGTGTGTGAAGCGGAATGTGTCGGGAGCGGTCAATGCAATGACCGCCGCCAACCTCGCGCTGGCGGGTATCCGCAGCGTCATCCCGCCGGACGAGGTGGTGGCGGCGATGCGGCAAATCGGTGAAAGCATGCCGAAAAGCCTGAAGGAGACCGCCGCGGGTGGCCTGGCCGCAACCCCCACCGGCCAGCGCATCGCGGCGGAGTTGGGGGCAAAATGATGCAGCCGGGAGTGAGCTGGCCGGGTTTAGGCAAGGGCCCAGCTTCCGGCGGGGGATATCATGGACCGGTTTGCAGCAGGTTGAACAGCATTTGCGCCATTTCCGCGCGGGTAGCCTGAGAGGTGGGGTTCAGTGCCCCATCGCTTCCCTTGACGAGACCGGCTCGCGTCAGGGTGTCGACGGCCTCGGCGGCCCAGGGCTGAATTAGGGCGCCATCTGAAAATGTGACAGCAGGAGTACTGGAAGGTGCCGGTGCAGAGGTGTTGGTGCCCATCGCCGGATCGTTTGTGCCAGCAGGGATTGTTGTGCCGGTCATCATTGTGTCCAGTATCTCCAACGTGTCCAGCGTGCCGTGGATCAGTACAAACATTTCCTGTCGGGTGATGCTGCGGTTTGGCGCGAACAGGTTGTCGCCGACGCCCTTTGCCAGGCCCAACCGTTTGGCCGCTGCGAGATAGCCGGTCTGGTAATTGTTGCCCGCATCGGAGAAATTGTCTTCGGAGGCATTGTCCGGAGCGATGTCGCAGGTACGCATCAGCATCACCAGAAAATCACCGCGCGTCAGCTGCCCGGATGGCATGAAATGCCCGATCCCGTCCCCCAGTGTGATGCCGCGTGCCGCAATGAACCGAACGGCGCGGCCATACCAGGAGGCGTCGGAAACGTCCCTGAACCGTACTTCGTTCCAGATGGTCGCAAAATCACTGAAATGGGTGGTGCGGAACGTCATCTCGCCGGTTTCCGCGTCATATCGTCCGCTTGGAACGGGGGTTGTTCCGCCGTCATCGTCGACATGCCATATCACGAGGCTTTCATCGGCTGCCGCTTCTGCCGCGGTCGGGCTGTGGGGGATGCGAACGAAAACCGGCGCCAGCGGGTTGTTCCAAGGGGTGTGCGCTCCATCAAGATACAATGTGAGCGAACGTAGCGGGCGGCTGCCCATGGCTTCCCGGACATGCGCAGGCAGGGTGTCTGGATTGCCCTGCGCGAAGACCAGTTCCGCGGTCTTTCCAGCCAAGCCCGGCGTGTTGGACAGCATGCCGGCGGGAATGGAGAAACTGCCAAGCCCGGTTTGAATCGTCAGCGTGCTGTTGCCGGACGGATCAGTCTGCGGGTTGCTGCCGGCAGGATTGGTTGGGATACTGTTGCCGGTGCCGGCCAGTACGTCAGCAGGCAGTTGGAGCGCGTATCCTGCAATGCCCGGTATGGATGGCAATGTCAGGGTGGTGTTTTCGCCGGCTTCGAATATCATCCTGGCCCATTGTGCCAGATTGAGTGTAGCCACGCCGGTGAAACGGTTGACCAGCATATTTAGCGGCACTTCCCGACCGGCAATGGTGAGGCGCGTCGGATAGGATACGGTGCGATCTGAATCACGGGTATCGTCTCCATCGCTTCCGTCGTTTCCGTCGTTTCCGCCGCTTCCATCGTCTCCATCGTCTCCATCGGCTCCATCCCCTCCGTCGTCTCCATCCCCCGGTTCGCTTCCACCATTGCCGGTCAGCGTGTTTTGTACTGTGACCGCGTAGACTTCCTCCGTTGCTCCGGAAGAGACGGTCAACTGGAAGCGGCTGCTTCCGGCCGGAAGTGTCAGGGGTTGGTTCAATGCAACCGGTGTGCCATTATGCGAGAGGGTGATTGTCGCGGACGGATCCTCCGCCACGGCGGTGACCACGGTTTGCGTGAGATCATAGGCCTGCGCGGTGTACGCATGGAGGGCCGGATCGAACGGCAACGGCACACCAAGCAGCTTGAGCGCGGACAGGCGGGTGCCGCCGGACTGGATTTGAGAGAAGGTCACATCCACGGATGCGCCTGTTTGCGGGAAGGTCATGTCGGCGTTGCCGGCGGACTCCCCGGCGATGGCCAGCAGACTTCCCGATTCGGCCGCGCGATAGGTCTGCCGGGTTTCCAGCACCCGTCCGGCGGCATCCTTCAGCGAAATGGTCAGGTTGCCGTTTGCAATGGGGGACATGGCATTGTTGAATGCCTCCACCCGCACGCGTGTCCGGCCGTTTTCCGATTCCATCAGGCTGGCCAGGGACACGGCTGTGCCCGCGGTTTCCACGAGGCTGCGGATACGCCGGTATGCCATGTCATTGGCGGGGTCCGCATCTTCCACCGCCTCGCCGTTCTCCAGCAGGATCGTCCGGAAGTACAGGTTGGCTCCGCCGGCCGGGATTTCACCTTCCGCGGTCAGGAGGCTTTCCAGGTCGGCCGCGTCCAGGGTGAGGTTGACGGGCAGGGATTCGGTGTTGAGTGTGTCCAGGCTTGCCGCGTCGGAAAAGACCCTGGTGTACAGGGGTGTGCCGTCATAGCCCGGCAGCGTGAAGTTGGGGGAATCATGCACCTCCAGGCGCACCATGTGCCTGCCCGGCACGAGGTCGCCGGCCGCGTTGTTTTCCAGGAGCAGGTGAAATCCCCGCTCGCGCGCGGTTTCCCGTGAGAGGGAAACGGATTGGATGCCGGCATCCGGCAGGGACAGGTTCAGCACACCGGAGTGGGACGCCTCCGCAAGCGTCGGATACCGGGCGGTCACGGTATAGGCCATGTCCGCCACCGGCGAGGCCGGCGCACGCAGCAGGGTCAGACCCCGTGTTTCGTCCGGGGCGATGTTTACATCCGTAAAGGTGTCTGTTACGCCATCCAGTGTGATGGACAGTGTTGTGATTGGCTCCAGCCCTTCGTTGGCGACGATGAACTGCACCGGTAAATCCAAACCCGGCAGCACATCTTCATGGGCGAACGCGGGGGTGACGGTCAAGGTGTTCCGGTACTGGGAAACCGCGCTGGCCATGACGGCGGAGTTGCCCGTGGTGCCATGAACAGTCTGCAGCAGGGCGGTGTGGATGAGCCCGGTGGCCGGATCGACGATCGGGTCGAACGATTCTGCCGTGGTATATGGCGCAAGCGGTTCCAGGAGCAGTCGGCCGGTGGCGGAAAGTGTGTCGTCCGACGCACGGACAAGCTTGCGGCCCATGA
>JAEWSN010000187.1 GCA_023459915.1 Bacillota bacterium
CTTCTGTTGTGGATGATCAGACCGGGGAGCTGCGTGTTTTCCTTGTGAACCGTGACATCTCGGAGGATGTGCTGACAGATCTGGATCTCCGTGGATTTGCCGGGTATCGGCTGGTGGAGCATGTGGAGTTCTATGATCCCACCCTCATCGCGGCCAACACCTATGAGCAGCCGGACATGCTGGTGCCAACGCGCAACCCGGACACCAAACTGGAGGACGGATCCATCTCCGTCATGCTCAAATCGCTTTCCTGGAATATGATTCGGCTGGAAAAGCAACGGTAGGCCATCGATGGTGCCGTCTTGCGCATTGTTTTCACCAATGACATGGAAAGGGCAGTCCCAAACGGGTGGGACTGCCCTTTTTGTGTCATTGCCCTGCGTATGCCTTAATAGACCATTGAAATGAAGGCGTTCTCTCCTGCTGCAAAATCATAAGTGATGGTGTTCTCCTGCAGCGCAAGGGGGGTTCCGTTCACAAGAATGGCGGTGCAGGGTCTGCCGCAGCGCAAGGTGAGGGTCTGTGCTGTTTGTGACTGCACAATGGCACGAATTCCGGCCTCATCCCACGCCATCCGCTCCAGCTTTGCCCAGGTGTACAGCCAAACCCCTTCGAGCGCTCCTTTTTTGAGTGAGGCGGGCATCGCGGGAAGAAATTCAACGGTTCCGGGTTCAGAGAATACGGCCATCTCCAGCAGGATGGCCGGCATGCCGCCCTGTAAATCCGGAAACTGTCCCCTGTAGGGGAAATGCCGGGTCTGGAGGGTGCTGGTGACAAATCCGTGATGGATCAATTGTGTCAGGTTCTGCATGGCTTCATCCAGATCCTTCAGCCGGATGGCTGTCAGGCAGCGATGGATGATGCCGTGCGCGGAGTCATCCTGTTGGCCGCGCTTGCGATTGGAGAGGCGGATGGCTTTGGCGAGTTCCGGCTCCCGCTCGGGCGTGACCGCCCGACCCGGCCAGACATCATAATGGTGCGACACATGCCGGTGATTGTAGTTTTCCTCCATGGTCGGCCAGGACCATTCCTTGAGCGCGCCTTCCTCATCGAGCAGGTAGGTGGGCAGGGAGTCCCGCTGGGCTTCCCAGTGCGGAATGTTTTCCGTTTCCATCTGCAGGGTTTGACAGGCGGTGATCAGGTTGTCGAGCACCTCCCGGCAGATGGCGATGTCCATGACCGCGTTGATGCGCGTCGGATTGATGTTTTTGCAGGTGACGGTGGAAAAGTCCGGGTTCGGGGTGGGGTTCTCCGGAGAGAAGGAGGGGTAGAAAATCACACGGCCATCCGGTCACCGGTCGCAGGCATAATCCTCGAAAAACAATGCGATTTCCTTGAGTGCCGGAACCAGCCGGTTCCGGAGGAATTCCCTGTCCCCTGTCACGAGCCAGTATCCCCACAGCTCGTTGTAGATCCACCCAAGGCATCCCGTCCATGCATAATGGGGATAGGTTTTCGAGAAATGATAAAACAAGCCGGAATCGTAGTCGCAATGGACGCTGCAGAGCATACCGCGCGCACCGAACAGTTTTTTCGCGTTGGTGCGGAAGTCATCGAATTTCGTTTCGTAGAACCGGAAGTACACGTCCATTTCATCGAACAATCCGGTATTGTTGCCCGCACAGACCTGAAGATTCGTGTTGATGTTGTGCTGCCCCCACATGGGCGGAATGTTGCCGGTATCCATGATTTGATAGAAGCGCCCCATGTCGTAGAGCTTGTCCATCAGCATGCCGTCGAGTGCCACATCGTTGTGGCTTCGCTGGAGCAGTTCCTCGGCGGACAGCGCGTAATCGTCTTCTTCTCCCATGCGCAGGCGGGAGCGCGCCATCCGGCTGCCCACATGCTCCCTGTTGTAAGCGAGAAGTGCGTCAAAATCAGCATCGAGGGCCAGCATGTCCGAGACGACAGGGTTGGCGCAGTCAAAGGTGAAGTCGCTTTCAAACTTGACAGTTTTGGAAAGGATCATCAGGCTGTCCGCGCCGGTGACATGGATTCCGGCTGCCGTTGCTTCTGTTTCCCCGCCGCATCTGAGGAAGCGCACCACCGATACATAGCCTTTCTGCCCGTAATCGGGACAATACGCCCATTTCAGCGTGATCAAACTTTCGGTGACTGTCAGCTCATGGCAACAGAGCTCCGGGTGTGCGATGCCGTTGAAAAAGCCGGTTTTCTCACCGGGAATCAGAAAGGAAACCGACACGTCGAGCACGCCTTTTGGGGCAAGCAGTCGTTGCACCACCACATCTCCCCGGTAGGCGGCAAACAATTCCCGAGAGAAGGGTCCTGTCTCGTTTTCCCATTGGACGGTCACCTTGCCGGTGAGGAGATCCAGCCATCGCAAATAGTTCTTCGTTTCCCCGGACTCGGGTTGCCGGAGCTCCATCCAGAAGGCCCGGTTCAGGCGAAGACTGCTTGGTGGGATCAAATTGTCGTTCCATTTGTTCATCAGCGGCTCAAATCCCGCCTCCATCTGTGCCTTGTGAATGAGCGCGGAGGCTTCGTCGAATCTGGCTGCGCGCAGCAAGGCTCTGACCTCGGGCAGCACACCCGTCAAATCCGGTGGTTCGGGCGTTTTTTCCCACTGCGGTGTGTA
>JAEWSN010000188.1 GCA_023459915.1 Bacillota bacterium
TCACGGCGGCCACGCTGCTCGACGGCACACAGCCCGTGCTGGCCCTGCAGGATGCCAAGCGTTATGAAACCACGCGTCAGGAGAAGACCTGGATACGGATATTTGACGCGACGGGTGCCATGAAGCGGGAATTTCCCCAGGATGGGCGGGTGACCCGCCTGGTGGCCGCGTCGGGACTCATTGCGGCCATGACCGAGCGGGATGTCCGCTTTTACGACGCTGAAGGAAACCTGCTGTTTGTGTACAATGCGCGCCAGGCGGTGGTGGATGTGGCGTTGACCGAAAAGGGCAACGCCTATGTGCTGGCGGACAATGCGTTGCATCTGGTACGGGTGAATCCCGGGAAGAAATGGATCGGATGAGTGCGGCGGGTTCTTCGGGAATGCGCCGATATTTCCTCCGGCGGGTTATGCCGGGGGCGTTGTTGACCCCGCCGACTGCCAGAATTGCGCGAGCAGCGCCGGCAATGACGGGCTGCGGCTCAGCAGCGGAGCGGTCATCCATTCCGGTGGCAGCAGCTCCTGGTATTGCCGTGTGGCGAATCGGCTGTCGATCAACAGAAGTCCGCCATGGTCCGCCGTGGTGCGGATGAGCCGTCCGGCGGCCTGCAGCACCCGGTTCAGCCCCGGATAGGTATACGCGAAATTGAACCCCTGGCCAAACCGTGCCTCGAAGTAGGCGCGTGTGATTTCCTGCTCCGGGTTTACCTGGGGCAGACCCACGCCCACGACGGCCACGCCGGTGAGCCGATCGCCCACCAGGTCGATGCCTTCTCCAAATGCGCCGCCCAGGACGCAAAACCCCACACGCACGCGGTCTCCATATTCCTCGAACCGGGCCAGCCAGGCTTCCCTGTCGCTCTCGGTCATGCCGCCCTCCTGCACCAGCACGTCCCACTCGGGCATTTCGGGCTGTTGCGCGCGCAACTGGAGATACAGCGACTCAAGCTGATCCACGGTTTTGTTGAGATAGCCGTAGGAGGGGAAAAAGACCAGGTAATTGCCGGGGCGCGCGGCCAGAAATCCCAGCAGGGTGGCCGCGGCCGCCGGCAGATGCTGTTCCCTGAGCCGATACCTTGTTTCCACGCGATCCTCGATGGCAACCAGCAGATTTTCGCGCGGGAACGGAGATGGCAGGCGCAGGGTGGGATCCTCGGCACGGCCACCCAGCATCTGCCGGAAATAGGACAACGGTGAAAAGGTGGCGGAAAACAGGATACAGGCGCGCGCCGCCTCCATGCGCCGGTGCAGCATCTCGGAAGGGTCCAGGCACATCAGCCGGATCCCGAAGCTGCGGTTTCTGCCGGCCTGCAGCACGCGGTACTCATCCCCGAACAGATCGAGCGTGTTGCGGAAATGGAGCAGGTCGAAAAACACACCGGCGAGATCGTCCATCCAGGGCGGCGGCTCGCGATCCTCCCCGTCCCTGGCCTGCAGCAGTGGTTCCGCCGCAAGCAGGAAGCCGTTGATGGGCTTGGTGAGATTGGCGGGCGGCGTGCCGGCACAGCGGTATGGCTGGCCGCCGGCCTCACTGAGCGGCATGGCGGGCCGGAGCTGCATCAGGGTGAGCGCCCGCAGAATCTCTCCCAGCTTTTTGGAAAGCTCGGGCCGATCCGGACTGAGCTGCCGCCGCAGGGCCATCAACGGCTCCCGGGTCAGGGTGGCGCTGTACATCTCCCTGGCGCGGTCGACAAGATTGTGCGCCTCATCAACAAGAATGACGGTGTTGTCGTGGCCTTTCTGCGCAAAAAACCGCTTGAGGTACACCCGCGGATCGAAAACGTAGTTGTAGTCCGCGATGATGAGATCGCAGCCGAGCGAGAGCTCCAGGCTCAATTCAAACGGACAGACCTCATGCTTTCGGCCTGTTTCATAAATGAGATCGCGCGTGAGGGCATCGTGGCTTTTGAGGAGCGTTTTCCCTACGCGCTGCATGCGTGTGAGGATGCCCTCCGCGTAGGGACAGATGGCAGGGTCGCAGTTCTTGACGGGCATGAGGCACATCTTGTCCTTGGCCGTCAGCGTGATGACCTTCAGCCTGAGCCCGGCGTCGCGGAGCAGGGAGACGGTGTTCTCCGCGATGCCCTTGGTGGTGGTTTTGGCGGTGACATAGAACAGGCGATCCACATGGCCTTCGCCCATGGCCTTGAGTGCCGGGTACAGCGCGCCCATGGTTTTGCCCGTGCCCGTGGGGGCCTGGGCAAACAGCCGGCGGTTGTCCCCGATGCAGCGGTAGACATTGTAGGCGAGCAGCTTTTGCCCCTTGCGAAACCCCTCCGCGAATGGCAGCTGCAGGGACTGGATGGAGAGATCGCGCTTGAGCCGCCAGGCGGCCTGATCCTTTTCGCGGCGGACGTATGGCTTGAGCATGTCGAGCATGCCGCGGGCGAGCTCTGTCCTTGTGAACAACCGCTCGAGGCTGCGCGTCTCCCCGCTTGACCGGTGCACATAGGTCAGCCTGGCCGGCACCGTGTCACAGGGGTTCTCCTCCATGAACAGCGCGGCGTAGCACTGCAGCTGTGCCCAGTGGGAGGGGACGCCGGTGGCGAGGATGTCCGCGAGGGGGACGGCGGTGCTTTTGATTTCGTGCAGGGTGGCCTGCGGCGTCTGCTCGTTGAACAGGCCGTCGGCACGCCCGCTGACCTCGATGTGCCGGTTGAGCACCTCGTAGGTGTGCGACAGCGTGACTTCCGCGCGATAGGGGCCCGCCTCGGCGAGCTGCCGCTGCAGTTGCTGGTGGATGCGGCTGCCCTCGCGCATGTCCGCATAGGAAACATAGGCCCAGGCGGTGTCGTCGGGCACGGTGAAGGCCACCAGGCTGCGGACGGACACCTTCAGCAGGGGGCGGGTTGCGGCTTCGGACGGCGTCTCCCCGTCCGAAGCTTGCATTTCGTCGTCGCCGTCCGGTTCGAAGCCATCATCGCCACCATCCGGTTCAAAGCCTTCGTCGCCACCATCCGGCAACGGGGAAGCATGGTTCAACAGGTCTTCCGGCACTTGTTCCAAAGATGCCGAGGGCACACCCTTTCGTTTGCGGGGTGCCTTGCGCGGTTTTCTTGGTTTGGGGGTGTCGGGCGTGCCGGGCTTCTTGACAGCCACCTGTGTCTCCTTCCAGGCATTGTTTTTGCAGGCCATGGCAGGCCATTTTTGAGCATGGGGCAAAAATTCCTGCCGGTGTGCCGGGAGGCTTCCGAAGCGTCTGCCGATCACTTCGGCCTTCATTGTAACCGTCCGCGGCGGTCGAGGCAACTGCGGGGGGAGACAAAGCCGGAGCGTCAAACTGTTTTGACAAAGCGCGGGGCCCTTGCTACACTCATTATCTGGGGGGTGGAGCCATGAAAACACCAGTCATCGGCATTCCGCTGGGCGATCCGTCCGGTGTGGGGCCTGAAATCGCGTTGAAGGCGCAGTTGAATCCGGAAGTGGATCGCTGCTGCATTCCCGTACTCGTCGGGCCGATGGTTGTGGCCGAGGACATCATCCGGCGGTTCAACATGCCCGTGAAGCTGCGGCTGCTGCCTGCCGACCTGACGCCTGTGCCAAGGCCTGATCCGCGCACCGTCTGGCTGCGCGACACCGGGCCGTTCCCCATCGATCAGCTCTCGTTCGGCACGGTGCAGGGCATTTCCGGGCAGGCCGCCCATGAGGCGATCGTGGCGTGCACAGCGGAAACCCTGAGCGGCCGGTTCGACGCCATGGCCACCACGCCCATCAACAAGGAAGCCTTGCGGGCGGCGCATGTGGCGGGCATTGGCCATACCGAGATTCTTGGAGAACTGACCGGGGTGGCGGATCCGCTGACGCTGTTCCAGACACGGGAGCTGCGCGTCTTTTTCCTCACCCGGCATGTGTCCTTGCGGCAGGCCTGCGATCTCGTCACCCGCGAACGCGTGGAGCGCTATGGGCGGGCCTGCGTGGACGCCATGAAGCGGCTTGGCTTTGCGTCCTGCCGGCTGGCCATCGCCGGGCTCAATCCCCATTCCGGCGAGCATGGCCTGTTCGGGGATGAGGAAGGCAAAGCCATTGTGCCGGCAGTGGAGACACTGCGTGCCGAGGGGTATGATGTGGTGGGCCCGCTGTCCGCGGACTCCGTTTTCCACCAGGCCGCGGGCGGCGCGTATGACGCCGTGTTGTCCCTGTATCACGATCAAGGGCACATCGCCGCAAAAATGTACGACTTCGCGCGCACCATCTCCCTGACGCTTGGGCTTCCCTTTCTGCGTGCCTCCGTGGATCACGGCACGGCATTCGACATAGCGGGAAAGGGCACGGCCAGTGCCGTCAGCATGGAGGAAGCCATTTTCGCGGCCGCGCGGTATGGAATCTCCTACCGGGAGTCCGGAACGCAGGCCAACGCGGCGGGAGGTTCGGCCACATGAGGATGCGCAACATTCCGGATGCGGCGCAGAAGGTGGCCGGAAGCACCTGTTTCGTGGAGAACCCGGAGGCGCGCAAGGGCAGATGGCGCGAGCTGATGGGGGTTTCCGGACCGCTACATGTCGAAATCGGTTCCGGAAAAGGGCGGTTCATCACCACACTGGCTGCCATGCATCCCGGCATCGCCCATGTGGCGATTGAGCGATATACCACCGTGCTGACAAAGCTGGTGAAAAAGATCCCGGAGCAGGGACTCACCAATCTCTCCGTGGTCAATATCGATGCCAGGACGTTGCCGGCGTGCTTCGCTCCGGGAGAGGTGGATCGCATCTATCTGAATTTCTCGGATCCCTGGCCCAAGAGCAGACACGAGAACCGGCGACTCACCTATCAGACGTTTCTGGCGTTGTATCAGACCGTCTTGGCGCCTGATGGGGAAGTGCATTTCAAGACGGACAATGTCGACCTGTTCGATTTCTCGCTGGCCTCCTTTGAGGCGGCGGGCTGGCGGGTGGCCAATGTCACCCGGAACCTTCATGACGATCTGCCGCCCGAGGGCAATGTGATGACAGAGTACGAGGAGCGCTTCAGCGCCCTGGGTCATCCCATCCACCGGCTGACCGCCCGGCCGCCACAGCCGCAAACCGGCAGTCAATGTTGAACAGCCCCGCGAAGGCAGCTGATGGAAAGGAACAACAGCATGGCACACACCTACAGGATGCAGGGAACCTGCGCGACAGAAGTGAGATTTGACTTGGAGGAGGGACGATTGCGGAATGTATCCTTCAAGGGAGGCTGTGATGGAAATCTCAAAGCCATTGTAAAACTACTCGAGGGGCGGATGGCACAAGAGGTGGAACCGCTGTTGGCCGGGATCCGGTGTGGCCGCAAAACCACATCCTGTCCGGATCAGCTGGCAAAGGCCCTTGCGCGTCTGGCGGTGGTGGAGGATTGACAGCGGTCTCAATCCTGTTGTATACTCATATTCGCCGGTTCGGAACAGGCTTTCCGCAAATGGATGCGTTGGAGGCAGCCGGTACGGCGAATGACATAGGAGTGTAGCTCAGTTGGTAGAGCGGCGGTCTCCAAAACCGTAGGTCTAGGGTTCGAGTCCCTACTCTCCTGCCATGGAAAACCCGTAAAGCATAGCGCTTTGCGGGTTTTTTGCAGCGTTCTCCCATGATTGCGGTGGCGGCAAAACATCCGAAACGGTCATAACTCCGGCCGTTGTGAGGGAGTGATTCAGGATGAAATTGTTTTGGATGTTCAACGGCCGGCGCAATCGTTGTGTGCTATGCTGAGGACGAGAAAACAGTGGCTGTCCCCGCCTGGGGACATGATTGGGAGGGGAGCGGCTCGCGTGCTTTCTGTGCAGAACTGGACGCCAAAGCAATGCGCGTCCCCGATAACAGGAGAAGTTGTTTGATGAGAAAAATCGTATTGGTACCGGACAGTTTCAAGGGAACACTGAACGCCACCAGGGTGTGTGAGATTATGGAGGACGTGATTCGCACACAATCCCCTCGGACAGAGGTGGTATCCATTCCCGTCGCGGACGGCGGAGAGGGCAGTGTGGATTGCTTCCTGCGCGCAGTGGGCGGCACCCGCGTGGAAGTGGTGGTCAAGGGTCCCTATTTTGAGGACATGACTGCCGCGTATGGCCTGTTGCCCGATGGGACGGCCATCATCGAAATGGCTGCCTGCAGCGGACTGCCGTTGGTGGGAGAGAACCGGCACGCGGAGCGGACCACCACCTATGGCGTCGGCCAACTGATGGTCCACGCTGCGGCGGGAGGGTGCAAACGAATCCTTGTCGGTCTGGGTGGCAGCGCGACCAATGATGGCGGGGCTGGTGCCGCGGCTGCAGCCGGGGTCCGTTTCCTGGACAGGCTGGGACAGTCCTTCACGCCTGTCGGCGGGACGTTGAAGGATATCGATATCATTGATGTGTCCGGGTTGGATCCACGTCTTGAGAAGATGGACATTGTCACCATGTGCGACATCGACAACCCCTTGTGCGGCGAAACGGGCGCGGCGCATGTGTTTGGACCCCAGAAGGGGGCTGACCCGGACATGGTTCGTCAACTCGATGACGGGTTGTCCCACCTTGCGGAAAAAATACAGATCCATCTTGGCAAGGAGGTTGCGCCTGTACCGGGCGCCGGTGCGGCAGGCGGCATGGGCGCCGGGATGATTGCCTTCTTTTCGTCGGAGCTGCGCATGGGCATCGAAGCGGTGCTGGATACGGTTCGCTTTGACGATATCGTCCGGGACGCGGATCTGGTGTTTACAGGAGAAGGCAGGATTGATGCGCAGTCCCTGCGCGGGAAAGTGGTGATGGGTGTGGCCCGTCGGACAAAGAAAGCCGGGGTGCCCCTGATAGCCGTGGTCGGTGATGTGGGGGATGGGGTTGACGCAGCCTATGGCATGGGCGTGACAGCCATCTTCAGCATCAATCGGCGCGCCGTTCCGTTCAGCGAGGCCAGAACCAGAAGCGAGTCGAATCTGGCGGATACGATGGCGGATATCATGCGGACCTTGCGCATCCGTGACAACATGTTGGATTGAACAAAACCTTGTGCGGCTGTAGCCCTGCAGGCTACATCCTTGTGCGGGTGTAGCCCTGCAGCTACAGCCTTGTGATGTGTATCGTTTCGGTGGAGAGCCGGTAGGACAGGGTGGGTTCCTCGAGCAGCTTTGCCATCATCTGTGTCAACGCCGGTGTGGGCAGCCGTTCCAGGACGAATTTGCGGACGCTTCCCTCAAAGAAGACGG
>JAEWSN010000189.1 GCA_023459915.1 Bacillota bacterium
TGTGGGCTGGAACAGGCGCCCCCGTGTGGGTCGGAACAGGCGATCCCGTGTGGGCTGGAACAGGCACCCCCGTGTGGCCCTGAAGCGGCGGTGGACGCGGATGTGCCGGCCCCGGTTTCAGATTCACCGCGATGACCTGTTTCGCGACAGGGGCAGCCGGGGGCACGTCAACCGGCCGACGCCGGGGGAAGGTTGTGTGATTGCGTTTTGCAATGATATGATGTCGGTGATGAAAACTGCGGAAAAAATGCCTTACAAACGAATTGGCGTTGTGGTGAACCGGTCGAAGGATGAAGACCTGCGGCAAACCCGGCGGGTCATCCGCCAGCTGGAAGCCCTGGGCTTTTCCGCGCTGGTGGCGCCCGATGTTCACGCACAAACCGGCGCCGGGCTCCCCGTACCGGAGGCGGAGGTATATGCGGCCTCCGATTTCCTGATCTGTCTGGGCGGGGACGGCACCTTCCTGCAGACCGCCAGAAAGACCCTCGGTCACGAAAAGCCCATTCTCGGCATCAATCTCGGTTCGCTTGGATTTCTGGCCGAGGTGGAACTCGATCAGATGGACGAGGCCCTCCAGCGGCTTGCCGCGGGCGAGGTGAGCGTATCTCCGCGCCTGGTCCTTCAGGCCAGCGTGATCCGGGATGGCCGGGTGGTCCATGTGGACCATGCCATCAATGACGCGGTGGTCACCCGCATGGCGGTGTCCCGGATTGTGGAGCTCCATGTCCATGTGGACGGTCACTTTGTCGACACCTTTCCCTCGGACGGACTCATCGTGGCAACGCCCACCGGTTCCACCGCGTACACCCTTTCCGCCGGTGGCCCCATTGTGTTGCCGGAAGTGCCGCTGATGGTCATCACGCCCATCTGTCCGCACATTCTCTATTCGCGTTCCTTCATTGTGCCCACGCACAGCCGGCTCACCATCCGGGTGGGAGACCGTCGCAACGCCAACGCCATGCTGTCCTGCGACGGCCGGGACGGGTTCGCGCTCGAACTCAATGACGAGGTGGAGATTGTCCGGGCACCGGAGCGGATTCTGTTCGCCTCCGTGGTGCAGGTGAATTTTTACGAGGTGCTGCGCGCAAAAATCCACGGCCGCGCATGACCGATGACGCGCCAACAGGCAGACAGGAAGACGGACACCGATCAGGAGGCAGAGATGAAATACAACCGACACGCCAAGATTCTTGAAATCATCGACCAGCATGTCGTGGAAACACAGGACGAGCTGGCGGAGCTGCTGCACCGGATTGGGGTGGAAGTCACGCAGGCAACCATCTCCCGGGACATCAAGGAACTGCGGCTGGTCAAGGTGCCCACGGGCGACGGCCGGTATCGCTATTCCGCGGTCAACCAGGACGCCACCTCCATGAGCGACAGGCTTCTCATCATTTTGCGGGAGGCTTTTGTTTCCTGTGACTACGCGAACAACATCCTGGTGGTGAAGACCCTGCCCGGCATGGCCCAGGCGGTCGCGTCCTCGGTGGACGCGCTTGGCTGGAACGGATTGCTCGGCACCATCGCGGGGGACGACTGCCTGATGATTGTCTGCCGGGCGGAGCGTTTTGCCGAAGAACTGATGGAACGGTTTACGCGGATGGTCCGGGGAGCGTGACGCATGCTGCTCACATTGCAAATCGAAAACA
The DNA here is from genome assembly GCA_023459915.1 of Bacillota bacterium. GTDB lineage: Bacteria > Bacillota > Clostridia > DSM-8532 > DSM-8532 > JAEWSN01. Next base: position 1,650 of record JAEWSN010000189.1, read on the forward strand.
TTGCCATCATCGAGCGCCTCGAACTCAGTCTCGAACCCGAATTCACGGTGATCTCCGGCGAAACCGGCGCGGGCAAATCCATTCTGATTGAGGCGGTGAACGCGCTGGTCGGGGGCCGGACCTCCCGCGAGCTCATCCGCACGGGCAGCGACCGGGCCATGGTGCAGGGACTGTTTCAGGGCCCGGAAGACTTGGCGGCGCTGCTCGCCGCACAGGGCATCGAACCGTCGGAGGATGGACAGGTGCTGCTGCAGCGGGTGTTTCAGGAGTCGGGGCGAAATGTGTGCCGTGTCAACGGCACCCTGGTCACCGCCGGCGTGCTCCGGCTCGTCGGGGAACGGCTCATGGACATCCATGGCCAGCACGACAGCCAGTCGCTGTTCCGGCCGGAAACCCATCTGCCGCTTCTGGATGCGTATGCGGGCGAACCCATGCGCGAAGCGCTGGCCGCGTACAGCCGTGAATACGAGGCCTGGCTGGCGCTCAAGGAAAAATGGCGCCAGGTCACGGGCAGCGCGCGGGAACGCGAACGGCGCCTGGACATGCTGGCGTACCAGCTCGACGAGCTGGACAAGGCGAATCTGCAGCCGGGTGAGGATGTGGCACTCGAACAGCGGAGCCGTTTGTTCGCCCATGCGGAAAGCATTGTCGCGGCGTTTTCGGAGGCCCATGAGCGGTTGTCCGGCGAAGCCTCCGAGATGGCCGGCGCGCGCGACCAGCTGCGGCGCGCCGCGGTGGCGGTGGAACGGGTTGCGGATGTCTCCCCGGCCTTTGCCGTGGTGTCCGAAACACTGACGGAGCTTGTGGAAAGGCTCGACGAGGTGGGTCGTGACATCCTGGACATCCGGGACAGCCAGGAGTTCGATCCCCGCGAACGCGACCGGGTGGAGGAACGGCTGGCCTTTTTGCAGGGAATCCTGCGCAAGTACGGCGATACATGCGATCGCTGCATCCAGTACCGTGAGGAGATCCGGGAGGAACTGGAACAGCTGCGCGACGCGAAGACCCTGCAGGAGGATTTCGGAGAAAGACTGGCGGCACAGGAATCCCGCCTGCTCAAGCAGGCGCTGGTTTTGCGAAAGCTGCGCGAGGCGGCGGGAAAAACGCTTTCCGGCGGCATGGCGGAACAGCTCGAGGAGCTGGAAATGCCCAAGGCGGCCTTTTCGGTTCAACTGGCGCCCAGACCGGACCATGTG
>JAEWSN010000190.1 GCA_023459915.1 Bacillota bacterium
CGCGAACGATCAATTTCGTCCAGGCAGGTTCTAAGCACCTTGTAACTGGACTCCTCCTCACTCATGTCCGCGGTGTTCACACCCCAGCGCAGGTCAACAAGCTCCACCGTCAACCCATATTGCTCCGCAAACTGATTCAGGGCAGGCAGCACACGGTCTCTCAGGAGATCCCTTTCGAGCTGCATATCCTTGAACGTGCTGGATACGAAAATTCGCTTGATTTTCGGCTTATACACCGACATGGGATGCCCCTCCTACCACTACGTGTTACGATACTATTACGGTACCAGGTACCGTAATAGTATCGTAACACTCCTTCAGCTATCAAAACCCTGTTTCTGACAATCAATGTGATTCTATCACGTATTTACATTCTTTCTGTTATGTTTCCACTATTTCATAAATGCTGAAGATGTCTTCCAGTCCGCTCATTTCGGCTTGCGGAAGCAAGCGCAAGAACCTTCCTTCGTCACCTCATGCACCATGTACTTCGTGAATAGCACAATTGTCGGCTCGGCAGGATCAAACAGATGAAACGATCCAGGCAAAGGGGCCCCGCCTGTCAGGGGTTCCTCTTTGTTCCACCGGCGGGGGATACGGGTCCGCATATATCCGAATGGCGGTGAAATCAGCACAGGCAGCCTTGTCCTCGCTGAGGAGGAAATCCGAAATGCGGGTGATCGGGTGGGACGGGGGACTTATCTGACATATGACCAAGTTCGTGCGCGCAGCACATTCCGGCGACCTAATCCCCGGTCTGATACCGCACGCAGTTCCGGCCTTCGCGCTTTGCGCGGTAGAGGGCCTTGTCGGCGCGGGCCAGCAGGTCTTCAGGCCGTTGGTCCTCCGCTTGGAGCAGCGTGACGCCCAGACTCGCAGTCTGATTCACCGGAATGCCCTCCACTGTGGCCAGCGCTTCGGCAATGTGAAGTCTGAGTCGCTCAGCCAGAACGCGGGCATGGTCGGCATCGGTTTCCGGCAGCAACACAGCAAACTCCTCGCCGCCAAGCCGGCCGGTGATGTCGGTTTTTCTTGCCGTATCGACCAGCACCCACGCCAACGCCTGCAGCACACGATCTCCCTGCAGGTGCCCCCAGGTGTCGTTGACATCCTTGAACAGGTCGAGATCGAGCATGACGAGCGCGAGCGGCATTTCCTGGTTGCGCCGGGCACGCGCGATCTCGTGATCCACCTGCTGCAGGAAGAAGCGTCGGTTGTACAATCCCGTCAGCGCATCGGTGGTGGCCAGACGAATCAGGTCCGCCTCCTTTGCGCGCAGATCGGAGATGTCGCGGCCAAAGACGACGACCGCGATGCCCAGAAAGTTGTCGGGGACAGGTGTCGCGCGCCAGTTGACCACTAGCGTGCGCCCGTCACGCGTTTTCAGGAGACTTTCGTGGCCATCCTGAACAGCATTTCCGGATTGCATGGCGAGGAAGGCTTCAAGCAGGGAGGCGCCGTCCGTCTCCGTCGTCAGCAGGCAGTCCATGGGCTGACCAATCACTTCTGCCCGCGCATACCCCGTACATGTTTCCGCGAAACCGTTGAACAGCCGGATGACGCCATCGCGGTCCAGGCCGATGATGATGTCATTCGCCGTTTCAATCAACCCAATGCTGAACCTGTCGGCAGCTTCGATTTTCCGTACCTGTCGCGAGGCCAGGAGTGCGAGCGCGGCCACCAGCAGCAGGATGGCCAGCACGAGCGGCATGGATCTGAATTGGGATGCCAGCCAGGTCTGCAGGAGCGTGTCGCGTGTCAGGAAGGAGGCGGCGATCAGCCCCGTGTCCCCGATGTCGAGAAAAACGGCGGCAAGCTTCTCCCCCGAGATGGTCGAGGTGTACATCTGATGGGTCATGGGTTCGCCGGAAGCGAGGTGCGCCTTGAACCCCGCACCTTCCAGCACGCTGTCGCCGATGAGGGTCTCATATTCCTTCGGCTCGATTCCGATGATGTCGCCAAACTCGTTGATGAGGATGGCCCGCTGACCTTGTTCCGACTCGGTGATCTGCAGGATGTCGAGGTACAGGCTCGGCTCCGGGGTGGCGACAACGATGCCCTGCAGCGTGCCATCCTTCGCAAGGATCGGCATCGAGAGCGTGATGACCTCCAGATTGCTGGAAACCGTAACAAAGGGCCGCGACACATGCAATCCGGTTTCGTTTGGATGATCGTTATGGTGAACATAATATTCGAAATGCGAAGCGTCTCCGCCGATCAGCGTGATGTTCGTGCTGTTCCGGAGGATTCCATTCGGCAAAACCACAAACAGCGTGCGAAGCTCCGGCATGCCCAGCAGGTATTCCTGCAGGCGCTCATTGCCAACCGGGCGGACGTGTTCCTCCGCGAGGATGCGTTCCATCAACTGGATGGTGCGATCCATCATTTCGGACAGGCGGGTGGCACGCTGGCGGGTGCTGATCTCCAGCGCGCGGTATGCATCCGAGACTGTTTGCCGGTATTGGCTCCAGGCATTGAAGGTCTGCCATGCCAGCAGCAATGCGAGGACAACCAAAAAAATGCGCCGGACAACCGTGCCCCGCCTGAGTTTGGACGGGACCAGCATCTGGTGCGGCTTCTTCTTGTTTCCGTCGCGTTGCGTGTGGATGGTTGCCTCCATGGCCCGCTGCGGCGGGTTTCGGAACGATGGTGCGTGTTGGGTGGCGCCGGCGCAGGATGGGTTCTGACGGGTTGGGGTGACAGGGAGCACTGAAAAGGTATTACCAACAAATGGCGGCGTAACAACAGGGAGGCAACCCGTTGCTGCGGCAAGGCGATCCAGTGTTACAGTACCTGGTACCGTAACACTACTGTAACACTATTGCGCAGCTTGCCTCTTCGCATCTCCCGTCACTCCAGCTCATGGAAGCAGGCATGACCTCCCTCTATCGTCACCTCATGCACCAGGTGTTTCATGAATCGGCTGTTCACCGAATCAGCGGGATCAAAACAATGTATCGGGTCGGGCAGCTGGGCCCCATCGTCAGCGAATCGATACGCAACTGCTCCAAACAAAGAGATGAAACGCTGCAGGCCTCTCTCGAACCGTTCATCCTCAGCGAAAACGGCTCCGCCCACCAGAGGTTCAAACAGGAAGTAACAGCCGGCGCCATCCATAAAGCCGTCCTTCAAAACAGCGCCGTTCTCGTGCCAGGTGGGTTTTGCGGCAATGGCCACCATTGTTTGTCTGTCCATCATTTTCAGTTCTGGCATGGGATCCTCCTTCTCTCCCCCAGCGGGGGATACGGGGGCCGCAAGCACCCGAATGGCGGTATGAATACAGCGAGACAGTCACCGAGACGCTCGAAGTGAATACCGAACTGAAACCGAAGTGAATACCGAACTGAATACCGAAGTGAATGGCGGCGATGATACCAGCAAGAATGATAGAAATATGCAGCAAAAAGCCCTTCCACGCATGCCGGAAGGGCGCCTCCGTTCATGCTTCCATCGTTCCGGCATTGGCACATGGCCGCTTTCGCGGTACGCTGCCGTGGTTTCATAGAGCCTGGTCTCTCCACCACTCTGGATACAAGCTGACC
>JAEWSN010000191.1 GCA_023459915.1 Bacillota bacterium
TTGTTACAGAAGTATTACGGTACCTGGTACCGTAATACCCTTGCAAAGTTCTCGTTGTTGGTGTAACTTATTCATGTAAGATGAATAAGTCGGCGGGGCATCCGCCGCGACCACAAGGAGGGCGTTATGGCTTATCTGCTCGGGGTAGATATCGGCACATCGGGAACCAAGACGGTGTTGTTCGACGTTCAGGGAAAAACCATTGCCAGCGATACGCAGGAATACCCGCTCTATCAGCCGAAAAATGGCTGGGCGGAGCAGGATCCGGAAGACTGGTGGCGTGCCACCCATGTTTCGATTCGGAACGTCCTCCGAAAGAGCGGCGTGGACCCCAAGGAAATCAAGGGCTTGGGCTTGTCCGGCCAGATGCACGGTCTGGTGCTGCTCGACAAGAACGGCAAGGTGCTGCGCCGCTCCATCATCTGGTGCGATCAGCGCACCACGGCCGAATGTGTGGAAATCACCGAAAAGATTGGTGCCAAGCGCCTCATCGAAATCACGGCCAACCCCGCGCTCACCGGCTTCACCGCCTCGAAGGCGATGTGGGTGAAGAACAACGAACCGGAGATCTTCGACAAGGTCGACAAGATGCTCCTGCCCAAGGACTATGTCCGCTACATGCTCACCGGCGAGTTCGCCACCGAGGTGTCCGATGCCAGCGGCATGCAGTTCCTTGATGTGCCCAAGCGCCAGTGGAGCGGGGAAGTGCTGCAAAAGCTCGGCCTGCGCGAGGACATGCTGGGCAAGGTGTACGAATCGTATGAAATCTCCGGCCAGGTGACGCGTGAAGCTGCGGCGCTCACCGGACTTGTTCCTGGAACCCCCGTCGCAGGCGGCGCCGGTGACCAGGCGGCCGGCGCGGTCGGCAACGGCATCGTGCGCAACGGCATCATCTCCTCCACCATCGGCACCTCCGGTGTGGTGTTTGCCCATTCCGACGACATTTCCATCGATCCGAGCGGTCGTGTGCACACCTTCTGCCACGCGGTGCCCGGTGCCTGGCACGTCATGGGCGTGACCCAGGGCGCGGGCCTGTCGCTGCAATGGTTCCGCAACCAATTTTGCCGTGAGGAAATGGCCACGGCGGCCGGCATGGAAGTGGATCCCTACCAGCTCATGGACAAGCAGGCTGCGCTGGTCGGCCCCGGCGCCAACGGGCTGCTGTACCTGCCGTACCTCATGGGCGAGCGCACCCCGCATCTCGACGCGGATGCCCGCGGCGTGTTCTTCGGGCTCTCCGCCAGCCACACCAAGCGTGACATGCTGCGCGCCGTCATGGAGGGCGTGGTGTACTCCCTGCGCGACTGCCTGGAAATCATCAACGGCATGGGCGTTTCCGTGAGCGAGGTCCGTGCGTCCGGTGGTGGCGGCAAGAGCCCGCTGTGGCGTCAGATGCAGGCCGATGTGTTCGGCACGGAAATCCAGACCATCAACTCCAGCGAAGGTGGCGCCCTCGGCGTGGCCCTGCTGGCGGGTGTTGGCACCGGCGTCTACAAGAGCGTGCCGGAAGCCTGTGACGCCACCATCGGCGTGGTGTCCCGCCAGTCCGGCGACGCGAATGCAAAGAAGGTGTACGACGGCTACTATAAGCTCTACAACAGCTTGTACGCGTCCTTGAAGGGAGACTTCAAGACATTGGCCGGCCTTGTGCAGGCCTGAACCTTGACAGTTGACCCCCCTGATGGGGAAAGACCCGGAATAAACCGACAGAAGGGGGATGCGGATGGCGAAGACAGGCAACAGCCGCTACTTGCGGGAAATGAACCAGGCGCGTGTGCTGGACATCATCCGCACCCGCGAGGGCGTTTCGCGCATCGGGCTGGCGGAGGCCACAGGCCTGTCGGCCACAGCCGTCGGTGTCATTGTCAAGTCGCTGCTCGAGGATCAATACATCCACGAGACCGGCGAAGGCGTGTCCTCCGGCGGCCGCAAGCCCACCCTGCTGCAGCTGCGGCCCCGCAGCTGGTATGGCATCGGCATTGACGTGGATGCCCGGTTCCTGTACCTGTCCGTGCTCGACCACGCTGGTCAGGTGGTTTGGCAGAAGCGGCAGCCCGGCGATGGTGCGGTTGACCCCTCAAATTTGCTTGAACGCGCGGTCTCCCTTTACCAGGAGGCGCTCCGGGAAACACGCATCCCGAAAATCCGCATCCTGGGACTGGGGATCTCGGTGCCTGGCATCGTGGAGCGGGAGGGACGGCGCATCGCGTTTGCGCCCAACCTTGGCTGGAAGGACGTGGCGGTGCGTGAGCCGCTTGCCGACCGGCTGGGCTTGCCGGTGTATGTGGAGAACGAATCCGTCTGTTCCACCATCTGCGAGCAGTGGATAGGTTCCTGCCGGGATGTGGAGGACTTCCTCCATGTGAACATTGATACCGGCATCGGCGCGGGGTTGTTCCTCAAGGGCAGCCTGTACCGGGGCACCGCCGGCAGCGCGGGCGAGGTGGGACACATTGTCGTGGACGACGAGGGGCCTCAATGCACCTGCGGCAACCGCGGTTGTCTGGAAACACTCGCGTCGCTGGACGGCATGGTGCGGCAGGCTGGTTCGGACAGCTTTGAAGCCTTCCTGACATCGGTCCGCACGGGGGAACCCGCCGCAGTGGCCGTGATGGACAGGGCTTCCCGGAGTCTGGGACGGGCCGTGTCCATGCTCGTCAACACACTCAATCCCCGCCGGATCGTGCTGGGAAAGCGGTTTCCGGAATATGCGGATCTCGCGCTCCAGACCGTGGTGCGGCAGGTGAAAAAAGAAGCCCTGAACTGGCCGGAATCCTTCGTGGAAGTGGTGCCGGGCAGCTACGGGGAAGAATCCTCATCCTACGGTGCCGCCATCCTGCCGATTCGGCAGCTGATGCAGCCATAAAGACGACACACCAACAGCACAGACCCACCCGGATATGCCATCAACAGCATATCCACACAACAATAACACAGACCCACCCGGATATGCCATCAACAGCATGTCCACCACACCAACAAGACGGAACAAACCGTCCAACCCAAACAAGGAGGCAACCCATGAGCGAATTTTTCAAAGGCATCGACAAAATCAAGTACGAAGGCCCCAAGAGCGAAAACCCGCTGGCGTTCCGCTATTACAATCCCGATGAGGTGATTGGCGGCAAGACCATGAAGGATCACCTGCGTTTCGCCGTTGCGTACTGGCACACCTTCCAGGCCCGCGGCAGCGATCCGTTCGGCCCCGGCACCGCGCAGCGCCCGTGGGATCACATCACCGATCCCATGGATCTGGCCCTGGCCAAGGTCGAGGCGAACTTTGAGTTCTGCGAAAAGCTCGATGTGCCGTTCTTCTGCTTCCACGACCGCGACATCGCGCCGGAGGCCGACAATCTCGCCGAGACCAACAAGCGCCTGGACACCGTGGTTTCCGCCATCAAGGCCCGCATGGCCAAGAGCGATGTGAAGCTGCTGTGGGGCACCACCAACGCGTTCGGCAATCCCCGGTTCATGCACGGCGCGTCCACCAATCCCAACGCCGACGTGTTCGCCTATGCCGCTTCCCAGGTGAAGAAGGCCATGGAAATCACGAAGGAGCTCGGCGGCGAGAACTATGTGTTCTGGGGCGGCCGTGAAGGCTACGAAACCCTGTTGAACACCGACATGAAGCGCGAACTCGACAACCTGGCCCGTTTCCTGGGCATGGCGGTGGACTACGCGAAGGAAATCGGCTTCGACGGCCAGTTCCTCATCGAGCCCAAGCCGAAGGAACCCACCAAGCACCAGTACGACTTCGATTCCGCCACCGTTGTGGGCTTCCTGAAGACCTACGGCCTCGACAAGAGCTTCAAGCTCAACGTGGAAGCCAACCATGCCACGCTTGCGATGCACACCTTCCAGCACGACCTGGCGGTAGCCCGCATCAATGGCATGCTCGGCAGTGTGGACGCCAACATGGGCGACCCGAATCTGGGCTGGGACACGGATCAATTCCCGACCAACCTGTACGATACCACCCTGGCCATGTACGAAGTGCTGCTCAACGGCGGCCTCGGCAAGGGCGGCCTGAACTTCGACGCCAAGGTGCGCCGCGGTTCCTTCCAGGCCGATGACCTCTTCCTGGGCCACATCGCCGGCATGGACGCGTTCGCGCGCGGCTTCAAGGTGGCGAACAAGCTCGTGGAGGACAAGGTGTTCTCCAAGTTCGTGGACGACCGCTACAGCAGCTGGACCGCAGGCATCGGCGCGGACATCACCGCCGGCAAGGTGGGCTTCAAGGAATTGGAAGCCTACACCCTCAAGAATGGCGAACCGACCGTGAAATCCGGCCGTCAGGAAATGCTGGAGGCCCTGCTCAACCAGTACCTGGTGGAAACCCGTTGATCCACCGGAAGCGGGGCTGGAGCCTGAATGGCGCTGACCCCGTATGAACCCCGTATGAATCCGTAAAGACCAAATGGCCCCGCTGTCACCCTGTGTGGCAGCGGGGTTTTTTTTGGGGTTTGTGGGGTCAGACCCCACGATGGGGTGTTTTGGGTTTTTGGGGGTCAGACCCCACAATGGGGTCAGACCCCAGGTCCCTTGCGGTGGGGCAGCACGATGGTGAAGGTGGTTTGCCCGTCAGGTGTGCCTGTCACGGAAATGGTGCCGCCATGCCTTTCCACAACGGATTTGGCGATGGACAGGCCCAACCCGTATCCGCCTGTTTCCCGCGCGCGGGAAGCGTCCGGACGATAGAACCGTTCAAAGATTCGCTCGGATTCAGCAGCGGGGATGCCCGCTCCGGGATTCCGAACCGAGAGTTTCATCCTTCCTGTTTCCGGTTCCCGAACGAGGGAAACCAGAATGTCGCCTTCTCCCGAGGCGTGCTTGATGGCATTGTCGACCAGGATGCCCACAACCTGCTGCAGGCTGTCCGCGTCTCCGGCATAGGTGAGATTGGGCTGCACCTCCGTGATGAGGGACCTTCCGGATTCAAACGCGAGTGATTCCAGCGGCAGGCAGGCCGCCACGACGACATCCGACAGGTTGAAAGGCTGCGTGACGGGCTCTGTTTCGGTGGCGTCGAGCTTTGCGATGTTGAGCAGATCGTTCACCAGCTTGGACATCCGTTCCGTTTCCGAACGGATGTAGCCCAGCCATTTGGCCTGGCTGGCCACGGTTTCCTGCCGGTTCCCCAGCACCACGTCGGTGTTTGCGGCGATGACGGTCAGCGGAGTTTTCAGTTCGTGGGAGGCGTCCGCGATGAACCGTTTCTGGCGTTCCCATGCCTTGCGCATCGGGACGATGGCGCGTTCGGCCAGAAACAGGCTCACCAGAAACAACAGGACGAGCCCCACACCGCCCGTGAGCAACAGGGTGGACAACAACCGGCGTGCTGTGGCGATTTCCAGGGAGCGATCCAGCAGGACGATGATTTGTCCGTACGGCTTTGCAGCCAGCAGGTAACGATAGTCCGTAACGTCCATTGTCAGCGTGCCGGAGCGAGGGGTACCGCTTTCTGAAGCGCCGTGCGCGATGGATGCGTTTTCTGATGCGTTGTGTGCGATGGAATCGTTTTCTGAAGCAATGTGTGCGATGGATGCATTGCCTGAAGCGCTGCCCGGCATGCGGGGGTCTGCCCGGTTGCTGTTCAGAATGAGGGAGACAGCCTCGGCGAGATTTGCCTGTTCATCTGCCGACAGCGCGTCCATTGCATCCGCGGCACCGGCGCACTGGAAGAATCCGCCCGCGCTGTTGAGCGAGAGAATGTTGCCTTCGGCATCCAGCCGGATGGAGAAGCTGTTGCGGAACATGGCAAACTCTGCCGGGCTGCCATCTTCAAAGCCGGAGAACCGTCGGGTCACATCATCGAGGGGCGTGCGGTTTTCCGGGACAGGCTTGGGGTCGAAGTCGTTGTCGTCCGGGCGGGGTTCCCTCGGTGCGCCGCCGTCGCGCTCGGCCATCTCGGTCATCATGCGGACAGCCAGCTGTGTTTCCGCTCGGGTCATGGTGAAGTAGATGCCGGCAAGCACCGCACTTGTGATGGTGAACAGCATGGCCATCACGATCAGCACGAACCTGTATTTTAGCCGTCTGAGTTCCTTCATGGCCTGTCATCCTCCGCCGCCAGCACATATCCGACGCCCCGGACGGTCTTGATGATGACGGGGGAGTGGATGTGATTCAATTTTTTCCGCAGGAAGGACACATAGACTTCCAGGTTGTTGTATTCCGCCTCGGAATCGTAGCCCCAGACCTTCGCGATGAGATCTTCCTTGTCGGCAATGCGCTGCCCGTTGCGCATGAAGACTTCCATGATTTGAAACTCCTTGAGCCCCAGCCGCACCGATTTGCCGTCGTGTGCCAGCTCAAAGGTGGAAATGTCGAGCGAGGTGTCTGCGAAACGGAGAACATCCTCCGTCAGTGGCATGCCACGCCGTCTGCCCAGTGCACGGATTCTGGCCAGAAGCTCCTCGGTGTTGAAGGGTTTGGTGAGGTAGTCGTCCGCGCCACTGTCGAGGCCGGTCACCTTGTCGGAGGCTTCATCCCTGGCCGTCAGCAGCAGCACCGGTGTCTGAACACCGTCCTTTCGCATTTCCCGTAGCACCTCAAGGCCATTTTTTCGGGGCAACATGATGTCGAGGATGATCACATCGTACAGGCCGGTGAGCGCCTGATCCAGTCCGGATTCCCCGTCGTGTGCCACGTCCGTTGAACAGCGGTTTTTCCCAAGAATCTGCTGCAACGCCTCTGCCAACCGGACCTCATCTTCCACCACAAGCACTTTCATGATTGTCTGCCTTTCCTGCGGGATGTTTTCGTCATGTGCCAGCCACGGGATTTGCATGCGCCGGCCATGGGTGTTGTATGTGCCGGCCGGTGCGACTGGTTCTGCCATGAATATCATACCATCCACGTCTGAAAGGAACCTGAAATGGTGCACGACTGGATGCGATGAAAAGCCGCAGCCTCCGGAATTCACTTCCGAAGGCTGCCCGACACGGACCAGTTCCGTTTTCAATCACTTGACGGAGAATTTTGCGATGACCGGTTCATCCTCTGTGGCGTAGAGCCGGACCTCATAGTCGCCGGTGGGCCAGCCGTTGTCCGGACGCTCCAAGGAAAAGTAAAGGTTCTGGTTCTCCTTGGTGGTGTTGACACTGGCGGTGGTGATGAGGTAATCATCCTCAAGATAGTACCATTCGCTTTCCACCTGTGTGCCGGCGGGTGCGGAAACCGTACATGTGACAAAAATCTCCGGCTGATCCGCGGTGAACGTGGTTGTGGTGCCGATGGGCTTGATCTTCTGCCCACTTCAGGTTTCTTTCAGTATCAGACCCTACAATGGGTCTGCGGGACGGCGCGGTGGCGTCACGGGACAGTTCGGCGGAGTCACAGCCACGTCCCGCAGAGCGTATGAAGGAAAAATGGAGAACAACATGCGGGCAGGAGAAGAAAAGGCTCAAATACGGAGGAAAGACACGATGACTTGGCGACACGAATACAAACACTGGATCACCATTGCGGACTGGGTTTCGCTTCGACACCGTCTGGGAGCCGTGATGCGGCATGACGGTCATGCGGATGCCAATGGCGAGTATCACATTCGAAGCCTGTATTTTGACAATCAGGACAACCAGGTGCTGCGCGAGAAGGTCAATGGGCAGCGATATCGCGAAAAATTCAGGATCCGCCTGTACAACGGGGATCCGGATACCTTGCGGCTCGAACGCAAAATACGCTGCAATGGGCTCGGTCGCAAGGAAAGCGTGCGGCTGACACCGGCTGAGGCGCAACAACTGGCACTGGGGGATGCTTCATTTGTGGTTGCGGAGGCTCCGGCGCTGTTGCAGGCACTGAAAGCGGATATGGATGTCAGGCGCCTGCGCGGCGCAACCGTTGTGGATTACCGGCGGGAGGCGTTTGTGATGCCGGCCGGCAATGTCCGGGTCACCTTTGACCGCGAAATCCGAACCGGTTTGAAAAGTGTGGATTTCCTCAATGGCAGTCTGCCGACAGTGCCGACAACTTGTGGCGACAATTTGGTGCTGGAGGTGAAATATGACGCGTTCCTTCCCCAAGTGGTCAGGGATTGCCTGCAGTTGGGCAGCCGGCAGGCCACCGCGGTCTCCAAGTACGCCATGTGCCGCATCTGGGGATGAGATGGCAGCAGGCGCACCGGTTCATGTGCCATGTGCCGCGATTGGGGATTGAACAGCGGCAGGCGCACCGATTCAAGGACAAAAACAGATTGACGGAGGATCTTCAAATGACAGACTCACTGAGTTTTACGGACATTTTCAAAACCGGCGCCCTCGAGAAAATCACTGCGTTTTCCTGGTTGGACATGGGGATTGTTTTGGCGCTGTCCTTTCTGCTGGGGTTGCTGATTCTATATGTTTACAAAAAGACCTATCAAGGCGTCATGATGTCCAGAAGCTTTGGCATCTCGCTGGTGGCGCTGACGCTGATCACCTCGCTCATCATCATGGCCATCACCTCGAACATCATTCTGTCGCTGGGCATGGTGGGGGCGTTGTCCATTGTCCGCTTTCGCAGCGCCATCAAGGAGCCCATGGACATCGCGTTTCTGTTTTGGGCCATCAGCGCGGGCATTGTGGTTGGCGCCGGATTGATTCCCATGGCCGTCTTTGGCTCCCTCTTCATTGGGCTGGTGTTGGTGTTGTTTTCCGGGAAGCAGGGGATGGATTCCGCCTATCTGCTGGTGTTGAGGTGCCGGGACAACGACTGTGAACAACACGCGCTGGATGTGGTGGGAAAACATGTGAAAAAACATGCCGTGAAATCCAAAACGGTGTCGGTTACGGGAATTGAAATGACTGTGGAAATCCGCTTGTCCCAGCAAACCACGCAGCTTGTCAATGAGGTGGCTGCTGTTCCAGGGGTGGAAAGCGCGGTGCTGGTCAGCTATCATGGCGAGTTCGCGAATTGAGCGGGAGCGCGTCAAACGAGCGCCGCGGGAGTATGGGGTCAGACCCCGTTCTTGGCGGGGGCAGGCCCCACTCATGACACGGCCTGGCTTCATTGTAAACCTGAATGATAATATAGTTGACAAATAAACGACACCTTCTGTACAATGACAAGGCATCGCACGCAACAAGCGTACACAACCATGTCTTTCAGTAGGAGGATCGTCCATGTCCCATAGGCAAACGCAAACAAGAAATCTCATTCTTGCCGGTCTGTTTTCCGCCCTGATGATTGTTGGCGCCAATCTGCGAATCCCGTTTCCGTTGGTACCCCTGACGTTCCAGCCGTTCTTTGCCATTTTGTCCGGATTGCTGCTTGGCGCTTCGGTCGGCATGGTGTCGCAGGCCGCGTATCTGCTGTTGGGTCTGGCCGGATTGCCGGTGTTCGCCGATGGCTCAGCCGGTTTGCTGTATGTCACCAGGCCCACCTTCGGCTTTCTGATTGGCTTTGTGCTTGCTGCCGGCGTGGCGGGACTGCTGACCCGGGGAACAGCGAAACCGACATTCAAGCGGGTGGCGCTGGCTTCCCTTACGGGTTTGGGCATCATCTATGGCATCGGGGTACTGTATATGTACCTCATCCAATCGCTGTATCTTGCGATGGATGTATCCCTGGTGGTTATCGTAAAGGGCATGTTGCTGTTTTTTCTCAAGGATTTGTTGCTGTTTCTGGCCGCATCCGTGCTGGCCATGCGCCTGATTCCACTGTTGCGGCGGTCGCAAGCCAAGTAGCCGGTTGTTGGTTGTCGGTTGACAGTTGTTGGGGAGACTGGTTGCAGCGCTTTTTTCTTGCTTGCTTCTTGCTTGCAGACGCGCATCGTCATATAATCAGAACACGGCAACGGCGCCGCTTGTATGCTGCATGGAACGCGGCGTACGGCAGTGCCGTTTCTGTTTGGGAGGAAAAATGGAAATCTCGTTTGAGCGGGTTCAGACTGCTGATATACCGGTTTTGACGGACATTTACAATGTCTATGTGCGCACCAGCACAGCCACGTTTCATTACGAACCGCGCACGGAATTGGACATGAAGGCGATGCTGCTCCCCGAGGATGAGGCGTATCTGTCCGAATCCTGGACCATCCGCTGTGATGGGGATATCGCGGGTTACGGATATTTCGCGCCATACAAGAAACGCGAGGCCTATCGTTGTTCTTCGGAAGTGACCCTGTATCTCAAGGACGGATACACCGGGCGGGGTGTCGGCCAAAAGGCGCTGGCGATGATGGAAGCCCGTGCCCGCGAAGCAGGCATGCACACGCTGTTGTCGGTGATATGCGGTGAAAACGAGGGCAGCATTCGCCTCTTTGAAAAATGCGGATACGAAAAATGCGCCCACTTGAAGGAAGTGGGGCGCAAGTTCGACCGATTGCTTGATGTTGTGATGTATCAGAAATTGCTGTGAACACTACGGCGGTGCGGAGGCAGATTCTCTGTGGACACGCCCGTTGTGAGGGGCGGATTGCAGCGCTGCAAAACAGTCAGAATTTGCGGAAGAGCCCGATGACCTTGCCCAGGATGGTGCATCCGTCGGGGCACAGGATGGGGTCGTAGTCCGGGTTTTCCGGCATGAGACGCACCATGTTGCGCTCCTTGTAGAATGTTTTCACGGTTGCCTCCTCGCCGATGAGCGCGGCGACGATATCGCCGTTCATGGCGGTGGGCTGCTGCTTGACCATGATGAAGTCTCCATCATGGATGCCGGCGTTGATCATGCTGTCCCCGCGGACCTTGAGCATGAAGACGGTGGCATTTTCGAGGTATTGGACCGGAACAGGGAAGGTGTCTTCCACATTTTCGACGGCCAGAATGGGCTGGCCGGCGGTGATGCGTCCCAAAACAGGAATGTTTTCGATTTCCTGGTTGGCGATGAATCCCTCCATGGTGCTTTTGCCTTCATCGAGGATGCGCAACGCGCGCGGCTTTTCCACATCCTTTTCGATTTGGCCCTCCTCTTCGAGCCATTTGAGATAGGTGTGCACCGAGGAGGTGGACTTGAACCCGACAGCCTTGCAAATCTCACGAACAGACGGCGGATAGCCCTTCTCCGCAACATAACGGTTCATGAAGGAAAGAATCATCTGTTGTTTGTCTAAATCGCGATGTCGCATGGGGAACCTCCGTGGCAACCATTTCATTCTGGAATTCTTTGTTTATCAATAGTATATGGATGTCACGAAAAAAAGTCAAACAAATGTTCGGAAAAGGCTTGACGCAGAACACCTGTTCTCTTATAATTGACTTATAAAACCTGACTTTGGTATCAAACATTCAAAAATGGTGCAAACCGCATTTTAGATGGTTGCCGCAGCGATGCGACAACCTTTCTTTGTTCCCAATTTCGCATTTACAGCTTGAAGTTGAAGATGGA
>JAEWSN010000192.1 GCA_023459915.1 Bacillota bacterium
CCATCGGCCTTGAGCGTGTAGACCCCGGACGCCAGCCACAGTCCGATGGCGACCAGCAGAACCAGCACCAGTGTGACGATGGACAGGTGCAGCTTTTTCATGAAAACTCCTCTCTCTTCCTGAAATACCATGGTCGATTCCAGTGCAACAACCCGCAGATACGGCTTTTGACGCTGAAATCATTGTTGAGTACCTTTGCGGTACCGGACTTGCACGGGTTTGCATGGTGCCCCGGGTTGACCGCAACCAGGCGGTAAAACCCAAGCACCGTCTACATGTACTGTTTACCCCACGCTTTGTCTGTTGCCTCACACATGCAATGCCGCAAGGACAGGCGCGAGATCCGCCAGCGCACGTTCTGCGATGGCTGCATTTTTCAGCCGCTTGTCCCGCCATTTTCCGGGCAGCGGCGCCACCAGCCCGAAGTTGGCGTTCATGGGCTGGAATTTGCTGTTTACGGGATTGGACACGTAGCGGGCCAGCGCGCCGATGGCGGTGGTGTCGGGCAGCAGCAGCGGCTCATGTCCCAGGGCCTGCAGTGCCGCATTCACACCGGCCACCCAGCCGGAGCCCGCGGATTCAACATATCCCTCCACCCCGGTCATCTGGCCGGCGAAATACAATCCCTCCCCGTCCCTGACCCGATAGGTGGCGTCCAGCAGCCGGGGCGAATCCAGATAGGTGTTGCGGTGCATCACGCCATAACGCTCGAACTCGGCATTCTCCAGTCCCGGGATCATGCGGAACACCCGTTTCTGTTCCCCCCACTTCAAATGGGTTTGAAAACCGACCAGATTGTACAGCGTGGCCGCCGCGTCGTCCTGGCGCAACTGCACCACCGCCCAGGTTTCCTTGCCTGTGGCGGGATCCGGCAGCCCAACCGGCTTGAGCGGCCCGAACCGCAGGGTGTCGAGCCCCCGCCGCGCCATGCTCTCCACGGGCATGCAGCCCTCGAAGATCCGCTTTTCCTCAAAATCACGCAGGGCAACGGTTTCCGCCGTCACAAGCGCCTCATGGAAGGCCAGATAGGTTGGCTGATCCATGGGGCAGTTGATGTAGTCGTCGGATCCCTTGCCATAGCGTGACGCGCGGAAGGCCTTGGTCATGTCGATGGTCTCCGCCCGCACGATGGGCGCCGCGGCATCAAAGAAAAACAGGCCGTCCTGACCCAGCCGCGCCGCGATGGCGGCGGACAGCGCGTCCGTGGTCAACGGGCCGGTGGCGACGACGCAGGGCCGTTGTGCCGGCAGGTCGGTGACTTCGCGCTCCTCCACCGTGATGAGGGGATGGTTGCGCAACGCCTCCGTGATGGCCCCTGAAAAAGCCAGGCGATCCACGGCCAGCGCGCCGCCCGCCGGAACGGCCGCGGCGTCCGCGGCGCGCATCACCAGCGATCCCAGACGGCGCAGCTCCTCCTTGAGCAGGCCGGCGGCATTCTCGAGCGCGTTGGCGCGCAGGGAATTGCTGCAAACCAGTTCGGCGAATTGATCCATCTGGTGGGCGGGTGTTTTGCGCCCCGGCTTCATTTCCACCAGCGTGACAGGCACACCGCGGGCGGCAATCTGCCAGGCCGCCTCACTGCCGGCCAGGCCCGCGCCAATGACAAGAACGGATTCGGGTTGCTGGGTCATTCGGTCTCCTTCTTCGCTGTCGCCTTGTTGGTGGTCTTTTTAGTGGTCGTTGCGGTTTCCTTCTTTGCTGTTTCCTTTTTTGCGGTCGCCTTTTTGGCTGTCGCCGCGTCGGTGGGGTTCGCCGCTGCCTTTTTCGTTTCCGCCTTCTTCACTGTCTTTTTGACCGGTTCGGCCACCGCCGCCCCGTCTGTCAGCGCGCCATCCAGCACAATCTCCAGCGATTTTTTCTTCGACGCGGCCCGCTTGCCGCCTGTTTCCTCCACGGGCTTCTCCCCCACCTCCTGATAGTCGCAGTCCGGATGGCTGCAGGTGAGGGTGGTGACACCGCCCTTGGTCTTGGCGGTGAGGAAGCTCCCGCATTTGGGGCAGTCCTTGCCCGCGGGCGTCTCCCAGCTGAGGAAGGTGCAGGCGGGATAGTTTTCACACCCGATGTACTTGCGGTTGCGCTTGGTCTTGCGATGCGCCATGCGCCCGCCGCACAGCGGACACTTCACGCCGGCGTCCTCGACAAACGGCTTGGTGTTCTTGCATTCCGGGAAGCCCGGGCACGCAAGGAAGCGCCCGAACCGGCCGGTCCGGATAATCATCTTGCGTCCGCATTTCTCGCAGACCTCGTCGGACTCCTCGACAGGCAGCGCCACCTTGACAATGTTCTTCTCCGCGGCGCGCACGCTTTCCTTGAACGGCGGATAAAACTCCCGCAACAGCTCGCGCCAGGCGATGCTGCCCTCCTCGACGGTGTCGAGCCTGGTTTCCATCTCCGCGGTGAAGTTCACATTCACAATCTGCTCGAAATTTTCTTTCATCAGATTGTTCACCAGGCGCCCAAGCTCGGTTGGGATGAGCGTTTTGCGTTCCCGCTCCACATACCCGCGGTTGACGATGGTTCCGATGGTCGGCGCGTAGGTGGATGGCCGGCCGATGCCCTTCTCCTCCATGGTCTTGACGAGCGTGGCTTCCGTATAGCGTGGCGGCGGCTGTGTGAAATGCTGTTCCGGCAAGAGTTTGCGGCACGCAAGGGCTTCCCCTTCCGTCAGCGAGGGCATGATTTGATCCTTTTCCTCCGCGCCGTCATCCGTCCCCTCGATGTACAGGGTCATGAAGCCCTTGAACACCAGCTTGGAGCCGGAGGCCCGGAACTGGTAGGTGTCTTCCGCGGCTTGCGCGTCGATTTCTATCGACAGGGTGTCATAGATCGCCGGTTCCATCTGGCAAGCCAGAAACCGGTCCCAGACGAGGCTGTACAGCTTCATCTGATCCGCGTTCAGGCTCGAGGCCAGGCTGGCCGGACTGCGCTCCACATAGGAAGGCCGGATGGCCTCATGCGCGTCCTGCGCAGCGGATTTTGTCTTGAACCGTCTTGGTTCCTTCGGCAGGTTCTCCTTGCCGAAATGCGTCTGGATGTAGTTGCGCGCGTCATTCAGGGCGTCATCCGACAAACGGACCGAATCGGTACGCATGTAGGTGATCAAGCCCACCGCGCCCTCGCCCTCCACGTCCACGCCCTCATAGAGCTGCTGCGCCACCATCATGGTTTTCTGCGCGGAAAACCCGTACTTGCGGGACGCGTCCTGCTGCAGGGTGCTGGTGATGAACGGCGGCGGCGGCGTGCGCCGTTTGGTGCTCTTTTTCACCTTCTTGACCGTAAAGGCCGCTGTTTTCAGGGCATCAACACAGGAAAGCGTGTCCGCCTCATTCTCGAGGGCCAGCTTTTTGCCGTTCCTGCCGTGAAAATGGGCCTGGAACTCTTCCGCGGTGTCCTTTTGCAGCAGCGCGTCCAGGCTCCAGTATTCCTGGGGCACAAATGCCTCAATCTCATCCTCGCGGTCGCAGATGATGCGTGTGGCCACGGACTGGACCCGACCCGCGCTGAGCCCCTTGCGGACCTTCTTCCACAGCACGGGGCTGAGCTCGTACCCCACGATGCGATCCAGGATGCGCCGCGCCTGTTGCGCGTCCACCAGCTTCATGTCGATGCCGCGCGGGTTCGCCACCGCCTGGGTGACCGCGCCCTTGGTGATTTCATTGAAGGTGACACGGGTGGCCTCTTCGGGCGGAATGCCCAGCAGTTTGGCCAGATGCCACGAAATGGCCTCGCCTTCCCGGTCAGGGTCAGTGGCCAGGTAGATGCGGTCCGCGTTTTTCGCGTCCTGCTTCAGGCTCTTGATGAGCTCGTTCTTGCCGGACACATTGATGTACATGGGTTCGAAGTCACGGCTGACATCCACGCCGAGATGGCTTTGCGGCAGATCACGGATGTGGCCCATGGATGCCGTGATTTTCCAGTCCGGACCCAGATATTTCTTGATGGTTTTCGCCTTTGACGGCGATTCCACGATCAACAGGTTGTGGGACATAGGCTTGCCTCCTGAAGGGCTTCAAATATACAAGCCATGGTACCACCCGTTACCCGGTTTGTAAACCGCCCCTGCCGGGATCATGCCTTTTCCCGAAACAGGGTGTTGGCTGGAACCGGCCGCAGCAGGGCCCGCACGCGATCCGAGACGCCCGGCCGGAGCCAGTCGGCGAACGCGGCCTGTGGCAGCAGCAGCGGCATGCGATCGTGCGTGGCCGCGACATCGTCATTGGCGGCCACCGTCAAAATGGTGAAGCAGGTTCGCTCGACGGCCGTATCCAGCCGAAAGGTCCAGAAGATGCCGCCGAGCGCGAGCGGCCGGCCGTCCCTTGAGGAGAACCGGTACCGGATCCGCCGGCCCGCGTTTTTTCGGCCTGTTGCGGCAGTATCGGCAGCGGGTGCCATGAACGGCAGCGCAAGCTGAACCGGCGCATCCTCCATGGTTTCACGTGTTGCAGTCCTCTGCCGCCGCGGGGGCATGCCGCCGGGTTGTCCAAGCGCATCCGCATCCACGTCCGTGTCCGCATCCGTGTCCGCCCACTCGTAGAACCCACTGGCGGGAATGAGACAGCGGTGTCCCTGGAACGGCAGCTTGAACATCGGTTTTTCCATGACGGTTTCCGCCCGCGCGTTGATGACGGGGCGCTTGCCGCCGGGGCCCGGGAACCCCCAGGTCAGCAGCCGCACCTGCGTATACGCCAGCGGGGACTGCCAGAAGGCGAGCGGGCCTGTGACAAACGCGGGGGCCGGATCATGGCGCTGCCATGCGGCATCGGCAAAGGAAGCGCCCACAATCACCGGCGCCACGTCACCGGGCACCAGATCCGCCGTGCCGTCCGGATTGGGGCGGGGCTTGAGCAAATCCTTCTCAATGCCTTCGACCAATGCGGCGAAATCATCCAATTCCGCTTCCGAGACATAGAACCGACCACACATGAGATTGTCCTTCCATCG
>JAEWSN010000193.1 GCA_023459915.1 Bacillota bacterium
AATTTCCGGTGGCTATAACGGAGAGGTCACACCTGTTCCCATTCCGAACACAGAAGTTAAGCTCTCCAGTGCTGACAATACTTGGTTGGAGACGACCTGGGAAGATAAGTCGTTGCCGGAATTTATATTCCTCAATAGCTCAGTTGGTAGAGCATGCGGCTGTTAACCGCAGGGTCGTTGGTTCGAGTCCAACTTGAGGAGCCAGAAAGAGACGGAAGCCATGCTTTCGTCTCTTTTGTCGTGCTGAAACTTCTTTTCTTGAAATCAATCGTGTTGAAAACTTGTCATGTTGAAAACCATGACGGCTCATGATACATTGTACGGAGTCACGTCACAGGGGAACCGCTGTGTTTCCTTGTTCAATACAACCACGGAAAGGCAGCGTAATACGGCATGAAAATCAGCAGCGCAGAACATCTTCAGATCATCACAGGCGTACAAGGCTCACAAGCGGGCAGGCAATCCGGGAAAACACGCCGCAGACAGGCCGGCCGTACGTTGACGGCCGTCTTGCTGGCGATGACCCTGTTGTCCGCCTGCGGAAACGTCACATCGCCATCCGATCCGGAAGAAACCACCCCGCCGGCGCAGACAAGCGCGGCTGCCCCCGCCGACACGGCGGCGGAATCCACGCCCCCCACCCCGACCGTGGCGCCCACACCCGAACCCACCCCGGAGCCCACGCCGACACCCGAACCCACGCCGGAGCCGACCAACGGACAAACCGTTTCCATGTTCAACGGGGAGCCGATCAAGGTCAAGGCCGTTTATCTCACCGGCCCCAAGGCCGGTGTCGCGCTCGATCATTATATCGATCTGGTCAACAGGACGGAGTTGAACGCGCTGGTCATCGACATCAAGGAGACAGGCGTCAATTACGAGCCCAATGTGCCGTTGGCGCAGGAGCACAAGCTGTATACAAAATACTACAATGTGGATGAGGTCATCCGGAAATGTCATGATAACGGCATCTACGTCATTGGCCGCATCGTCGTTTTCCGGGACAACGATTTGGCAAAAGCGGTTCCGGAATTTGCCATCCGCAAGGCGGATGGCTCCTACTGGCTCGAGAACAAGAACAAGGACGGGGCCTGGACGAGTCCTGCTGTGCAGGGCGTCCTGGACTACAATATTGAAATTGCCATGGACGCGGTTGCGCGCGGGTTTGACGAGATTCAATTCGATTATGTCCGCTTCCCCACCGTGCCCAAGAGCAATCCGGCCTCCTATCCCGAAGACATGCCCGACAAAATCGACATCATTGACGGGTTTCTCCAGCAGGCCGCGGAGCGCATCAAGGCCATCCGGGAAGTCCCGATTTCCGCCGATGTCTTTGGAATCATCGCCGAGAGCGTGTCCGACGGCAAAGCCATCGGTCAGCAGCTGGAATATCTGGGAGCCAACGCGGACTATCTGTGCCCCATGATCTACCCGTCCCATTATGCCAATGCCGGAACCGGAATCATGGGCAATGGCGTGGGCCAGAAAATCAATGGCGTCCTGTTCACCGCACCGGACCTCCATCCTTATGATGTCATTCTGCAATCACTCCTGAAGACGAAGAGCCGGGCGGAGGCCGCTCCGGATTTCAAGGCGGGCATCAGGCCTTATTTGCAGGATTTCACGGCCAGCTACATCAAGAATACCGCCTACTATCAAACCTATGGCCCAAAGCAGCTGCGCGAGCAGATTCAGGCGGTGTACGACGCGGGTTATGAGGAATGGATTCTCTGGAACGGACGGAATGTCTACAGCGAGTCCGGCTTGCTGCCTGCGCAAGAAGAGTGATGGAGAGTTATGGGACTGGTAACGCTCGAAATCTGTGACAACTACGAAACAGAACGTCTGGATGCCTGTTTGGCCAAGACATTCTCCTCTCTGGGCGGGTTGGACAAGTTTGTCCGTCCGGGGATGCGTGTGCTGCTCAAGCCGAACCTGCTCAATGCCAAGAAACCGGCGGACGCGGCCACAACGCATCCGGCGTTTGTCGAGGCGGTTGCCCGCGCCGTGATGGCGGCGGGTGGCGTCGTGACCATCGCGGACAGCCCGGGGGGGCCGTATGCAACGGCCTGGCTCAAGCATGTGTATGCTGCGACAGGCATGGAGGCGGTGGCCGACAGGATGGGGGCCAGGCTCAACTTTGATTTGCGGGTGGAGGAAGTGGACGTCCCGCAGGGCGTCCTGCTCAAGCGGGTGCGGCTGCTCAAGCCCATCGTGGATGCCGATGCCGTCATCAATCTGGCAAAGCTGAAAACACATCTGATGATGGTCTATACCGGTGCGGTCAAAAACATGTTCGGTGCGGTGGCCGGGACGGAGAAGGCGGACTATCACGCGCGGATGCACAATTATGATCAGTTTGCCGCCGCGCTGGTGGACATCCATCTGGCGTCAAAGCCAACCCTGAATCTCATTGACGGCATCACCGCCATGGAGGGTGCGGGACCGGGTTCCGGCACCCCGCGCCATCTCGGGGTGGTCATCGGCGCAGTCAATGCCTTCGATGCCGATGCCGTGGCCCAGCAGCTGATTGGCATACCGTGGGAAAAAGTGCCGGTGATGCGCGCGGGCCACGCCGCCGGACGATTCAACCCGGACGAGCTGGAGGTGGTGGGAGAACCGGTTGCGCTGCATCGGTGCGACGATTTCTCCGTTCCCACGCTGAACTCCAGGGAGAAGGGCGCGGCACCGCAGAAAACATGGTTGAGCCGTCTTGGCGCCATCACCCGGCCACGCCCGGAAATTGTGCAATCCCTGTGTGTCCGGTGCGGCCGATGCATGGCGGCATGCCCGGTGAAGACCATTCACAGGCAGGCGGACGGTGCGATTGTGATCGATTCATCGAAATGCGTGCGTTGTTTCTGTTGTCATGAGCTGTGCCCGGAAGACGCCATCGAGATTCGCCGGGGTCTGCTCTCGCGCGTGCTTGTCGGATCAAAACTTGCAGGACGCACGGAAAAATAGGAGAAATCGGGGGCGAGGGGGGACAATCTTGTGTGTTTCGCCAAAATGGCGTGATTTCCTGTGATTGGACCCCCTGAGTATGGTATGATACCTATTGGGCTCGTGTGATTTCACCGTGCTTGAAGGCTGATCCGTGAGCCATGTGTGCAGCGGCAGGAAAGACTCATACACAGGGGAGAACTGTGATGAATGTGGAATACATCAATCCGTTTATAGAGGCCAGCCAGTCTGTCCTTGAAATGATGACTGGCGCCAAGCCCACGCTCGGACAGGTCTATGTCAAAAAAACACCTTATGAGAGCGCGAACATCGCGGTCATTGTCGGCTTGACCGGCAAGATCCGCGGCCAGGTGGTCATCTCCATGAGTGAGGCTTCCGCGCTGGAAATCGCGTCCGCCATGATGGGCGGCATGCAGGTGACGGAAATGGACGAGATCTCCAAGAGCGCCATTTCGGAGCTTGGCAACATGATTATGGGCAATACTGCGACCATTCTGGCGTCGAGGGGCATCTCCATTGAGATCACCCCGCCGTCGCTGCTGGTCGGAGAACGGATGATGATCTCACCCGCCCACATGCGCACGGTCTGTGTGCCTTTGAATACCAGCGCCACAGGCAAGTTTGAACTGGATGTGTCTCTGGCGGAGGAGAAGAAGGCGTAACGCAAGGACAAACACAAGGACAAACGCAAGGACAAACACAAGGACAAACACAAGGCCGCTGCGGCACAGTGCGCAGGCAGGACCGGCTTCCGGAGGAATTGTGCCGCGTGGCGATTCATATCGTGTTGTTTGAACCCGAAATCCCACAAAACACGGGAAACATCGCCAGAAGCTGCGCTGCGACCGGCGCGTGCCTTCATCTGATTGAACCTCTTGGCTTCTCCATATCCGACCGGCATCTGAAACGTGCGGGCCTTGATTACTGGTCGCAGGTGGATGTCGTCAGCCATCCGGACTGGCAGACCTATTGCGCGCGGTATCCCCGCGCCATGCGATTCTACGCAACCACGAAGGCTTCGGTGCCATATCATGAAACCGCGTACCCGCCGGACTGCCATCTCGTGTTTGGCCCGGAGTCCCGCGGACTGCCGATGACTTTGCTCGAGGCGTCGGATGGAACCAACATCCGCATCCCCATGCGTCCGGCCATCCGCTCGTTGAACTTGTCCAACGCGGTGGCCATCGTGCTTTTCGAGGCATTGCGCCAGCAGGGCTTCCCCGGGTTCAACCGCGCGGGCCCCGCTGCCGAATCGCCCGAATCCATGCAAACGGCATTCACATCAGCATCAGACCCGTGATCCGCCACGTGCGGCAAAGACAGGAGGAAGAAATGGAGAAGCGCAAACGAATTGGTGTCCTGACCAGTGGTGGCGACTGCCCCGGCCTCAACGCGGTGCTGCGATCTGTTGTCAAGTCGGCGGTTCGCCGTGGCATGGAGGTCATCGGGTTCAAGGATGGCTATGTGGGCCTGGTGTACAACCGTTTTCAAAAGCTCGGCGCCGCGGATGTCTCCGGGCTGATTGACAAGGGGGGCACCATCCTGGGGACCACCAACAATTTCAATCCCTTCGAGGTCGAGGT
Organism: Bacillota bacterium; assembly: GCA_023459915.1. Taxonomy (GTDB): domain Bacteria; phylum Bacillota; class Clostridia; order DSM-8532; family DSM-8532; genus JAEWSN01. The sequence goes on from JAEWSN010000193.1 coordinate 4,548, forward strand.
GGACAAGGATGGCACGCCAACGGTGCGTGACATGACCGATCGCATCCGCGACACGATTGCCATGCATGGCCTCGATGGCCTGATCGTCATCGGCGGCATCAACAGCCTGTCCATCGCTGCGGAGTTGACCGCGCGCGGTCTGCCGGTTGTGGGCGTGCCCAAGACCATCGAGAACGATGTGCCGGAGACCGGCATGTCCTTTGGGTTCATGACGGCTGTGGATACGGTGACGCAGGCCATCGACCGGCTGCACTCCACCGCGGAATCGCATCACCGGGTCATGGTGGTGGAAGTCGTGGGCAGCCGCACCGGCTGGGTGGCCCTGCATTCCGGGATCGCCGGGGGCGCGGACATCATCCTGATCCCGGAAATTCCGTACAACATCAATGCGGTTGCCCGCAAGGTGCTGGAACGCAAGAATGCCGGAAAGGGTTTTTCGATCATCGTCGTGGCGGAGGGCTGCAATCCTGCTGGCAGCGAAACGGCGGCGCCGAACGCGTATGTGCCGGATACCGGCGACACCATCCGCTTCGGTGGCGTTGGCACGGACATTGCCATGGAACTGGAAATGCTCACACAGCTTGAAGCGCGGGTGACCGTGCTTGGCTATCTGCAACGCAGTGGGGAGCCTTCCCCCGCCGATCGGATCCTGACGACAAGATTTGGCGCGGCTGCCGTCAAACTGGTCGATACGGCGCAATTTGGCAAGATGGTGAACATTGACGGCCCTGAAGCCGTGGGCATCCCGTTGTCGGCCATCCTCGGGAAAATCCGGAGTGTGCCCGTCGAGGGAGAGATGCTGCAGCTGGCCAGGGAACTGGGCGTCAGTTTCGGCGAATAGGCATGCTGCGCAGGGCGGGACGGACCACAGGCGGGGATACATCACAAGGACACACAGGAGAGGACACATCACAAGGACACACAGGAGAGGACAGAACACCATGGAAGGCTTCATGCCCATCAGCATGGCGGATCGCGCGCAGATTGAGCCGGTATTGAAAAACAACCCGACACAGGCATCCGAGTTCACCTTCGCCTATCTGTACATGTGGCAGTGCGATTTCGGATTCCAATATGTGATTCGAAACGGCTGGCTGCTCATCATTTCGGAATCCAGCTACGACATCCCGTTCGCTTTATGCCCGCTGCCCGTGGCGGGCGGGTATGAGCCGGCCGCCTTCCACGACGCCATCAACTGGCTGCGGCAGCAGTTTGAGCGTGCCGGGCGGCCGCTTGTCTTCGGCCGTGTGGAGGAGAAGCATCTGCCATGGTTCAATTCGTACCCTTGCGCGGAGTTCACCATTGAGCGCTCCGACCGCACCGCAGACTATCTGTACGACGGAGAGGCCCTTCGGGAGCTGGCCGGCCGGAAGTATGGATCGAAACGGAACCACATCAGCCAGTTTGTCCGCCAGTATCCCGATTATGAGATTGTGGCGGTGGGACCGCAGAACCTTGACGCGTGCCGGGAGATATTTGAGCAGTGGTGCCTGGAGCGGCATTGTGAATGTGACAGTCCGGAGAGCTGTGAGCGCTACGCCTGCAACCGGTTGCTCGATGTGTGGGAGGAACTGGACCTCAAGGGGATTCTGCTTCGCGTGGACGGGCGGTTCGAGGCCTTCACCATTGGGGAGGCGCTTCGCGACGACACGGTGGTGATTCGTTTTGAAAAGGCAAACGGACAGATTCATGGATTGTACACCATCCTGAACCGCGATTTTCTGGTTCGGGACTGGCCGGGGATGGCCGCGGTCAACCGGGAGGAGGACATGGGCATTGAAGGTCTGCGCAAGGCCAAGCAGTCCTACCGGCCATGCCGAATGATCCAGAAGTACACCCTGTTTTTGCAATATTGACACGCTGCTCCTGCATTGACAATGCTTCGTCTCATTGGGTATGATGTGTGCGGACAGCATCAGGCCGCGCATGTGTGTTGGGAGGTACAAATGGGAAACGCCAAGGTAGCCATTGTCATGGGGAGTGATTCTGATTTCCCCGTGCTTGAACCCTGCATCAAGCTGCTGCACACCTTTGGTGTGGAGACGGAGGTGATGGTGTGCAGCGCGCACCGGACGCCGGAGCGCGCCGCGGATTTTGCCCGCAACGCCGAACAGAACGGGGTGGATGTGATTATCGCGGCCGCCGGAAAAGCGGCGCATTTGCCCGGGGTGCTGGCCGCATTCACGGTGCTGCCGGTGGTTGGCCTGCCCATTCTCTCCTCCACACTCGATGGATTGGATTCCCTGCTGTCCATTGTACAAATGCCTTCCGGCATTCCGGTCGCCACGGTGGCCATCAATGGCAGTGAGAACGCCGCCCTGCTGGCGGTTCAAATCATGGGCGGGGCGCATCCCGCGCTGCGCGACCGGATGCGCGCGTACAAGGCGGACATGGCTCGCGCGGTCGAGGAGAAGGATCGCAAGCTGCAGGCTCGGTTGCGGGAGATGAAGGCATGAGTGTTCCGCCGAAGGACGAGCTGCGTGAGGCCTGTGGCCTGTTCGGCGTCTATGACAATGATGGCCTGGACACGGCCCGGCTGGTATATCTGGGACTGTATGCCGTTCAGCATCGCGGGCAGGAGGGCTGTGGCATCGCCGTCAACGACGGCGGGTTCATCCATGGGCACAAGGGCCTTGGACTTGTCCCCGACGTGTTCACCGAACGCGTGCTCGACAGGCTCACCGGACGCATGGCCATCGGACACACCCGGTATTCCACCACCGGTGCCAACACCGTGGAGAATTGCCAGCCCCTCATCGTCAACTACAAGAACAGCCGGGTGGCCCTGGCGCACAATGGCAACCTGGTCAACGCGGTGGCGCTGCGGCGCGAGCTCGAGGATCAGGGGGCTGTTTTCCAGACGTCCACCGATTCCGAGGTCATCGCCAATCTCATTTCCCGTTATCGTCTGCGTTTTGAGGGCATCGAACAGGTGTTGGCCGAAACCATGAAAACCATCCAGGGAGCGTTTGCGTTGGTCATGATGACTCCGAAACGGCTCATCGGCATGCGGGATCCCCTCGGGATTCGGCCGCTGTGCATCGGCCGGCTTGACAATTCTTATGTCCTGGCTTCGGAATCCTGCGGGTTGGACACGGTGGGTGCCACCTACATCCGCGACGTGGCGCCGGGCGAGATTGTGTTCATTGGAGAAACCGGCATCGAGTCCCTGCATGTGACGGCGCAGCCGCGTCGCCTGTGCGTGTTTGAACATATCTATTTCGCGCGGCCGGACAGTTTTATCGACGGCGCGTCGGTCTACCAGGCCCGCCTGGAGGCAGGCCGGTGTCTGGCACGCGCGTATCCGGTGGCGGCGGATCTGGTCATCGGGGTTCCCGATTCCGGCATCACGGCAGCCATCGGGTATTCCCGCGAATCCGGCATTCCTTACGGGGAAGGCCTCATCAAGAACCGGTATGTGGGAAGAACCTTCATCCAGCCGCAGCAGAAGCAGCGGGAACAGAGCGTGCACATCAAGCTGAACGCGTTGCGCGGCGAAGTCGCAGGCAAGCGGGTGGTCATGATCGATGATTCCATCGTGAGGGGCACCACCAGCCGCAACATTGTGGCCATGCTCAAGGACGCGGGCGCCACCGAGGTGCACATGCGCATCAGCTCCCCGCCGGTGAGGCATCCCTGCCATTTCGGCATCGACATCGCCTCCCGCAGCCAGTTGATCGCGGCGTCCCATTCCGTGGAGGAAATACAACGATTTCTCGGCGCGGATTCCCTGGGGTATCTGAACCTGGAGGATCTCGTGGCTTGTCCCGCGGGCCGTCCCGGAGACGGCTTTTGCACCGGATGCTTCACCGGCGAATATCCGATGGAGGTTCCCGAGGAGACCGACAAGCTGGCCATGGAAACAAATCACCCGGCACAGGGCGCTTGCGCGGCGCTGGGAGAGGAATAGCGGGCGGCTGCGCAGGCAGACGCGGCAGGCATCATGCGGCAGGACGAAAGGGAGGCACGACATGGCATCTTACAAGGACGCGGGCGTGGATGTACACGCCGGATACAAGGCAGTGGAACTGATGAAGGCGCATATTGGCAAAACCATGCGCCCGGAAGTGGTTTCCGGCATCGGCGGATTCGGCGGGCTGTTCTCGCTTGGCGGCATCCGGATGGAGGAGCCGGTGCTGGTCTCCGGTACGGACGGCGTCGGCACCAAATTGAAAATCGCCTTCCTGCTGGATCGCCATGACACGGTCGGGCTCGACTGCGTGGCCATGTGTGCCAACGATGTGGTGTGCAGCGGCGCGCAACCCCTTTTCTTTCTGGATTATATCGCGCTGGGAAAACTGGTGCCTGAAAAGGTGGAGCAGATTGTCAAGGGTGTGTCCGCCGGCTGCGTGGCGGCGGGATGCGCCCTGATCGGCGGAGAGACGGCGGAGATGCCGGGGTTCTATCCGGAGAACGAGTACGATTTGGCCGGCTTCGTGGTGGGCATCGTGGATCGCGCGCGCATCATCGACGGCAGCCGGATGCAGGCGGGAGACGTGCTGATTGGGCTTGGTTCCTCCGGCATTCACAGCAATGGCTATTCCCTGGTCCGAAAGGTGTTCAATGTCAACAGCGACACGCTGTTCCGTTTCAATGAAACGCTGGGGGCCAGTGTCGGCGACGTGCTGCTCACCCCGACCCGCATCTATGTCAAACCGGTGCTCAAAACCATCGCGGCGCATGAAGTGCATGGCATTGCCCACATCACCGGCGGCGGGTTCATCGAGAACATTCCGCGCATGATTCCCGTGGGGCTCAAGGCGGTGATCCGGCAGGGAGCCTGGCCGGTTCACCCCATTTTCAACGTGCTGCAGGAGCTTGGCGAGGTCGCCGAAAAAGATATGTACAACACCTTCAACATGGGCATCGGCATGGTGATGGCCGTGCCGGCGGAAGCCGCGGACGCGGTGATTGCCTGCCTGGAGGCGGAGGGCGAGAAGGCCTATCGCATTGGCGAAATCGCTGCGGGCGAAGGCGGGATTGAGATATGCTGAACATCGGTGTCATGGTGTCCGGGGGCGGAACCAATCTGCAGGCCATCCTCGATGCCGTCTCGGACGGACGCCTGCCGGGCTGCCGGGTGGCCACGGTGGTTTCGAGCCGCGCCGACGCCGGCGCGCTGGCGCGCGCGGAGCGGGCGGGGATTCCGCACGCGGTGTTCTCCCGAAAGACATATGATGATCCTGCGGCCTGTGACGCGGCGGTGCTGGCACACATGCAGGCGCATGGGGTGCGGCTGGTGGTGCTGGCCGGTTACCTGAGCATGATTGGCGCGCCGTTGCTCAAGGCATATCCCGGGGCCATCCTCAATGTGCATCCCTCCCTGATCCCCGCTTTTTGTGGCAAGGGGTTCTATGGGCTCATTCCGCATGTGCGCGCGCTGGAGTACGGTGTGAAGGTGACCGGCGCCACGGTGCATTTCGTGGAACCGGAATACGATTCCGGTCCCATCGTGCTGCAAAAGGCGGTTCCGGTGCTGGCGGACGACACGCCGGAAACCCTGCAGCGGCGGGTCATGGAGCAGGCGGAATGGGAACTGCTGCCCGAGGCCATCCGGCTGTTTTCCGAAGGCCGGCTGGTGATGGAAGGGCGAAAGGTGCTGATTCGGTGATCCCGACGGAGGCGGCTCGGCGATCCGGATGAGGTTCGGGGACAGATCGGTGGTCCGGATGAGGTCCGGGGACATATCGGCGCACGGACATGGATGTGACAGGGAGGTTTTCGTGGGGATGAAGGTGCTGGTGGTTGGCGGCGGTGGCCGTGAACACGCCATTGTGTGGAAACTGAAGCAGAGTCCGGCCATTGCGTCGCTGCACTGCGCGCCCGGCAACGGCGGCATTGCCCAATGGGCGCAATGCCATCCGGTGGACGCCATGGACATTCCCGGCATGGTTGCACTGGCCGGATCGCTGGCAGTGGACCTGGTGGTGGTTGCGCCCGACGATCCGCTGGCCGCCGGCATGGTGGACGCCATGCAGGCCGCGGGCATCCGGGCGTTCGGCCCCAACCGGGCGGCGGCCATCATTGAGGCCAGCAAGAGCTTTTCCAAGGATCTGATGAAACGCTACGGCATTCCCACCGCGGCATATGCCGATTTCGACCGGCTGGCGCCGGCACTCGCGTATCTGGAAACCCAGCCGATGCCCATCGTGGTGAAGGCGGACGGCCTTGCGCTGGGCAAAGGGGTGCTGATCTGTCAAACCCTGGCCGAAGCACAGGCCGCGGTGCGAGCCATCCTGGAGGAGGGCCGGTTCGGGCAGGCAGGCTCACGCGTGGTCATCGAGGAGTGCCTCACCGGCCCGGAAGTGACCGTGCTGGCCTTCACGGACGGCAGCACCATGCTGCCCATGGCCAGCTCCCAGGACCACAAGCGGGCATTCGATCATGATGAGGGGCCGAATACCGGCGGCATGGGCACCTTTTCCCCGAGTCCCCTCTATACGGACGAGGTGGCCGCCTGGTGCAACGAACACATCTATCTGCCGACCATGCGGGCCATGAACCAGGAGAGGCGACCCTTCCGGGGCATCCTGTATTTCGGGCTGATGCTGACGCCGGAAGGGCCGAAGGTCATCGAGTACAACGCGCGGTTCGGCGATCCGGAAACCCAGGTGCTGCTGCCGCGGCTCAACAACGATCTGCTGGAGATTTTCCTGGCCATCCTCGACACACGGCTCCATGAGGTTTCCCTGTCGTGGCGTCCGGAAAGCGCGGTCTGTGTGGTCATGGCCTCCGGCGGGTATCCGGGCGGCTATCGCAAGGGACTGCCCATCACCGGCCTGGACGAGGCGGCCCGGGTGCCGGAGGTCATCGTGTTCCACGCGGGCACCCGGATGGCCGAAGACCGGCTGGTGACCCACGGTGGACGCGTGCTCGGCGTGACCGCGCTGGGCCGGGACATGGCGCAGGCTCGGGAGCGGGCGTACGAAGGGGTGTCGCGCATCCACTTCGAGGGCGCGTTCTGCCGCAAGGACATTGGTGTGAAGCGATGACGGGGTCAGACCCCATGCCGCGCAACCTGGTGCTCATCGGCATGCCGTCCGCGGGCAAGAGCACGCTGGGTGTGCTGGCTGCCAAGGCGCTCGGCATGGACTTCCTGGACACCGACATCCTGTTGCAGACGTTGCAGGGAGAACGGCTGCAGGCCTTGATGGCCCGGCACGGGCGGGAACGGTTCCTGCAGCTCGAGGCCCAGGCCATCCTGTCGCTGTCACCCGAACACACGGTGATTGCCACCGGTGGCAGCGTGGTGTATGACGCGGCGGCCATGCGCCACCTCAAACAGGTGGGGCGCGTGGTGTACCTGGAAGTGCCTTTTGAGGAAATTGCGCATCGGCTGGCGGACACCGCGACGCGCGGGGTCGTGATGCGGGAGGGACAGTCCCTGCTCGCCCTGTATCAGGAGCGGACGCCGCTGTATGAAAGGTATGCGGACGCGGTGCTGCGGATTCCGGCCGGAATGGACATGCGGACCGCAACCGCGCGGCTGGTGGAGGCGGCATGCGGACAATCGGACTGGTAGTGGCCTATGACGGCACCGACTTTCATGGATGGCAGCGGCAGCCCCGTGCGCGTACCGTGCAGGAGACGCTGGAAAAATCCCTTGGCGTGCTGCTGGGACAGCCCGTGCCCGTGGTCGGAGCCAGCCGCACCGACGCCGGGGTGCATGCCACGGGCCAGGTGGCCCATTTCAGGACGTCGGCCCCCATTCCCGCAGACAAGTGGCCGTATGTCCTCAATGCCGTCCTGCCGCCGGATGTGCGCGTCATGGCGGCATTTTGCGCGCCGGATGCCTTTCACGCCAGATTTTCCGCCACCGGCAAGCAATACCGGTACCGGCTCCATGTGGCGCCCCACGCGTCGCCCCTCCTGCGGCGGCAGGCCCACCATGTCTTCCTGCCCCTGTCCGTTGGGCGGATGGCGCAGGCTGCGGAGGCGCTTTGCGGAACGCATGACTTCTCCGCCTTCCGTGATGCCGGCTGCCAGGCGGGCACCACCATCCGGACGGTGCACGAAATCCGCATCCTCGGCGAGCCGCCCACGGTGGATATCCTCGTGTCCGGGGACGCGTTTCTCTATCACATGATCCGCATTCTCGCGGGCACACTGGTGGCGATCGGCACGGGCAGGCTGCCCCGGGAGCTTCCTCCGCAGCTGCTCCTTTCCGGGGATCGCGCGTCCGCCGGCCCGACGGCCCCGGCCTGTGGGCTGGTGCTTGAAAAAGTGTGTTATCCGCCATTGGCGACATCATGCAGCCAGCCATTGGTGACACCATGAG
>JAEWSN010000194.1 GCA_023459915.1 Bacillota bacterium
ATCCGGCGCAAATTCGTCGAATGGAACCCTGAGGCCGGATGTTGACGTGAGTTGCGTCAACGCCTGCAAATTCTGCTCCGAAGCCGAGACGATGTCTTCGTAAATCAGATGACCCGGGTTCAGCCAATTGTTCGGATCCAGGCTTTCCTTCTTGCGGGACACCTGCAGCCGCACCTCGGTGATGCCCGTCGGAAGTGTTTCCGGCGTCACACAGTGGAAGTTGTCCGTACTGGACGCGACATGTGTGATTTCGGCAAGCGCCATGAAGCTGTTTGGGAATTCACCGCTGTGGGAGGCAAGTCCACCATACCTTGTGACCAAGAGCGGGAAATTCGGCATGCTGGGGATGAGCTGGCCTGGGTCGATTTGCTGCAGGCCGGGGTCGACCTGTTGTAGGCTGGGGTCGACCTGTTGCAGACTGGGGAGTGTCGAACTGTCGGGTTGAACACTTGGTGATATTTGGGTTGCTGTCTGAAGAATAGGGAGTTCGGGCAAGGCAGCACTATCGAATGTATTGGACGCCAAGGCGGCGACATCTTGCAGCATGGCAGTGCCGACGCCCGCTTTGGCTGGTGCGGGCAGCGGATCGCCATGAATCACGGCCAATCCCGCACCGGTATCGCCAATGCTTTTCCCCTGTGCGTCCACCGGATAGGCGCGAACATAGAACGCTTTCGGTAAAGCCGTGTTTGCGGTGTCCGGATGCAGCGCGGCAAAGAGTGTGGCGGGTTCAAGCGGCAACTGAAATTGTGGCAACAGCTGCAAATGGTTCGGATGTGTCAATGCGGTGTATGCGGCACGAACCGTGCTGAAATTGATGGTGACAGAAGTGGCCGTTTTTGCCGCGGTGCCGTTGAGAAGCAGTCCTCCCGGTTTTCTGTAAATGGCATTGGTGGGTTCTCCCTGGAAAGGCACCGTGGATACCTGCCAGACGAAGTGGTGCGTGCTGGGTTGCACGGCAGCCGGCAATGTCCAGCGGAAGGTGCACAAGCCATCGCCTTTCGGGGAGATGAAGGTCTGGAACGGCGCGGAGGTTGCGACCCCGGTGCTGGGATTGACCGCCTGCAACGTCAGTGCGGGTTCGTAGGTGGGGCGGAAGAAGCGATCTTCAAAATCGATTGCGTCAAAGCGGGTGCGGTCGGGTGGTGGCGGCGTGGTGTCCACCATGGAGAGATAGATGTTGCCCAGCCGCTCCCGTTCCAGTGCCGCGGCGTCAGCGGATGGCGTGGGCGTGACCGTTGGCGTGGCGGTTGGCGTAACTGTTGGCGTGACCGCCGGATCCGTGTTGCCTCCGGGTTCAGACCCGGCAAACCGGTTGTGGATGCGCAAGGAAATGGCCAAAGCCTGTTCGCGGCTTGTTGTTCCGTAGTTTCCTGAAATTTGGGCCGGTGTGATGGGGCGAGGCATGAAGTTTCCATCCGAACCCTTGATGATGCCGGCTTTGGCCATGAACAACACATGGTTCAGCGCCCAGGTGTTGACAAGTGAAATGTCGTTGAAAACAGGGGAACCGGTGGTGGCGTAATCCATGGCCGGATAGAGCTTCTGAATGGTTCGGCCATACAGTGTGGCGACCTGTTCGCGCGATATGGTGGCGTCCGGACTGAACGTGGTCGCACTCGTCCCGTTGGTGATGCCAAGTGCGAATGCCTTTTGGATGGCTTCGCTGCCGGTGTCCGTAAACGGATTGGCGGCCGGCAAGGGGGCCGCACTGCCATGCGCCTTCTCGTAAAGCATCACAGCCGCTTCACACACCTCCCTGCGCGAGGCGGGTTCCGTGAGATCCAATCCGGCGAGGCTTGCCGGCACCAAATCATTGGACAGCGCCTGGGCCATTTCTGCTTCAGCCCAGCCGGACATGTTCGAGAAGCTCATGGATGCGGCGGATGCAGGGATGGAGACGCCCGGTACAACCATCAGGCACATGAGACTTGTGATGAGAAACAGACAGAGACCACGGATTTGCCATGACCTTTGCTTCATGGGAAACACCCCTTTCAGATTTTTGATCCGGGTTCCACCTTCAGCCTGATTCTCTTGACAATACTTGTCAAGGCATATGACGGTACCAGGTACCGAAACATTCTTGTAACATATTGCAGTTTTATTGCGGTACCTGGTACCGTAACAATCTCATGCGTAGCGGTGCAGCCTTTTGTATGCTCCGGGAGAGAGGCCGTTCCATTTGCGAAACAGCCAGCCGAAATGGGAGGGATTTGGATATCCGCAATCGGCACCGATCTGGTGAGCAGGCAGATTTGTTCCAACAAGCAGCCCTCGTGCTTTTTCCATCCGCAACCGAGTCACATACGCGTTCAATGGTTCTCTGACAACGCGCGTAAAAATTTTGTGAAAATGAGCGGGACTGAGTCCTGCCATGGACGCAAGCGTGTCCAGCGACAGTGGTTCCGCCAAATGGGACTGGATGTACATCATCATCTGCCGGATCCGGCCATCCGGATCCGCGTTGTTGTCTCCGTCACCTCCCGCGGGGAAGTGTGCCGCAAGATACAGTCTGTTGAGGAGTTGCAGCATGCAACTTTTCTCTTGCAGTCTGGCGCTGTCCCCGTCGGAGACATGGAGCCTCAGAATCGTTTCGAACCGCAGCCGTATGCCGTCATCTCCCGGATGGAACACGGAGGGGATGGTATCAAGAACAGGATTTCGATAATATGGCTGATAGGGTTGGGGGGTCGAGAAATCATATTCCCTGGGGTTTTTTCCGGTATTCCCACACAGGTCAAAACAAATCAGGATGCAGTTGTAGGGCATGATCCCACCGACATGTTGACCGGGTCGGCGAAAACAGACATCCCCCTTGTGGATGGGCCAGCGTTTGCCCTCAATCATCATGGCGCCGCCACCGTACGAAAAGTATTCAAGCTCGTAATCGAACACGTGGCGCATGCCCAGCCGGTGTCCCTCCGCGTAACCGGTTCCGCCATGAAACACCGAACAACGAAGTACGAGCGGCGATATCTGTTCGGTTGAAATATCTGTTTGTGTCACAGCAGCAATCATGAAACCCTCCGCCAGCTCTCCATCAAATCAGCCACAGACCCAGGTCAGCTCTCCATCAAATCAGCCACAGACCCAGGTCAGCTTTCCATCAAATCAGCAACAGACCCAGACCGGATTTCCATCAGACCATAATCACTCATCCACAAAGGCTTTCCGCAGACACCCCGGAACATGATGGCGTGTTGGCT
>JAEWSN010000195.1 GCA_023459915.1 Bacillota bacterium
ATCGGGAGCTGGTGATCACCTCCTGGAATGAGGCGCTCGAGAAAATGAACGGCATCCCCGCGGCCTCGGTGCTGGGCAGGCCGGTGACAGAGGCGCTGCCCTGGGTATCGCGGTTTGGCATTCTGGATCGCATGCAGCGCGCGTTGCGGGGCGAGGTGGTCCCGGAGACGGAAATCCAGCTGACGGAGCCGCAGACTGGCCGGACATACTGGTCTTCCGATTCGTACGGACCGCTTTACGACGCGGACGGCAGCATCAGCGGGGTGATTGGCACCATCCGCGACGTGACAAAATACAAGGAGACCGAAGGACAGCTGCGCTACATGGGGCTGCACGATCTGCTGACGGGGCTGGCCAACCGGCGCCGGTTTGAGATAGAGCTCGATCGCCTCTCGAAAAGCCGGGAATATCCGGTGACCATCATGTCCTTTGACGTGGACGGGCTCAAGCTGTACAACGACGCGTTCGGCCATGCCGGGGGGGACAAGGCCATCCAGGAATGCGCCGATCTGCTGCGGGACTGCATGCGGGAAGGCGATGTGCTGGCGCGGATGGGCGGCGACGAGTTTGCGGCCGTGTTTCCGAGATTGTCCCCGGAACAGGCGGAAATCATCGCGGACAGGGTTCGGCATACGCTGACGGAGAAGAATCGGAACGCGCAGCTGCCGCTGAGCCTTTCCATCGGCATCGCGACAGCGGAAGAAAAGGGAGAATCGCTCACCGAATTGGTCCGCGCGGCGGATGAACGCATGTACCGGGAGAAGCTCAACCGCTCCAGGAGCAACCGCAGCCAGCTGATAGAGTCGCTCCTGGCGGCCCTGAGCGAACGGGACGTGGAGACGGAGGAGCATTCGCGCCGGATGTCCATCCATGCGGTTGCCATGGGCAAACGGCTTGGGCTCGCCTCGGACCGGCTCAACAATCTGGAGCTGCTGACGCGGGTGCACGATATCGGCAAGGTGGGCATTCCCGATGCCATCCTGCGAAAGACCGGACCCCTGACGGATTCGGAGTGGGAGGTGATGCGGCAGCATCCGGAGCGGGGATACCGCATCGCGGAGTCCTCACCGGACCTTTCCGAGGTGGCCGACCTCATTCTGAAGCATCATGAACGGTATGACGGCTCGGGCTACATGCTGGGGCTCAAGGGCGCGGAAATTCCCGTGGAGTGCCGCATCATGGCCATTGTGGACGCGTATGACGCCATGACCAACGACAGGCCATACCGCAAGGCGATGTCCCATGGGGATGCCGTCGCCGAATTGCGTCGGTGCGCGGGCACCTATTTCGATCCGGAACTGGTGGATTTGTTTCTGAACATCCTGTAGCCCGCCGGGCATCCGACTCGGGGATAAACCCGGATGCAACCGGGATCACCGCGGCGCGAAGGTCAGAATGTATTCGAAATGGGTGGTTTCCCCGTCTTGCGAGACGCCCCGGATGCCCACCTGGTTTTCGAGCACCGCGCGCTCCACCACAAATTGATCCTGAGGGCGCAGCTCCGCGACGAAGCGGATGTCCATGCGCCGCAAATCGCCCAGGCGCGCGCATTCCTCCTGCGTCAACGCGTCCAGCGCGAACTCGCCGTACCGGATGTTGTTGACATGTCCCAGCGCGTCGATGTGGCTGTTGCGGACCCTGCGATCCTCGTGAGCGGCATAGGTGCCCTGGAATGTGATGCCGGGACCGGCCTCCATCACGAACACCTCGTGCGGCGCGGCAATGGGAAAGGGTGTCTCCCTGCGCCTGTACACACCGCGTGTGGTCATGTCGAGCAGGACGGAGAAGGTGCTGCCGTGGAAAGCCACCTCTCCGGATGTGTCCCTGAAGACCAGCTCGCGCCGGAACCAGGGCCCTTTTCGCTGGGAGTGCCAGGTGGTGGCCATGAGTTTTGTGCAGCCGGTCACGGGCCGAATCAGCTCAAAGGACATGGTGACCAGCGCCCACGCCAGGTTGTGGGGGAGTGTCGCGTCCACATTCAGGTTCAGCCGGTTCAGATGCGCTTCCGCGATGCGGGCAAACAACTTCTGGTACCCGTGCGGTTTGAGCAGGCCGTTCGCGTCGAGATCGCCCACTTCCGTCTCCACCGGATAGACGTGATCCGTTTCTGCCGGGGAAACCCGGCTTGCCGGGCCATCCGGCCAATCTGTCGGGGAAGTTCCGCTTTCCAGCCCATCCGGCTGTTCCGCCGGGGCGTTGTCCTGATATCTGTCACACATGTTGCCGCTCCTTTGCCGTCCGGTTTCTGACCGCACACCAGCGTATCAAAGGCGGTCTGCACTGTCAAACCGGGCGAGTGGGCCGGGGAGGCACAGGCGTTGCCGGCGTGTGGCCTTCAGGAGATGTCCGGGCTGGATTGTCCCGGCTTCGTTGCCCTGCGGCGCCGGCTTTGGTATGATGGGTTCATGCTGTTCCGGAAGAACGGCGTCACGGGAGCGCGGACATGAAAATCATCATCGTGGGCGACGGAAAAGTGGGATACAGCCTGGCCGAAAACCTGGCCGAAGAGGATCACGACATCACCATCATCGACAAGCACGCGGACGCCCTGCGGCGTGCCAGCGAGAATCTCGATGTCATGTGCATCAAGGGCAGCGGCGCCAGCACGAAGGTGCTGATGCAGGCGGGTGTCGGCCAGGCGGATTTGCTCATTGCGGCCACCACCAGCGACGAGATGAACATGGTCTGCTGCCTCACGGGCAAAAAGCTCGGGGCCATGCACACCGTGGCGCGCATCCGGGATCCCGAATACGCCAGCGAACTGGTGAGCCTGCAGAACGATCTGGAGCTCGATCTCGTCATCAACCCGGAGAAAGCCGCGGCCATCGAGATGTCGCACCTGCTCCGGTTCCCTTCCGCCGTCCGGCTGGAGCGGTTTGCGCGGGGCCGCGTGAATTTTGCCGCGTGCAAGGTGACCGGGGACAGCCCGCTCAACGGCATGCCGCTGCGACAGATCTCAAACCGGATTTCCGCCTCCATCCTCATCGGCATCGTGATTCGGAACGATCAGGTGATCATCCCGCACGGCGACATGGTGCTCATGGCCGGGGACACGCTGCATGTGGTGGGAAAGCCCGCGGGGCTGTGGCATTTCTTCAAGGCGATTGGCCAGGAGACCCAGAAAATCAGGAATGTCCTGATTGTCGGCGGCGGACGCGTGGCGGTCTATCTGGCCACCCTGCTGCACGAGCTCGGCATGAAGACCAAGCTCATCGAGGTGGACCGGGAGCGGTGTGTGGAGTTGGCCGAACTGCTTCCAAACACCCTCATCATCCACGGGGACGGCACGGACGAGGAGTTTCTTCATTCGGAGAACATGGCTCAGATGGACGCCTTTGTGGCCACCACCGGCCGGGACGAGGAAAACCTGCTCGCGGCCATGCTGGCCAAGAACAGCGGGGTGCCCAAGGTGGTCGCCAAGGTGACCCGCATGAATTATGCGGGTTTTGTGAAAAATCTGGACATCGACAGCATCGTCAGTCCCCGGGCCATCACCACGGACAATATCCTTCGGTTCGTGCGCGGCCTGGGCAACGCCCGCAAGAACACGGGCACCGGCGCCATCCAGACCCTGCACCGCGTGCCGGGTGTGCCGGTGGAGGTCATTGAATTTCTTGTGAACGCCGGCAGCGAGCTGGTCGATGTGCCGCTCAAGAAGCTGAATCTGGTGCCGGACACCCTGCTGGCCGCGATTGTCAGGGGCGAGGAGACGCTGATCCCCCATGGCGGCGATCGCATCCATCCGGGAGACACCGTCATCATCATCGCGAAAAACAGAATGGTCAGCACGCTGGACGATTTGCTCCAGGGTGGAGGTGCGTCGCTTGAACTTCAGGACAGTCTCAAAAACATTGGGGATCGTGTTACTCGCTGAAGCGGCTTTCATGATTCCGTCGCTCATCGTGGCCCTCTTGTTCGGTGATGGGGATGCCACCGCCTTTTTTCTCACGGAGCTGCTGCTGCTGGTCACCGGACTGGTGCTGCACAGCCTGCCGCCGTCCGATCGTCACCTCCACACCCGTGACGGCCTGGCCATCGTGGGGCTGGGCTGGCTGGCGATCTCCTTCTTTGGGGCATTGCCGTTCTGGTTTTCCGGTGCCTTCCCCGGATTGGTCGATGCCTTTTTCGAGTCCGTTTCCGGATTCACCACCACCGGCGCGAGCATCCTGACCGAAATTGAGGGATTGCCGGCGGGCATCCTGTTCTGGCGCAGCTTCACCCACTGGATTGGCGGCATGGGCGTGCTGGTGCTGACCCTGGCCATCCTGCCCTCGGTTGGCGGCCGCGCGATGCACATTCTCAAGGCGGAAAGCCCCGGACCCGCGCCGGAGAAGCTGGTGCCCAAGATAGGCCAGACCGCCAAAATCCTGTACGCCATCTACGTGGGGCTCACCCTGCTGGAGACCGCGCTGCTGATGGTTGCGGGCATGAACCTGTACGACGCGTTGATTCACGCGTTCGGCACGGCGGGAACCGGCGGGTTTTCCAGCCGCAACCTCAGTGTCGGCGCCTATGGGAGCGGCTGGATTGACGGCATCATCACCGTGTTCATGCTGGCGTTCGGCGTCAATTTCGCGCTGTATTACCAGCTGCTGCGCAAAAAGGCGGGCAGTGTGGCGCGTGACGGCGAGCTGCGCACCTATCTGCTGATTGTGGCCGTGTCGATGCTGCTGGTGGCGGCCAATCTCACCGGACCTGTCTACGGCGGTTTTCTGGAATCCTTCCGGTACGCCGCCTTCCAGGTGGCCTCCATCATCACCACCACCGGGTACGCCACCGCGGATTTCAACCTCTGGCCCGCCTTCAGCCAGATGATCCTGCTGGCGCTGATGTTTGTGGGCGCCAGCGCGGGATCCACGGGCGGGGGCATCAAGGTGGTCCGGTTCCTGCTGATGTTCAAGCTGTTGCGCAGGGAGCTGGTGCGCCTCATCCATCCACGTTCCGTCCATGTGGTCCGGCTGGGCGGCAAGCCCGTGGAGGAGGAGACGCTCTCGGGGGTGCTGCTGTTTTTCTTTGTCTACCTCATGGTGGGTGCCTCCGCCGTGTTTCTGGTCTCCCTGGACGGCATGGACATGCTGACCACCACCACCTCGGTGCTGGCGACCATCAGCAATATCGGCCCCGGGCTGGGGCTCGTGGGGCCGATGGGCAACTATGCCGCCTTTTCGCCGCTGAGCAAGTTGGTGCTGTCCTTCTGCATGGTCACCGGGCGGTTGGAAGTGTTCCCCATGCTGCTCCTGTTTGTGCCTTCCTTCTGGAAACGCGTGAACATCTGAATCCGGGTGCATGATGTTCGCATCATCGTTGCATTATGTTTGCATTATGTTTCAGACAGCCTCCTTCGGGTATCCTCTAAATAAGTTGGAGGCATGCCGGAGCCGGGGGCCTGATATCCTGTTGACCCGGGCTGATGAAGCGTTCTCCCCGATACGGCCGTGAAAGCGGAGGTTCCCTGTGCCCATGAAAAAGCGCTCCGGCAAGGAGCTTGACTCTTCCATATTCCCCATGCGGCAGGCGGCTTGGCCGTTCCGCTCCTTTCTGCCCGCCTTTTGGATTGCCTTCATCTATCTGGTGGTCAGTTTGCTGTGGATCCTCCTGTCTGACAGGGTGCTGTTCATGATGTACCAGGATACGGATACGCTGGTGCGCATCAGCAATTACAAGGGCTACGCGTTTGTGTTTGCCTCCGCGTTGCTGATATGGGGCCTGTCCTTTCGGGCCTTCCGCCGGATGGCCGGCCTCAACCGCGATTTGACAGACGCGTGGAGGTCGGAACAGCGGCTGGGTGCGGAACTGGTTCGGAGAAATCAGGATGTGGAAGCCGCCCAGGCGCTGCTGGTGCGCAAGAACGAGGTGCTGCAGCGCTACCACCGAGATTTTCGCGCCATGCTGTATGTGGACGCCCTGACCGGACTGCCGAATCGACGCGCCATGCGGCGGTATCTGGAACATCATGTGGCCCGGATTCCGATCAGTCCGTTCACCCTGATGTATCTCGATCTCGACAATTTCAAGCTGCTCAACGATGTGCACGGCCATTCCCAGGGAGACGCCTACCTGCGCGCGCTCGCGAGCCGGATGCGCGCCTGTCTGCCGCGCGGCTGGCGGCTGTTTCGCATGGGCGGGGACGAGTTTGTCTGCTGTCATGCGGGAACGGTTCAGGAAACACAGCTGGCGGAGACGGCCAGACGGCTGCGGGAGGCTTGTGCCGCGCCCATCCTGCTTGAGGGGGTTTCCCTGCATGGGGCCGTCAGCCTGGGCATCGCACGCTATCCGGAACACGGGAACACGGTGGATGATTTGCTCAAGCACGCCGATATCGCCATGTATGGCGCCAAGCGTGGCGGCGGGAACGATTCGCTGCAGTACAGCACCGACATGTCCAAGTCCGTGGCCAGGCGGTTTGCGCTGGAGTCCGCGCTGATGCGGGCGCTCGGGCAGGAGGAGTTTTCCGTCTTCTATCAGCCGCAGGTCAGTCTGGAAACTGGGAGAATCACGGGCTTCGAGGCCCTCATCCGCTGGCGGAACGCCGAGCTCGGCATGGTCTCCCCGGCGGAGTTCATTCCGGTGGCGGAGGAATCCCGGCAGATCCTGCCCATCGGGCTCTGGGTTTTTCAAAACGCCTGCTGTTTTCTCAAGGAGCTTCGGGCGGACGGTTTCCTGGACCTCGATCTGTCGGTGAACGTGTCCATGGTGCAGCTGCTGCAACAGGATTTTGTGGCGTCGCTGGCCGAAATGGCCAGCCGGAACGGTGTTCCGCCGGAACGGGTGCAACTGGAAATCACGGAATCCATCCTGATGGAATCCCGGGAGCAGGTGTTGCCTGTTTTGCATGCGCTGCGAACGCACGGGTTCCATATCTCCCTGGACGATTTCGGACAGGGCTACTCCTCGCTGAGTTATCTGATGAGCATGCCCATTGAAGTGCTGAAAATCGACAAGACATTTGTGGACAACATCGGGCTGCCCGGACCGGGAGAAGCGGTGCTGGGGGCCATCCTCGTATTGGGAAGCCACCTGCGCCTCCACACCGTGGCGGAAGGCGTGGAAACGGAAGCGCAGCGGGTCTTTCTGCGGGAGCATCACTGCGACTGCATGCAGGGCTACCTGTTTTCAAGACCGGTCCCGCAGGCGGAGGCGAAGGCGCTGTTGCGTGCCGGCGCTTTCAGGGCTTCAGGTGAGACACCAAGGGGAACGCAATGAAATCTAAGCGGAACAGACTGACCGATCGGCTGTTGGTGAAAACCCTCCTGGATACCTCGGAGGACATCCTGTATTTCAAGGACGTGGCGTCCCGGTTTATCAGAAACAGCCGGTCCCATGCCGCCATATACGGCGTTTCGGATCCGGAAAGCCTGTACGGGAAAACCGATGGGGACTTCTCTCCGGAATCGTTTGCGCGGGCTTCCCGTGAGCATGAACTGACCATCATGCGTACCGGCGAACCCCAGCTCAACCGGCTGGAGCACATGGTGGAGGCGGATGGCACGGACCGCTGGTTCAGCGCGTCCAAATACCCCCTGCGTGACGAGCAGGGCACCGTCATCGGCGTATGGGGCATATCCCGCGAGATCACGGAGATGAAGCGCGCCCAGAATGAACTCACCCGCCTCAACAAGGAGCTCGAGGAAGCCAACGCGCGGCTTGAGCAGCTCTCCATTCGGGACGAGTTGTCCGGACTTTACAATCACCGGTATTTCTATGAAGTCCTGCAACGGGAGTCCGACTTGGTGATCCGGCGCAGGCGTTCGGGGACCGATTCGGCGATGTCGCTGATACTGCTGGACATCGACGGCTTCAAGGGCATCAACGACCAATACGGCCACCTGACCGGGGATGTGGCCATCCGGCACGTGGCAAGGCTGCTGGCGGACAATGCCAGGGCCACGGACATCTGTTGCCGTCATGGCGGGGATGAGTTTTCCCTGATTCTGCCGGACACCCCGCTGGCGGACGGGCTGGAACTGGCGGAGCGTTTGCGGCAGCGGGTGGTGGCCAGTCCGCTGACGCTTTCCTCGGGGCCGTTGCGGCTGAGCGTCAGTGTGGGCGTGACGTCGCACATGCAGGAGCAGACGGCTCAGGAACTGTTCCATGCGGCGGATCAGCGGCTGTACCTGTCCAAGAATGAAGGACGGAACCGGGTCAGCTGAAACGGACGCGGTGTGGAGACTACAGCGGGAAAAGCAGGGCGGCGGCATAGATGACGCCAATGAGGGTGACGCTGCCGCACAAGGTGGAAAGGATGACCACCTGCGTGGCGAAGTCCGGGTGGTTCTCCGTCTCCACCGCAATCAGGGCGCTGTTGACGGCCGTCGGAACCGCGCTCGAAATCAGCAGGGTCTGCGCGACCACACCCTTGAGCCCAAACAGGAAAATGAACAGCAGTGCCAGTGCCGGTCCGCCGATCAGTCGCATGAAGACCGCAAGCCATGCGTCCGGGTTGTTGAACCGGAACTTTGTTTTTGCCAGCTGGATGCCCAGAATGGTGAGCGCCACCGGCACCAGCGCGCCTTTGAGGTAGGTGATGGCCGGCCAGATGGGAAGCGTGGTAAAATCGAAAGGGATCAGCTTGAGCAGGAAGGCCAGTGTGACGGTGTAGATGGCCGGCATTTTCAGGACATTCATCACGGCATCCTTCCAGTGCAGGCTGGCCCGTCCGGCGTTGAAGAACCCCAGCGTGTTGATGGAGACATTCTGTACCACCAGCACCATGATCTGTGTGGTCAGCGCGATGCCGAGATACGGGGTCTGTCCCTCGACCAGAAAGGGGCCGGTGCTGAAAACCAATGTGACCAGCGGAATGCCGATGTTGCCGGAATTGTAGAACATCACGGCGTTTTGGAAGGCGTTTCCCATGCCGTTTTCGAACTTGCGCAGGCGTGACACGGCAAGCCCGGCCAGCATGTTGATGCCAAGGATCATCAACGCGATGAACAGGGCCTTGAGGGCATCCACGCCAATGTCTGTTTCATACAGGTTGGCAAAGGTGAATGCCGGAACCAGCAGATAGAAATTGAGCTTGTTGAGGGTGCCGCTGTCGAGCGGGAATTTTCGGCTCAACAGATACCCGAGCGAAACCAGAATGAAAATGGGGAGTATGTTCCTGATGAAAATCTGTAACACAATCTGCATGTTGAAGGTCCTTCCCGTCCGATGTCGACGTGTTCCGAGGGAACACCTCCCCATCATACCGCAAGATGGCGCGCGACGGAAGCGATTATCGATAATCAATGTCATCGGGCTCGTGCTGGCCATGCTGTTGCTGGTGACCGGCGCCGCCGGTTGTTCCGGAGAGGTGGCCGGGGCCGTGCTCGACGCCGCGCTGGAGCAGATGGCCTCCGCGGAGGCATCCCAGGCGTCGCAGCCGGCCGATCTGCCTTCCGCGCCTTCGGACGCCTCCGCCCAGTCGGAGCCTGTGGAAATTGCGGATCTGGAATCGCTGCACGATCCGGAGATCTTTACGTGGAACGCCCTGGAGCACATTTTCTCAGGCTCGGTCAATGCGCGCGGCGTGGCCAGCGGCTATCATTCCGAGGCCTGGCCGCCCGCCCGGGGCGAGGTCGTCGAGGGCACGCGGACCGAACCGGATGACAACGGCGTCTATGAGGGGCAGGTTCGCGTGGATGGAAAGGACAAGGCGGGCAACCGTGGATACTCCAGCTTCTATCCGCAGGACATGCCGGTTCCCGACGTGGTGGCGGCCATCCGGGAAGCCCATGCGTCCCGGGTGTTTGTCAACGGCAACACCTGGCGGGGCGAGGGCGGCGGTCTCACCATTCTGATGTACCTGGACGACAACGATCGCATCATTTCGGCATTTCCCGAGTATGGAGGGTAACATGGGCATCCATTGGCAGGTTTTCTGGCAGCAGACACGAACGGGCGTTTGTCCGGTATTCCGGTTCGACGAGGCGCACACGCTGCTCGGCACCTTTCTTGCGGCGGATGTCCAGCGCCAACCGGCCCGGTTCCGGCAGGCGCTTCATCATGTGATGCAGGGCGGGCAGGCAGATGACAGCACAACCGGCAATGTGTGCACCGTCATGATGGGCAGGGAGCGGGTGGTGGTCCTGGATGCCCTGGCCATGGATGGCATCGGCAAGGCATGCGCGCTGCCGTCCAACGTGTTCCTTGCCATGCTGGACGCATGGGAGGAGGCCTGGCGGCAGGCGGGAGAGGTCACATGAATGGAATGGGGCGTTCTCCTGCCGGTTCGGGCACCCGCCAGAGGGTCCGCGTGCTGGGTGTCCTGATGCTGTTGCTGCTGTGCGGGGTTGCCTGTGTGGCGTGTGCCGGCCCTGCCGCGACGCGGGCCGCCGGGGCGGAGGCGGTGCCGCTGCCGGATGGCTGGCAGGTCTATCTGCCCGAACTTGAGTTTTCCACCGTGGCCGTGGCCGGGGAGCATTTGCTGGCCGGCGGCCTGCATGGCCTGTATGGATATGGCGCGGCGGCAGACCGTTGGACAGCGCTGGAAGCGGTGGACGGCGCCTTTCATCTGGTCAAGGCAATCGCCCGGGATCATGCCGGCAATGTGTGGATAGGCCACGACAAGGGACTGTCCTGCCTGCCGGCCGCGGCCGTCGGCACCGCGCCCGACATGACGCAATGCCGGCTGCTGGCGGAGGTGGCGGGCAAACGGGTGTCTTCTGTCAACACATTGTGTGTGGCATCGGATGGAACGGTTTATGCCGGAACCTTTCAGGGCGCTGTATCGCTTTCTCCGGAGGCCGTTGACGGCTGGCTGGCAACCGGAGACACGTGCGCCATGGCCTGGATGGGGCCGGCCGAAGGGCTGATCAACGACATGGTGAACGTGATTTTCGAGGACAGCCGCGGGTACCTGTGGTTCGGAGCCTACATTGCCAGAGGCGGCGGTGTGGCCTGCCTGCGGGAGGGGACAGTACAGCATTTCAACCATGAAAACGGATTGGTGGACGATTATGTGACCACCATCGCCGAGGACGCCGACGGTGCGATCTGGGTGGGTTCGGGGGTCTACACCTCGGGCGGGGCGGCACGGTTTGTCCACGATGCCGACGGCTACCGCCCGGGCGGACAGCGGCGGCTCGCCGATGGCCTCGCGGGCGACAAGGTGCGCCACCTCTTTGCCGACGATCAGAACCGGTTGTGGTTTTGCTCGGAATACGACGGGATTGCCATTTTCGACGGGACCGGGGCGCGGACGGCGTTGCTGACCGAAGCGGACGGCCTGCCGGACAATGAGGTCAAGCAGGTGGCGCGGGCGCCGGACGCGTCCCTGTGGCTCGCCTGCCGACGCGGCCTGCTGCGCATTTCCCGGGAGGCCGCCCTGCGCGTCGGCGCGTGATTTCTGTTGTGCGGTCCAGGCAATCGTGGTACATTGATCATGTGCCGAAAACGTGCAGCATCCGTGCTGCAGCGGCAGAATCAAGGGGCGGACGCCCCCATCGGAAAGGCGGCGATGGCCATGGCAAACCGGGACATCAAAAAGGAAGTCAAAAAGAAGAAGAAGGCGGACGCTACCTCCATCAGCTCATCCAAACCGCTGCAAAGCGTTGTCACGCAGCCCGAGGTGATCGGCAAGGGCAAAAAGACCCGGGAGTAGTTGCGCGAAGGGGCGTCATTCCGGAATTTCATCTGCAAGGGATCTTGGGCGCGGGGAAACCGGCGCCGGGCCGAGGGGGCAACTGATTGTATTGCATAAAATAAAATTGCTGTATGCTGTTTAGGGATTTGACCGGTTTGGTAAAAACAAGTTGAACAGCAAACAATTTCCCCCGTGATGGAGGTTGCGATGCAACGGAATGCAGTTCCCGATTCGACCGGTTCCAGTTATTTGGATGGCGCGCGCCTGTACGATTTCATGGTCTCCGGCGCTGGCAATGTCATCCTCAATGAGAGAAACCTCAACCGCATCAATGTGTTTCCCGTTCCCGACGGCGATACCGGCACCAACTTGGCACTGACCCTGCGCACCGTCATCACCAAGGCGAGGCGTGAGCTGGGTGTGGGACACACCATGGATTCCATTTCCCGGGCTGCCGTGGAGAATGCATACGGCAACTCCGGGATGATTTTTGCCCAGTTTCTGCACGGGTTTGCCGAAGCGGTCCGGGGCAAGGACACCCTCAGCCTGCAGGAGTTTGCGGATTCCTCCGAGGTTGCGGTGCATCATGCCTACAAGGCGGTGGCCGAGCCGCAGGAGGGAACCATTCTCACCGTGATGCGCGCGTGGGCGGAATCCCTGCGCCATTCGCTCGACGGCGTCGCCCTGGATGTCTGGCTGGAGCAATCCGTCAGCAGGGCCAGGGAGATGGTGGAGCAGACCCGCACCATGATGAAGGTGTTCCGTGAACGCAATGTTGTGGATTCCGGAGCCAAGGGATTCCTGTTGTTCCTCGAGGGCATGCTGGCCCAGGCCAGACACGGCGGCGAGGCTTCCGCCATTCTTGCCAAAAGCCTTGTGGAGGAGGCCGAGCCGGAACCTGTTCCGTTGGAACCGCCGACGTTCCGGTTCTGTTCCCAGTTTACCGTGCAGGTGGCACCGGATTTTGAGGAGGACGCGCTCAAGCAGGCGCTCGCGCCACTTGGCGATTCTCTGGTCATCACGGGAGAGGCGCCGCTGGTGCATCTTCATATGCACACCAGCGAGCCGCAGTCGGTGATGGCGCGATTGTTGGATCAGGGCCAGGTGGTTTCCCACAAGGCGGACGACATGGCCCTGCAACAGGACATCGTGCACAACCGCCGGCACAGCATCGGCATTGTCACCGATTCCATCGCGGATCTGCCGGCAGATGTGCTCCGTGACGGGCAGGTCGCCGTCATTCCCATCCACGTCATCCACGATGGCACCGCGTATCTCGACAAGGTGACCATGACACCGGATCGTTTCTTCAGCGATGTGGACACACTGGCATTGAATCCAACCAGCGCGCAGCCCACCATTTCAACCATCGAGCGGGTCTTCTCCTTCATGCTGGCGCATTATGACGAGGTCGTGGGGGTGTTTGTTTCCGGAAAAATGAGCGGCGTGGTGCGAAACGCCACGCCCATCGCCGAGCGCCTGTCCGTGGACGGCAAGCGCATCCGCGTCGTGGACTCCCGGTTGAACTCCGGCGCCGAGGGGCTGGCGGTACGCGAAGCCATCCGGCTTGTGGCCTCCGGACACACCCTTGACGAGGTGGTGGACGGGGTGACGCGGTTCGCGTCGCGCAGCCGCATCCTGGTCAGTGTCGCCACCCTGCGCTACATGCTCAAGGGAGGCCGGGTGCCCAAGGCACAGGGGGCCATCCTGGCGCTGCTGAATCTCAAGCCGGTGGTGTCCATCGATGCCGAGGGCAAGGGCAATGTGTGGGCCAAAACCTTCACCCGCGGGCAGGCCCATGGGAAAATCCTGCGGCAGCTCCGGCATGACAAGGAGAAATTCGGGATTGAGACCTATGGTCTGGTCTATGCGGACGATGAAGCGGCCATGACGCCTTTCCGCCGTCAGGTGGAGGCGATCGTGGGCGGGCCGCCCGCCTTCGTGGAACCCATCTCTTCGGTGGTGGCGCTCAACGCGGGGCGTGGGGCCTACGCCCTGGCATACACAACAAAAGCGGAAGGAGCCTCCCATGCCTGATTCTTTCTTGTCCGGCCTGGCACCCAGTTCGCTTTCCGGCGTGTTGGGAAGTGCCGCCCTGTTTCTGTTCATCTACTTCACCTTGTGGTTTTTGGTCACCGAGGCCCTGCGCAATGGCGGGCTGGTGGATATCGGCTGGGGCGCGGGGTTCGTGCTGCTGGCCGCCTGGCGGATGCTGCTGGCGCCTTCCTTTGCCGGTGTGCTGCTTTGGCTGGCGGTGGCGGCCTGGGGCATCCGGCTGGCGATGCACATCGGCCTGCGCAACATTGGCAAGCCGGAGGATGCGCGTTACGCGGGCTTCCGCCGGGAATGGGGAAAAGGCTACCCCTTGCGTGCCTATTTCCAACTGTTCCTGTTTCAGGGGTTGATGATGGGCATCATCTCCCTGCCGTTCCTGCTGGGATATGAAGCGGCAAGACAGGGACAGCCGGTTTCCGTGGTGGTTTTCATCGGCGGACTGCTGGTGTTCGGGTTTGGCCTTGCGTTCGAGGCGCAGGCCGATCGGCAGCTGGCGGCTTTCCTTTCGAAGAAGCGGCGGGCCAGGAGCCTTGCGGCATCGCAGATGGAAAACCCTGACTTTGAGGAAGTGGGGCTTCCCCCGGAAGCGCTGCTGACCACCGGGCTCTGGGCCTGGTCCCGTCATCCCAACTACTTTGGGGAATCGGTGGCCTGGTGGGGCATCTATTTCATGGGAAGTGCCCTGGGCGCGCCTTGGTGGACTGTGATTGGGCCCATCGTGATCACGCTGCTGCTGCGGTTTGTGTCCGGTGTGCCGCTGCTCGAAAAGCGCATGCGCGGGCGACCGGGGTATGACGCCTATGCGGCGGCGACGCCCATTTTCATTCCCCGCCGCCCTCGAAAGGAGTATATGTGATGGAATGGTTGAGATGGCTGGCCAGATTTGGACTGGTATTTGCCGCTTTTCTGGCAGTGGACATGGTATGGCTGGTCCTGGTGGCCAGAAAGTTCTACGTGAAGCAGATTGGCTATCTGATGCGGGAACCCGTGAATATTACCGCCGCGTTTGTGTTCTATGTCATCTTCGTGGTGGGCATACTCGTATTTGTGTTGCAGCCGGCGCTCGAGAAAAACAGCCTGGCGCATGCCGCGTTGTACGGCGCGTTCTTCGGCTTTGTCACCTACGCGACCTATGATCTGACGAATCTGTCGACGGTGAAGGACTGGCCGGTGCTGGTGACCGTGGTTGATCTGGCATGGGGGACCACCCTGAGCCTGCTGGTTTCGGTGCTGGGCTTCCTGGCGATTCGCCGCTGGGTGCCGCTGCCCTGATGCATTTCCCTGGCGCGATTGCCTGATGATGACGGCACCTGGTGTGGCGTTGTGTTGCAACGTGGATCCGGTGGACCGGCGCGCGGCACAATCACCGCATCAGCTTGGCGAGCGTCACCAGCAGCTCATCAACCACTTCGTCCTCTCCGGACCGCACCCGGTCGACGAGACAGCGCTTCATGTGCCGCTCCAGCACCAGGCGGCTCACCGCGTCCATGGCGGCCCGGGCGGCTTGAATCTGGTTGAGCACATCATCACAG
>JAEWSN010000196.1 GCA_023459915.1 Bacillota bacterium
CTCCACCAGTTCCCGGTCCACCGTGACCGGCCCGATACCCGCCTGATCATTGATGGTTTTGAGATTGGGGGTTCCCTCATATGTGTGATACAAGTCGTACAGGCGATGCAGCGCCTCGAAACGGGTCTGTGCCTTTTGTGCCATTTCTTCGAACGAGGCCTCGTCCTGCGCATATCCCACCACCTGGATGACCGTGTCGAATGTTCCCAGAAAGGAATGCGTGTACTTGGTGCGGCGCTCGCCGCCGCAGGCAGACAGGAGGAGCAGCAGCACAAGGCCGAGCGCCGCTCGCGACAGGATGGGGGACCGGCGACGCGGGGTGACGGGACAGATGGCACGGGCTGAACTGTTGATGCGCATGGAACCTCCGGAGGATGCAACCCAAGGGATGTCTGACAAACGGTTTGGGATACCTGTATTGTACGAAAAAAGGGAAGAAAACGCCACCGCGCCTGTCAGCAAACTGACAGGCGCGGCGGGTTGACAGTCCGGATCAGGCTGTGTCAGCCTGCCGCCCGAATCACTTCGCGTTCGCGATGGCTTCGAGCACGGCCTTCTGGTAGTCGGTCACGGTGATGGTCACCTTGGAGGTCAGGTCCGCGTCGGTGGCCTTGCCTTCGTTCAGCGCCATGCCGGAGACCTGGTCGGCGGTCTTGCCGACGAGCCATTTTTCCAGCTCGACAATCTGCTCGTCCCATTCCATACCGATCCCGGAAGCCTTCTTCATGCCATAATCCGCACCCAGATCCGTCTTGGTGGGCACATCCGAGGAACCCTCGGCGGTGAGCTGTCCTGCGGCGTCAAAGCCAATCTTGGTCTGTGCGGAATCAATGTCCACAGTCAGAATCTTGCCGTCCTGGTCGATGGTCACCGCCGCGATGACGGAATCGACCTGGGCCGTGCCGGCGGCTTCCGCCGTCGCAGCCTTGGACTTCATGGTGGATGTCACCACGCCGACACCGGTCTTGACAGAACCGGAAGCGCCGCAGCCGACCAGTGATACGAGCATCACCAGTGCCAGAACGAGTACAATTGCTTTTTTCATGTTTTCCCTCTCCTTTTTGACTTGTTTTCTATCCTGAAATTGCGAAGCAATTTAAGGTTTGCTTGTCGCCCGACTGGGGGCATGTAGGGTAAATCAACAAAATGCGAAGCATTTAGTTGTTCTGTTGTGACCCGACTGGGTCATGGCTCATGTGGCTTGTGTCTGGAGCACATCATTGCCGGACATGAGCCAATCCGTCAACTCCTCCAGTGCATGCCGCGTGGTGTGTCCCGGCATTTCCGACAGCAGGGCGCGGCACTTGTCACCATAACGGCCAAGCATCTTCCCCGCATCCCGGGTGCCGCCGGCAGTCCGGACCGCGTCAAGCAAGCCGGTCATGTCCCCGTCGCCGGCGAACAGAGCCCGAAGGGGTTCCGCCAGGTTGCTGTTGTTGCGCAATGCCAGCAAAACCGGCAAGGTGGCAATGCCATCCTTGAGATCCCGGACAACGGGCTTTCCCGCCTCCTGCGCGTCCATTTCCATGTCGAGCAGGTCGTCCCGAATCTGAAACGCCATGCCAAACTTGAATCCGAACCGGCGGAACCGGTTCACCGACTCATCGTCCAGCGCGCCGGCCTTTGCGCCGATGGCACAGGCGGCGGAAAACAGCAGTCCTGTTTTGCGGGCGATGCGCCGCAGATACTGCGGCAGCGGGGTGATTTGATAGCGGCCCAGATACTGGGCCATCTCCCCCTCGCACATGGACAATACCGCCTTGGCGATCATCTGGGTACGATCGGTCTCCAGCCCGGACTCCGCCATCAGCAGCAGGCTTTTGGCAAACAGGTAATCCCCCGTGTAGACCGCCATGTTCACACCATGCGTTTCGGAGACCGTCGGTTTTCCCCGGCGGACCGTCGCCCCGTCGATGATGTCGTCATGGGCCAGGGTTGCGGCATGCAGGGCCTCAATGGCCAGCGCTGCCGGAAAGACACGTGCCCTGTCATACTCACCGCTCTTGGCGGCGAGGATGGTCATCGCCGGGCGCAACCGCTTGCCGCCCGAAAGCAGCAACCCGGCCGATATTTCCTTGTATGGAATGCCCCTGCCCGCAAACCGCTCCCCGGCAAATGCCTCAAAAGCGATCATTTCCTCGCGGATCCAGGGTTGGTTCTCCCACATAGTTGGTGTCCTTCCTGCGTTATTACGATGGCGTCAAAATATCTGAATTGCTTGTAACACCGGCCGTTGAGAGAAGCGGATTCAGGATGGAACTGTTTTGGATATTCGACGGCCGGAGTAATCGCGCGATACTGTGCCCCCTGTCGGTTCAGCGGTCGAGCCCGTGCCTGAAGAACAGGCGCAGCTTGCGGTTCTTCCAGAAGGAGTCCCACAGGTTGGTGACCCACGGAATGAGCCAGTAATCCAGCCCAAACGCGCGCCCTGCGCCGCCAAGCGTGACAATGGAGGCAAAGAGCATCCACCAGGATTTCTCATACAGGCCGGTGGAGGTGAGGAACATGGCCATCAGACCGATGGAGATGACCGAGGCCACAAAGGTGAACGCGCCGCCGAGCAGCATCAGGCCAATCAGCACCTCGAGCACCACCACGAGCACCTGGAAGAACATGGACAGGCCGTCACTGGCCAGCACCACATTCTGCAGGAACCAGGGCACCAGGTTGAAGTCCCCGAACTTCAGCAGATCGAACTTGACAAACATCTCCTCGGAGATGGTGTTGCCCTCCACCAACCGGCTGTGGGTCCCCAGAAAAAAGTTCACAATGCCTGTCTTGATTTCAAGAATCTCATCCGTCCGGAGCACATACAGCCCGGCCGAGGTGGCGCCGCTCGAGGCGTCCGAGGACATGCCGAGGAAGCTGGCGAGCTTGGGGCTGGTGAACCAGCCGTCCAGCGCCTTTTTCAACCCCTCATACAGCCACATCCCGCCAAGGAACAGTCGCAGCGGGAACTGCCACCAGGCTTGCGTGCGCGTGGACCAGTGTTTCTCGAGCAGGGTCCGGTTCTGGCGGACATCGGTCCATTCGTGGCGCAGATATTTGTAGACGCCGCGGAAACCGGTGATTTCCCACAGATAATGCATGTTCACGACATATTTCATGAGGATGGACAGCCATACGGGCAGCGATTTGCCCATGATGTCGGATACCGCAAACCAGCGGCCGATGCACACCATGATGCCGTGCATCTTCACGACCACCGGCTTTTTCTCCTTGCCGGAGAGGGCGGCGAGAATGTTGTGCGCCACACCCTTGGCGCTCTGCACCGCGTTCTCGACCATGGCCGGATACGGCTTTTCGTTTTCGTCGAGCAGTCCGCCCACATCCCCGATGGCGTAGACATTCTCCACACCGGTCATGCCGTACCCATCCACCTTGATGCGGCGCTGACCGCCCACGGTCTCGAGCGGCAGTCCGTCGATGACGGGATTGGAGCGGACGCCGGCGGCCCAGATGAAGGTTCTGGTATCGAGCACGCCGTTGCCGGTGATCACGCCGTCCGCGGTGGCTTCCTTGATGGCGGTGTTGAGCAGCACCTCCACACCCAGCTTCTTCTCCAGGTACTTGTGGGAGTTCTCGATGTTCTTCTTTGACAGATTGCTCATGATGGTGGGCAGCATGTCCACCAGGACCAGCCGCACCTCGGAAGCCCCGATGTTGTACTGCTTGCACAGCTTGCGCTTCCACAGGGCCAGCTCACCCATCATTTCCACACCGGTGAACCCGGCCCCGCCGACGATGAAGGTCAGCAGGCGCTTGCGCTCCGCCGCGTCCGTCTCCTGGGAGGCGAGCAGAAAACAGCGTTCGATGTGGTTGCGCAACCGCACCGCGTCGTCAAAGGACCACAGCGTGAACGCGTTTTCCTTCAGACCGGGAATGCCGAAATAGTTCGGCGCGCCGCCCATGGCGAGCACCAGCACGTCATAGGAAAGCGTTCCCTGCGAATGGGTGAGCGCGCGTTTCTCAAAATCGAAGCCGGTGACCTCCGCGGTGACCGTCTTGACATCCGTATAGCGGAAGATCTCATGAAGGGGCACACGCACCGCTTCCTCATCCACGCGGTTGCCGGCCACCTCATGCAGCTCTGTCAGCAGCGTGTGGTAAGGATTGCGATCCACCAGCACGATGTCCACGCTGGCATCCTTCTTGTGCCGGTTCAGCGACATCGCGGTTTCCACACCCGCATACCCGGCCCCGACGATAACGATCCGTTTTGACATGTTGCCCCCTCCAGTGACACCATCAGGCACGCCTGCCGGTGTCTGTTCGTTCGGGATTCGACGGCACAGCACGCGTGCACGCGCTGCCGAAGCCCTTTCTGACCTTTTCTCTGCCATTATTTGTTTCTTTATTCACAAGGATGTCCCTGCCTGTTTTTGACCCACCATGGTGTGCCGACAAACAACCGGATTCCTCATGTGTGCGATTTGACCAGCCCCGTGCCTTCCATGGCCCTGAAAAAGGGAATCGCAACCAGTGCGGTCAGGGTTCCCATGACCAGTGCCGCCCCTGAAAGCACCGGCGCATACCCGAACACGGCGGCGCTCCTCATGGTCAGCGCGGCCATGCCCAGCTGCCCCAGATTGTGCGCCGCAGCCCCGCTGATGCTGATGCCAATCAACGAAACCCGGGAAGGGTAAAACCGCTTGGCCAGCATCATGGCCGGCAGGGCCAACGCCGCGCCGGACAGGGAGAACAACAGGGACGAGAGACCGGCAAAAGCGAATGCCGCCAGCAGGCACCGCAGGGTACTCACCACTGCCGCGTCCACCCAATCCGCATAGAAGAGGATGAACAGCGTGATGATGTTGGCAAGCCCCAGCTTCACCCCCGGAATGGGAATGACCGCCTGAACCGGTATCCAGCGCTCGAGCACGGAGAGCACCAGCGCCATGGCCAGAAACAACCCGTTCATGGCCAGCCGGCGCATCCTGATCCGCCTGGCCTGTGCGGCATCCGCCACGCCGCCGGCGGACTGATTGGCGGCGGCATGTGTCTGTTTACTGTATGCTGACATCCACATCCCCCGCCTCACTGCCTTCAAGTCTGATGAGCACACGGGCGGGCAGGCAGGCCGCCGTGCTGCCGGCCCGTGTGAGCCAGCCCGTCCGGACACAGATGTGATCCGGACACTGCGTCTCCAAAAACCGGATTCGTCCGTTCTCCGCCAGAATCACACCGGGGTAGGCCCCCCCATACGACACCTCGATGGGATCCGCCAGTCCGGTGAGCCGGATGCGCGAAAGCTCCTGTCCGTCCTGCGTGATGATTGCCGTGAGATTCGCTGTGGCGGACTGCGCCGTCAACACAGGGGAAGCCAGCGCCACCAGCAACAGCAGGGCCGCGATGACATAGTCTCCTGGTCTTGGCTTGATGCGCACCACGTTTCCTCCGACACGGCCCTCCGCTTTCGCGGGAACGACCCCCACGCTTGTCCCAACACAATCCTGTTTTCCCCGGAAAGGCCGCTTGAAACGACATCGTGCAACTTGGGTTCAGGACAGCTTTACAATTATAACATATCCTATGGAAAAAGAAAGGTAGCCTTGGCACCTTTTTGCGTCCATGGCCAGACCGTCCGCCGCGTGATAAAATGGTTCGGGTGACGAACCCGGCCCGCCGGAAACCGTCTTGTGACGGGAAACAGCCGGTGCCGGCGTTTGCGCAACCAACACAGCATGATGCAACAAGCGGTGCGGGAGGTTCACATGCGGGTAGTCCATCTCATCGGCGGCGGCGACGAAGGCGGCGCGAAAAGCCACGTGCTGTCCCTGGTCAAGGCATTGGGCGCGTATCTTGACGTGTCCCTGATCAGCTTCCGGCACGGTCCCTTCCATGAAGAAGCCACCGCCATGGGCATCGACGCCCACTGCATCACCGGGCAGCTGCTCCCGGTGGAGGTCCGGCGCGCCCTGCGCGTCATCCGCGAGCGGCCGTGCGATCTGCTGCACGCGCACGGCGCGAAGGGCAATCTCATCGGGCTCATCCTGCGCCGACTCACGGGCATTCCGCTTGTCACCACCGTCCACAGCGACCCCAGACTCGATTATCTGCACAGCCTTCCAAAAAGGCTTTCCTATGGACTCATCAACGCCGTGGCCCTGCGCCACATCCGCCACCATGTGGCCGTGTCCGAAAATTTCCGTGACATGCTGACCGCCAGAGGCTTCGATCCACAGCGTATCCGGACGGTTTACAACGGCATCCCCTTTGACAATGAAATCCCGCCATGCACAAGGACCGGCTTTTTCAGGCAATACAATGTCCCCTTCGAGCAGGACTGCCTGCTGGTGGGCATCATGGCCCGCCTGCACCCGGTCAAGGATCATGAGACCTTTTTACGTGCCGCGGCCAAGGTGGCGGCACGCCATCCCAAAGCGCGTTTTCTCATCGGCGGTCCGGGAGATTTGCTCCCCACCCTCGAGCGGCTGGCGGAAACACTCGGCATCCGCCAGAAGGTGCATTTTGCGGGCATGGTCGCCGCCCCCTATGACTTTTTTCAAATCATCGACATCAATGTGCTGACCTCCCTGTCCGAGAGCTTTCCGTACGTCATCCTCGAGGGCGCCCGCTTCTCCCGCCCCACGGTCAGCTCACGGGTCGGCGGACTTGGCGATCTGTTCGTGCACGGAGAGAACGGTTTCCTGTTCGAACCCAGGGACGTGGACGCGCTGGCCGGACATCTGGATACGCTGCTGGGAGACGCCGCCCTGCGGCAAACCATCGGATCCCGCTTTCACGACGCCGCGAAGGCAAGGTTTTCGCTGGAGAGCATGTGTGCCACCCAGCGGGACATTTACGCCCGCGTGCTGGCGGACGAGGCAAGAACGAAGGCGGACGGCCGCACCTGCGACGTGGCCATTCTCGGGTATTACGGCTATCAGAACAGTGGGGATGAAGCCATCCTGAAGTCCCTGACAGACACCTTGCGCGGACGGAATCCGGAAATCACGCTGACAGTCCTGTCCCGCAACCCGGCCGGGACCCGGAACGCCATGAAGGTCGCGGCCATCCATCGGTTCAACCTGTTCCGCGCCTGGCGGCTCATCCGCAAAACCAGGCTTTTCGTCGCGGGCGGCGGCAGCCTCATCCAGGACAACACCAGCACCCGCTCCATCTTCTACTATCTCGGCATGCTCACCCTGGCAAGGCTGTGCGGCGCGCGCACCATGCTGCTGGCCAACGGACTCGGTCCCATCTCCCGCCCGGCAAACCGCAAGTGGGCGCGGCGCGTGCTGAACCGGCTGGACGCCATCACCCTCCGCGATCCGGACTCTCTGGCGGAAGCGGCCCGTCTGGGCATCACCCGTCCGAAGGTGGAGGTGACGGCAGACCCCGCGCTGTTGCTCAATCCCGTTCTTCCGGAACTGGCCCAGAAAGCGCTTCAGGAAGCAGGTGTGCCTCTTGGAAAACCTCTTGTGGGATTTTCTCTGAGAAAATGGGCGGACAGCGACCGCACGCTGCGGGCCATCGCGGCCCTCGCGGATCTGTGTGTGACCCGGCTGGGCGCGACACCGGTTTTTCTGCCCATGCAGACTCCCGACGATGTGCAGATTTCGCGGCGCGTGCTGGGGCTCATGACACAAAAAGGGTGTCTGCTGACCGGGAGCTTCACCCCGGATCATCTCATGACGGTGCTGGGCCGGATGGATCTGCTGGTGGGCATGCGGCTGCACTCGCTGATCTATGCCGCGGCCATGGGCGTCCCCATGACAGGCTTGGTCTACGAGCCAAAGGTGTCCTCATTTCTGGATGAAGCCGGACAACCCATGATGTGCCGCATCGGGGATGGGGACTGGGAACAGTGGCCGCAACGGCTGCTGGAGGCGTGGGAGAAAAGGCAGATGCTCACCACCGCGCTCGAGGCACGCATCGGACAGCTCCGGCAGGCCGCGGAACGCAATGTGGATGTGGCCCTGTCGCTGGTCATGCCGCCACACCTGTCCGGCAATCCGAAGGGCAACGCCGCAAAAAGCAGTGCCACAACGGACTGATGCCTTCCGCACAATGGTGCGAAATCGAGTCATTTGGGCCTCGAACCGGGCGCCTTTGGGCCCCGAACCGGGCGTCTTCGGGCCCCGAACCAGGCGCCTTTGGGCCTCGAACCGGGCGTCAGTGTGACGTGTCGGCCTGCTCCGGCGCCAGAGACACCGCCGCAAGCAACAGGCCCGCGACCGTCCAGAACATCAGCATCACCCGCGGATAATACCAAACATATTCCACCAGGGACACCACCAGAATGCCGCACAGGGCGGACAATCCCGCCATGGCAA
>JAEWSN010000197.1 GCA_023459915.1 Bacillota bacterium
GATGTGGCCGGCATTTGTCTCGCCGAAGGCGGAATTGTTGTGATACGATGACGATGCGGACAGCGGCTTCGTCAGTTTCCGGCAAATAATGCCGTCAGTTTTCGGCCATGCAGAGGCGTCCGTAACACCTGGGAGCCTTCCAGGACTTAGTATCTCTATTCGGTTGTCATAGATCTGAATTTGAACATCATCAGATATTGAATAGTCCCTGTGAATAAATGCATTAACAATCGTTTCCCAAATTGCTTCACTTGGGTAGTTTAGCTTTTTCATGCCTCCTGATGTTAGTATGCTAATACTAGACAGGATCTCCGTTACTGTATTCACTGTATCAGAAATGAGTCTGTTTAAAGGTCCTTCAAGACTAATCGTACTCTTTAAGTGTTCTCTCTCGGGATCATCTTCACGTGTCTCATAACGAGCAAATTTTAGCTGCACATTTTCTTGGCATTACAGCTGTTGGATTGTCATGAAAAAGCATTATTGCAGCAGTACGTATATCCCATTCACGATATGAGATTAGGTTCTGATTTATTAGAAACTCAAGCGAATCAGTAGCAGGTGAATATTCCGACAAAAACCCTCTCATTGCAATAGATTCGACTATTTGTTCGAGAAGTACTCCACTGACAATACAGTCTTCAAAAGTGGTTGCACCTTTTGCAAATGAAAGCTCAGTTATTTTTGCAGGATCTCTAAGTGGTAGAGACTGAGCACCATATCTTTGATAGACGGTTCCATCCGATGTCTTACAGACAAGTGCACTTTTCTCGATAACAATGCATAAGATATATCCCTCTATTTCCTCCTTTTTTATTACGTCATACTTAAGCGTTAGGCTTGGGGTTAGGTTGAACAGGACTTGAAGAAATGGATTCATCTCTTCAATAGTTGTGAACCCATCCCACCTTTTGTTTGGATCAAGAAATTCCTTTTCATCTTTAATGCCAAGGTAGATTTCACCGCCATCTGCATTAGCAAAGGCCACAGCAATTTTTTCTATTTTTGCAGGAGATATTGACTTCGACTTATAATCGAGAAAATGGTCTTCATGTCTTGCAATGAGCCTTTGATAGTCTCTCTCGTTTATGACAATCGTTTTCATCGTGGATTTACCTGCCTTTGCGAGTCTTACCTAACGTCTTTTTTCTGAATAACACATTTTCAACCTAACCACCCGTGTCTATGCATGCCGTACAAATTAACTTCGCAGTGAACAGAAGAAAAATGGTTCGTAAGCATTCCGATTTTGGTAGATTGCGCGCTCCCAGTTCACGAATATGCAAACAGTGCTATTGATATTGCCCATGGAACACAAATCACCATTCCCATTCGAATCAGTTTGCATATTTCACAGCAACCATCATCCTAAGGAAGTTTTATACTATTCATACAATAAGTGCAACGGTGAAAAATGACGAAAAATAACAAATTTCACTGTAATGTCTCAAATATCGCAAGAATCCCCCATGAATTCTTTCTGTTGCAATGATAGGATGGCACTGTTCTACATTCTTCCGCAATTGTGTCATAGGCCCATGAACCGTCAGAATCTCGTGTAACCATTTCACGGAGGTACCCCCATGCTCTACCCAAAGAATCAGGAACAAAGCCTTTCCCGCGACCTCTTCCAGAACCCCACTTCCGAATACCGTGGCTCCCCATTCTGGGCGTGGAACAACCGCTTGGGCAAGGAGGAGCTGCTGCGGCAGATCGGCGTCCTGCAAGATATGGGCATGGGCGGGTTCCATATGCACAGTCGCGTAGGATTGGACACCCCGTATCTTCGTCCCGAGTTCATGGAGATGATCAAAGCGTGTGTGAAGGAAGCTAAGGATCGCAATATGCTGGCCTGGCTGTACGATGAGGACCGCTGGCCATCCGGTGCGGCGGGAGGCCGTGTCACCTGCGATCACCGCTATCGTGCCCGCTACCTATCCTACACGCTTACACCTCTGCAGGAAGGATTTGCCCCAACCCGCGAGGCGTATGAATCCGCGCTGGCCGCTGGCATCCTCCTCCGTGGATATTGGCTCTCCGCACACCAGGTGACACTTCGAAACGGGTACTTGGAAAGAATCCAGCCGTTCACCACAAGAGAAATGGCTGAGAATGCATCGAAAGAGCTTGTCAACACCGCCCATATCCCGACCAACACCACCGCTAACACGCTCACCCGCGTCTGGCATGCCCTGCTCTGCGTGGAGCCGGACAACGCCTGGTATAACGGTCAAGCCTACGTCAACACGCTGGACCCTGCCGCCATCCGGCGTTTCATCGAGGAAACCCATGAAACCTATGCGAAAGCGTTGTCCACCGATTTCGGAGGCACAGTACCCGCCATCTTCACGGATGAGCCGCAGTTTGTCCACAAACAGGCGCTGCGCTTCGCGGATGAAGCGCGCGATATCGTCATCCCGTTCACCGACGATTTCCCGGAAACCTATCAGTCCACCTACGGATCGGATCTCCTGGCCGTGCTCCCCGAGTTGTTCTGGGAGTTGCCGGAAGGGGCCGTGTCCGTGAGTCGGTATCAGTATCATGATCATCTTGCGGAGCGCTTTTCCCAGTCGTTTGCCGATCAAATCGGCAATTGGTGCAAGGCACGCAATCTCATGCTTACCGGCCACATGATGGCGGAGGAATCTCTGCAGTCCCAAACCGGCGCACTCGGAGACGCCATGCGCTCCTACCGGTCCTTTCAATTGCCAGGTATCGACATGCTGTGCGACAGCCGGGAGTTCTCCACCGCCAAGCAAGCGCAATCCGCAGCCAACCAATTCGGTTATCCCGGTGTGCTCAGCGAACTGTACGGCGTCACGAACTGGGATTTCCCGTTTCGCAGTCACAAGATGCAGGGAGACTGGCAGGCGGCACTCGGCGTGTCCGTCCGCGTTCATCATCTCAGCTGGGTATCCATGGAAGGCGAGGCCAAGCGCGACTATCCCGCGTCCATCAACTATCAGTCCCCCTGGCACACGGAATACCGCATGGTCGAGGATTATTTTTCCCGCCTGAACACGGCCCTCACGCGCGGGTGGCCCCATGTGCGCATCGCCGCCATTCATCCGGTGGAATCCTACTGGCTGCACTGGGGTCCCTTTGAACAGACATTCCCGGCCCGGGACGAGTTGGAGACGAACTTCAAGAACCTCATGGAATGGCTGCTGCCCGGCCAGATCGATTTCGACTGGATCAGCGAATCCCTGCTGCCGTCCCAGTGTCCGCTGTCCGAGGCCGGCATGGACCCGAACGGCTTCCCGGTTGGAACCATGCGCTACGAGGTTGTATTGGTTCCCGGCAACCACACCCTGCGCGCCACCACGCTCGAACGGCTGGAAGCCTTCCACCAGGCGGGTGGCACGGTGATATTCCTGGGTGAGCCGGCCACATGGGTGGATGCCGTACCGGACGAACGGGCACAGCGGCTGGCCGCACAATGCCCGCGTGTTCCCTTCACCAAAACAGCCATTCTGGACGCGCTGAACCCCTATCGGGAGGTGTCGGTCTGGACGGAATCCGGTACCCGCCATGCCAATCTCATCTCCCGTATCCGGCAGGATGGCGAGGCCCGCTGGCTGTTCCTGGCCCATGCGTGGGACCGTGAGGTGCCGTCGGACTGGATGGGTGGAACCGGGCTGATGGAGCGTCTGCACTTCCGCATCGCCGGCAGGTGGAACCCGATGCTGTACGATGCCATGACCGGGGACATCTGTCCCATGCCTGCGGTGATTGAACCGGTTTCCGGTCGGACGCCAGGTGAGGGTAATGCGAATTCGGACGCAATCAGCACCAGCGTTGAAACCTGCCTCATCCTCGACATGTCCATCCATGACAGCCTGCTGCTGCAGCTGCTGCCGGGGGAACCGGCGCTTGC
Organism: Bacillota bacterium; assembly: GCA_023459915.1. Classification (GTDB taxonomy): domain Bacteria; phylum Bacillota; class Clostridia; order DSM-8532; family DSM-8532; genus JAEWSN01. The sequence continues at coordinate 3,878 of JAEWSN010000197.1, forward strand.
CCCGGCTCCCGAGACAACGCCGACGGCCAATGCAGAGTGGAGCAGCACAGCGGACACTGGTGTGCCGACTGTGCGGACAAAGGGAACCCATACGGTGCGCGAACTTCAGGATCCCGTTCCTGTGACACTTTCAGAGCCGAACGTGCTGCTGCTGGACATGGCCGAATACTGCCTTGACGACGGTGACTGGCAGCCCGAGGAAGAGTTGTTGCGGATGGATACAACCCTGCGGAAACAACTGGGTCTGCCGCTGCGCATCGACGCGATGATTCAGCCCTGGGTGGCCCGTGAAAAGCAATCCACCATAAAGTCAACTGCCGCCATGCACCGGCTGACCTTGCGGTTCCGGCTGGAATTGGCGGTGAATCTGCCCGCGTCCGAACTGGCGTTGGAACGTCCGGAGCAGGCCACCATCCGTCTGGATGGGGAGCCGGTCACATTCAAGGACACCGGCTGGTTCGCGGATCACTGCATCCGGAAAACCGCGCTGCCGGCCATGAGAGCGGGGTCCCATGTGCTGGAGGTGGAGGTGCCGCTTGGCGAGGGGACGAATCTTGAATGGCTGTATCTGCTTGGTGACTTCGGCGTGCGGGTGGCCGGCCGCCACAAGACTGTCACAGAGCCGGTTCGAACGCTTGCCTTTGGGGATTGGACAGGGCAGGGATTGCCGTTTTATGCGGGAAACGTGACCTACCATACCCGCATTGAGGCTGACGGACAGACCACCTATACCTTGGGAACCTCGCGTTTCCCGAACCCGGTACTGTCGGTAGCGCTCGATGGTGCCTTTGCCGGCCGCATCGCGTTCGCGCCGTATCAGCTTGCCTTGGGGAAGCCGGTCGAGGGTGGACATGCGCTGGATATCACGGCGTTTGGCAACCGGTTCAACGCGTTCGGTTGCGTGCATCTGTGCAATCCGTCGTTCCGGTGGTTCGGCACAGCCGCCTGGCGCACGGAAGGCGCAAGTTGGGCCTATGAGTACCAGTTGAAGGCCATGGGGCTGCTGGTGGCGCCGAAGCTGATTTGGGGAAGGTGAAAACCAGTACGGTCAATACAGAATTTGATGGTTGACAAGCCTCCGGGTACGGTAAATTATCAATGAAGGAGATTGCCAAGGGAGGTTGCCATGAAACAATGTTTGAAGACCGACGAAGTGGTGGAGTTGCCGATTCGAAACTGCCCATGGCTGCCGGAGGAGACCTTGCCGCCCACGCGGGTGTTCCTGCGGCGGACGCGGACCTCCCTGAAGCTTCGGTTTTTGGTGAGGGAACAGCATCCGCAGGTCACCTTCCATCAGATGAACGATCCGGTGTATCGGGACAGCTGTGTGGAGTTTTTTGTCCAGCCGCTCGGGGAGCCCGGGACGCCATATTTGAATTTTGAGCTCAATGCCGCGGGCACCTTGCTCCTCGGGAAGGGATTGGGACGGGAGAATCGGGAACTGCTGACCCCGGAAGCGGCCTCGCCACTTGTCATCCGGCCTGGATCATGTACGGATCCGTTTGGCGACGCCTGGTGGGACATGCTGTTGGAAATTCCGTTCTCCTGGCTGGAAGCCCAGGTGTCGGGTTTCAAGGCGGAAACAGGGGCTGTGCTGCGCATGAACCTGTACAAATGCGGAGAGGATACGCCGGTGCCGCATTACGGTTCATGGAACCCGATGACGTCTCCCAAGCCGGATTTCCACCGGCCCGAGGATTTTGGGTTGCTCGCATTTGTGTGAGGGTGCCGCGCGGTTCTGCTGCGGCCATGAAACCTATCTGTGGAGGTCCTGTTCATGCAATATGCCATGACATCCCTGCGTGATGCGGTGACCATCCGGCGTGTGGTGAGCATCCATTATTTCGAGTACGCGCGTGGTTATGCCTATGAAGGCGAACGCCACGATTTCTGGGAGTTCCTCTACGTCGACAAGGGCGAGGTGGATGTCCGCGCAGATGATCAGCGACATCATCTGGTCGAGGGGGACATCGTTTTTCACATGCCCAATGAGTTTCATACGGTGGAGGCCAATGGCAGGCAGGCCCCCAACCTCATTGTTTGTGCGTTTGAATGCCAATCCCGTGCCATGAAAATGTTTGAGCGCAAGGTGCTGCATCTGGGGAGTCCGGAGCGCAACACGCTGGCGATGCTGATTCGGGAAGCCCGGACGGCGTTTGTCACCCCATTGAACAAAACCGATGCATGGCGGCTGGAACGCAATCCGGAAGCGCCGATTGGTGCGGAACAGCGGGTGCGGCACAGCCTGGAGGCGCTGCTGATATTGCTTTTGCGGCACGAACAGACTTCCGGAGCAGGCCTCCCCACCCGCCGGAGCATGTCCCGGCAGTCCCCGGAAACGCCGGAGCCATTGAGCACAACCGTGCGGGAGCAAGCCGGGGAAAAGATCATCGCAGAGGCACTGCGATACATGGAAGCCAATGTGCACCGACAGATCACCTTCGCGGAGGTGTGTGCCCATGTGCTGATGGGGGAGAGCGCGCTCAAAGCCTTGTTTCGCAAGCACATGGGCTGCGGGGTGGTTGCCTGTGCCGCCCGTGTGCGCGTGGAGGCCGCCAAGCGGATGATCCGGGAATCCGGATTGCATTTTTCCGATATAGCCGAACAACTGGGATGGTCCAGCGTGCATCATTTTTCGCGGCAGTTCAAGAAAACCACCGGCATGACGCCCTCGCAATACGCGCGTTCCGCATTGGGACACATGTAGGATCTCACCAGTGAGAAACGCTGTCCTGCATGACGAAATGCGCAAAAAGTTGGACGTTTCGTCCATCGATTGAACCGGACAATGGGGATATGCTGTGGGAGTGGGGTGTGATTTCATGGCGTCGCGCGTGCTTTTTCGATGAGGCAGGCCGATCTCCGGAAAACAGGGCTGCCCACGGGAGGACATGGCATGGACGAAGCTTTGCGGTTGATACCCCTCTCCTCATTGGAAAAGGTGTTTGCGGACGAGGCGCCAACGGCCGCCGCCGTATCGGAAGGGAAGGCCCAGGTATCCGTGCTGCGGAACGAACGGTTCAGCTTCCAGGTGGCCTGGCACTGGAACGCCTTCACCCTCGATGCGGTTCGGGTGCAGGTGGTTTCTCCGCTCCATGCGCACATCCGGCTGTACCAGGTGGGCCTGGTTCCCTGCGAACTGCCGAATTGGCATGGACATGACGCGCATGTGCTGCGCACAGCGCCCGGATTGTTTCCGGATCCGTTGCTGTCCGTCCCGAAGCAAGGACTGCAATTGCTGCCGGACCAGTGGCGTTCGCTCTGGGTGGAGGTGGATGGCACCGAACACCCGCTGCCGGAGGGGACACACGAAATCCGGATCGTCTTCACCCACGCCGAACGTGTACTGGGAGAAACGGGGCTGACCCTGACCGTGCTGCCGGCGGAACTACCCGCGCAGACGTTGCTGCACACCCAGTGGTTCCATGCGGACTGCCTGGCTGTTCACTATGGCGAAGAGATTTTCAGTGAAGCCCACTGGTCGCGGATAGCCCAGTACATGGACATCGCGGTGCGCCATGGCATCAATACCCTGCTCACCCCGCTGTTCACCCCGCCGCTTGATACGGCGGTGGG
>JAEWSN010000198.1 GCA_023459915.1 Bacillota bacterium
GTGGCGGCAGCCTGGTCTACGGGTTCGACAAGCTGCTGCGCGAAAAAACCGGCATCAACGTCATCATTGCGGACGAGGCGGTTTCCTGTGTGGCGCTTGGCACCGGCAAGGCGCTCGAGGATCTCGACTTGCTCAAGGGCAACAGCCTCACGGACACGGCCGGCTACTCCACCGCGCAGCTGAGCTGACCCGCCACAGGGCATGCCCCGACAACCCGTGCCAAAACCGTCACATCAGGACAACTGCGCCATCCGGCGTGGAATCGTACATATTCTCTGGGAGGCACGATTTATGAGAGGCTTGGCATCTCCAGAAGCGATGGGTGTGGAAAGCCAGGGCATCCGCAACTGGCTTGAGGCGGTGGACGCCGCCAAACTGGAGCTGCACGGCTTCGTCATCCTGCGGCACGGTGAAACGGTGGCGGAGGGCTGGTGGGATCCTTACCAGCCACAGGAGCCGCACATTCTCCATTCACTCTCCAAGAGCTTCACCTCCACGGCGATCGGCTTTGCGGTCAGCGAGGGATTGCTGACCGTGGAAGATCCGGTGCTGTCCTTTTTCCCGGAAGACGCGCCGGCCGATCCCACGCCTTTCCTGCGCGAGATGAAGGTGAAGCATCTGTTGATGATGGGGACCGGTCATACCGCCGACTTCATGGATGGCGTCCGAACCCTGGAGGATGGCAACTGGGTCCGCCATTTTCTGGCCAATCCGCCGCAACAGGCGCCGGGCTCCCTTTTCGTGTACAACAATCTGGCCACCTACATGTGCTCGGCCATTGTCACCAGGTTGACGGGGTTGACGGTGCGTGATTACCTTGTGCCCAGGCTGTTTCAACCTTTGGGCATCGGGACGCCGTACTGGAGCACCTGTCCGCGTGGCAACTCCGCCGGTGCATATGGGCTTCGCCTCACCACGCGTGACATCGCCGCATTCGGACAGTTCCTGCTGCAAAAAGGATTTTGGAAAGGCAAGCAACTGTTGCCGGCCGCATGGATCGACGAAGCGCTCTCGTCCCACATCCAATCAGCCGGTTCGGACGACAAGCCGGGAGAACCGGCAAACGAATGGAACACGGGATACGGATATCAGTTCTGGCGTTGCCAGGACGGATCCTTCCGTGCGGATGGCGCGTTCGGGCAGATTTGTGTTGTCGGTGCCCAACCGGATGCCGTGGTGGCGTTCAACGCCGGCACCCATGATGTGGGCGCGGTGCTTGGGCTGGTGTGGAAACATCTGTGGCCGGCCATGCATCAGGACACCCTGCCGGAGAATCCGGCCGAGCTGGCGGCCTTGCGGACAAAGTCGGTCAGCTTGGCCATCGCCCCTCCGGCGGGAGACATGTCCACGCAGGCCGCGTCGGCGATAGTGCAGCGGTTCTTGCAGACGCTCTGTTTCCAGATGGCAGACAATCCGCTTGGGCTGCAGGAGATGACGCTGGGCACCGCCCAGACCGATGTGGTGGTGCTGACGGGGCGCAATGCCATGGGCACATTCACCCTCCGGTGCGCGGTGGGCCGCTGGCACGCGGGATGCGAGGAGTTTTTCATCGGCATCGCGGAAAAGCCGGGAGATCCCGCCGCCGGTATGGCCGCCCTGCAAGCTGACGGAAGTCTCCGCCTGCGGGTGCAGCAGCTGTGCGGACCGGCTTCGGCCCTCCTTGAGGTGACGGTGTCGGGCGAGAAGCTGACGGTCAAGGGAACCATGAATGCCACCTTCGGGCCGCCGGAACTGCCGGTGCTGACGGGAACGCTCGTCAGGGAGCCGGCAAATCGGTGACACGAACAGGAACGTCACAAAAAAACGCCTGCAGGAGGTTGCCTGCAGGCGATTTTGTTGTGATGGGGATGTGTGGTTGTAATGGACGACCCTGATCTGTGATGGGGATGTGTGGCGTTGCTGTGCGGCTGATTCGCAGCACTTGATACCGCACTTGATGCAGCACTTGATGCAGCGTTTGAATCCGCGCTTGAATCAGAGCTTGAACTTCTTCAGGGTTTCATTCACATTTCGGCCAATGTCGCGCGCGATGTGGGAAGCGACATTGCCCATGTCGTGGGCGGCCCGGCGCAGGTTCTCCGCCATATCCTTTCCCTGGGTGTCCCACTGGCGGCGGAATTCCTGGGTCTGCTGCTCCCATTTTTCCTTGGCGGCCTTCCATTCCGGATTGTTCATGAAGTCCTTGAACGCGTCACCCATTTTGGCACCGCTCGCGCCGTCGGTGGCATTTCCCTCGACGGTGTCACACTCCAGATTGCCGCCGGCACTGGCGTCTCCGCCAACATCGTCGCAGGAGAGGTTGCCGCCGGCGCTGGCGCTGCCGCCGATATCGTCGCATTCCAGGTTGCCGCCGGCCATCACGCTGCCGCCGATATCACCGCATTCCACATTGCCGCCGGCATTGACGTTGCCGCCGACGTCATCACAGTTGATGTCCCCGCCGGCCATGACCGTGCTGGCCGCAACCGCGTCGCCCTCAAAATTGCCGCCCACATTGATGGAATCGGCGGTGATGGCGTCACAGGAGAGGTTGCCGTCGGTGGTGACATTGCCGGTGATGTTCTTGCAGGTGAGGTTGCCATAGCAGATGACATCCTTGGCATCGCCGTCAAGCTTGACCGAAAACGGGGCGGTGCCATCCTGCGCCTTGAGGATGTTGTGTCCCACAAACGCGGCAATGCGCAGCACATTGTCGTTTGGCCACGGGACAAACGCGCTGCCGGAAACGGGGGGCAGCTCGTCTGCCGCAGCCTGTTCCCATGCGCCTTGACCCTTGGGCTGGCCTTGTGTCGCGGATGGGTCGACGGCTTGCGCGGAGACCGGCACCGTTGAGGCCGAGGCGGTCACGCCGGCCTGCGCCGCGGATTGCGCGGCTGCCTCCTTGGCGCTGTGTGCCGCCCATTGTTCCGCCAACTGCTTTTCCATGAGCGCGTCGAGCAGGCGCTCGGCGGCTTCAAGCGTGATCTGGCCGTCACGCAGCATTTCCAGGATGGAGCGTCCAGTTTCATTCATAGCGGTTTCCTCCCGACTTTGAGCCGTTCCACGGCTTCCTCCACGGAAATTTCATGACTTTTCAACCGGCCGAGCACATCCAGGTCCTCCGGATCCGGCACCGGCTCGGGCTTGACATCGTAACCCAATGAACGGATGACGTTTTCGAGCTGTTTTTTGACGGTGGGGTACGAAACGCCCAGTTCTGCCTGCACTTCCCGGAAATTTCCCTGCGTGCGGATGAAAATCTCGACAAATCGCAGTTCTTCCCGGGAAAGCGCGTTGAACGGGGACAGTTCGAACTCGCCGCGCAGCGTGATATCACAGTTTTTGCAGCCCAATTCGCGGACCTGCATGCGTTCGCCGCAGACCGGACAGGCGCCTGGAACCTCTTTGCGCATGATGACCTCCTTGCTTCGGGTGGGTGGATTCGTGTGGTTTGAAGGGGCGGAGCCGTGGCAATGGGAACCTTGTGCTGCGTCGGTTTTTTGTGGGGGATCTCCCTGGTGTCATCCCCATTATACTGCCGAGCTCAATAAAATCAAGTGGAAAATTAAAAAAATCAATTTATAAATGAATAAAATTGATTACTCGGTGCCAATCAATGCAAAATGTCCATTGCTGACCCTGTGCGCGCAACCCGGAACAACCCGGAAAATTCCTTGAATGTGGGTGCCGTCTGTCGTATAATGAGGGAACGGTCCCGAAAGGGATTCAGTATTCCCACGCGGCGTTTCGACACAAACCGGACAATGCCGCGGACAGCAGCGGGGCGTAGCGCAGGTGGTAGCGCGCGTGGTTTGGGACCATGAGGCCGCAGGTTCGAATCCTGTCGCCCCGACCATCAACATACGGAACTTGTTTCCCAATCGTCTGGCGTCGCAGCGAGTGTTTTCAGAACCACTGCGGCGCTTTTCGCCATTTTGCGGCATGTTGTGGCCGCAACAGGGCATGCGTGAATGGAGGAGAAGCCCATGCTGAAAATCGATTTGTCAGGCAAGGTGGCACTGGTGACCGGTGCTTCGGGGCAACTTGGGCGCGTCATGGCACGTACATTGGCGACTTGCGGCGCGGATGTGGCGCTGCATTACCACGGAAACCGGCAGCAAGCCGAAGCCCTGGCCGAAGAGATACGCCGGCTGGGCCGAAAAGCGGTCGTTGTGCAGGGTGACGTGGGGGATCTCGCATCCGTCCGAGCCATGGGCGCGGCGTTGGAGACCTCGCTTGGCATGCCGGATATCGTGGTGGCCAACGCGGTGGCGCAATATGCCTGGACCACCGTTCTGGAACAGGATTCGGCGGATTATGAGAGCCAGTTCCGCTCGTGTGTGCTGCAGGGCGTCCATCTGGCCAAGGTATTCGTGCCGGCCATGCAGGCCCGCAGGTATGGACGCATAGTGGCCATCAACACGGAGTGCGCCATGCAAAACGCGCCCACCCAGTCGGCCTATGTTTCCGGCAAGCGCGGCATGGACGGGGTTTATCGGGTGCTGGCCAAGGAAGTTGGCGTGGACGGAATCACGGTGAACCAGGTGGCCCCGGGATGGACGGTGAGCGACCGCGACCGCGAGGAAGGCACCGAGGCCGGGGAGGAATATGTCAGGACGGTTCCGTTGCGCCGGCGGGGAACCGATCAGGAAATCGCAGGCGTGGTGGCGTTTCTCGCGTCCGATCTGGCCGCGTTCATCACCGGCGCGTACATTCCGGTAAACGGTGGCAATGTGATGCCCGCCATTTAGTGGCTCATGACTTGAATTGCTTCACCGAGTCGAGCAGCACCTGGGCGTTCTGCCCAATGGCATCTGTCTGCGAAACCACTTGTCCGGCAGAAGCACTGATGTCGCTGCTTCGGACGGCGATGCTGTTGACGCTTTCGGCCTGATCGTTGGTGGCTTCCGTGATTTCCGCAAGCGCCCGGGCCACCGACTGGATGGACGCGGTGAGCTCCTCGGAGGTCGCGGAGAAATCTGTCACCAGATCGCTGACGGTCTGGGCATCCTGGTTGTATTGGTCGCCGATGCCGACCATCCGGTCGTAGTCCGAAATGATGGGCCCGTTGATGAAATTGAGCATGCCCTTGGCGTTTTCGTTGAGGTTTTTCACCGCGGCCACCACCACGTCTGTGATGCCCCGTATTTCTGAAACCGCCTTGTTGGAACTTTCCGCCAGCTTGCGGATCTCCTCGGCGACGACCGCGAACCCGCGCCCGCTCTCACCGGCACGCGCAGCCTCGATGGCGGCATTGAGGGCGAGCAGGTTGGTCTGCTCCGTGATGGCCAGAATGGTTTCTGAGAGGAGCTGAATTTGGCTGACGCTGTTGGTCTCCTCGATGGCCCGCAACATGCCGGCCTTCGTGTTCTCGTACACGGTGACGGTTTCCTGCCGGGAATGAATGGCCTGGCGCTTCATCTCCTCCGCGCGGTTGCGGATGGCGATGGCGTTTTCGGCGCCTTCTCCGGCCTTGATGGCGATGCTTTCCGATGCCTTTTCAATCTCGTCGG
>JAEWSN010000199.1 GCA_023459915.1 Bacillota bacterium
TCTGGGACTCCAACCGGTACGATGCGGCCAAGCACTGGATTGAAAAGAATCTGGAGAACCTGCTGTATGTCCATCCGGACATTCTGGGCATTGCGCTGATTGGCCGCAACGGGGAAGCGACCTTCTACGACACGGTCACCATGTCCGGGCAGGAGAGCTTCTGCTTTGCGCTGGGGGACATGCGCAGCGACCCCCTGTATCGGGAGGCCCTGACCGCGCGCAACACGGTCTATTCCGAAATCCGCACCAAGACAGACATCTGGAACGGACCCAGGAATCTGTTCTATATTGCGCATCAGCTCACAGACTTCAACAACACACGCAGCGGCCCCATCGGCTGTGTGATGCTGTGTCTGGACGAGCGCGCGATGCGGGAGGTCTACCTGCCGGGCATGGAAAGCGGCAACAGCCTCACCTTCCTGCTTGGCGGGGAGGGTGAAATCCTCTCGTTTCCGCAAACCGCGCATGTCGGGCTGAACCTGTTCGCGGACAGCGGCATGCTGCAGCAGGACGCGCCCCCGGCCGATGCGCCGGTCGGCACGGTGACGACCGGCCGTGAAACGGCAGGGGGACTGGCAGACGGCGCCGCGGCGGAAATAGCAGAGGACACCGCGGCGGAAATGGCAGAGGACACCGCGGCGGAAATGGCAGACGACGGCCCGGCAGGCGCACGTCCGCTGGAGCAGGCGGTGCAGGCGTATGTTGAACGCTTTCACCTGCTCGATTCCTCCCAGCTCGAAATCCACCACCAGGCGTTGCGGGAGGGGGCCTTCACGCTGGTCCACGTGCAGGATTTGGCCTATGCGCTGCGCGAAGTCGGCAACATGACGCGCGTCACCGTCAGCATCGTGCTGTTCTTCGGCGTGATTTGCGTGCTGGCGTCGCTCTCCTTCGCCACCGCCACAGAGCACAAGGTCAAGACCATCATCCAGGCCATGGGCCAGGCGGATCAGGGACATTATGACGCGCCGCTGGCGGTCGGAGGCACCGACGAGTTTGCGGAAATCGCCCACCACTTCAATGACATGGTGGTGCGCATCAAGCATTCCCGCGAGCAGGAGCGGGAGGCGCTGGTGCGGCAGAAGGACGCCGAGATACGCAGCCTGGAGGCGCAGATCAACCCGCATTTTCTGTGCAATACGCTCGACGCCATCAACTGGGTGGCGATTGAGCGCGAGCAGATGCATATCAGCAAGCTGCTCAACTATCTGGCGGTGATCCTGCGGCACAGCATTTACCACAGCAATGAGAGCGTGACGATGGCCGAAGAGCTCGCCTACCTGGACAAATACGTGGCCCTGCAGCGGGAGCGGTTCTGCGATGCCTTCACCTATCATGTGGATGTGGATCCGTCGCTGATGGGCTGCCGCATCCACAAGCTGCTGATGCAGCCGCTCATTGAGAACACCATCATCCACGGTTTCCCCGGATCAACCGGCCGGGATCGCATCGACCTGACCATCCGGCGGCAGGACGGCGCACATATTCTCATCGAGGTTCGGGACAACGGAAAGGGGATGCCGGAGGAAGTTGTCGAGCAGTTCAACCGGCAGCAGGGCAAGGTGGAGAATGGGCTGACGCATCTGGGCGTGCGCAATGTCATGGCCCGGCTGAGGCTGTATTACGGAGAAGACGGCATGTTCCGGATGGCCTCCGGCGCGTGGGGGACCAGTGTGACCCTCGCCATTCCGGAGACCCGCTGAAAACAGGGACGCGCCGGGAAACCCACCGGCAAGACCTCCATTTGCTTCGCAAATAGAGGATGGAGAGGATCGCACATGCGGATTGTGATAGTGGAAGATGAGCCCCGCACACGGGAAGGGCTGATACAGATGATTGGGAAGTACACGCGGCACGAAATCCGCGGGGTGGCGGCCAACGGGGCCGAGGCGCTGCCGCTGATCCGGAATGTGAAGCCGGATTTGGTGCTGACGGACATCCAGATGCCCGATATGAACGGCCTGACCATGCTGGAGCACCTCGCCGACATGCCGGACAAGCCGCTGGCCATCATTCTGACCGGGTATGCGTCATTTGAGTACGCCCGGACCGCGGTGCATCTCGGTGTGGTGGATTATGTGCTCAAACCCATTGATGTGCCCGCGTTTCTGACCCTGCTGGAGGAAACGAAGGCCCGGCTGGAAAGCCAGCGGGCCGAGCTCGTTGGCGCCGCGCACCTGCTGTGGGAGTTCCTGTCCGCGGAACCGGCCGCCAGGGCGGGGCTTCTGCCCGGGCTCCTGCGACGCCTGCAGGTGTCCGCGGACACCGTGTGGACCGCGTTTCTGATTCAGCCCGCCCCGCTGGAGCCGGACGCCATCGGGCAGGAAATGGTGGGACAGCTGTCACGGCTTGTGCAGGAGAAGATGACGGACTGCTGCTCCCAGAAATGCCATCTGGTCAATCTTCCCTGTGTCAATGGCCTGCTGCTGCTGGTGCAGGAAGCCAACACGGGCGGCATGCTCGCGCGCATGGTTTCAGACGCCGTTTTGCCGGAGGCGCGCCACATCTGCCGCTGTGCGTGCGCCTGCGTGCCGGTGGCGGGCATCGGCAGGCTCGGGGAGGCGCTGGACGCCTTGCAGGCACTGCTCCCTGCCACGTTTGTCTGCGGCATGGACAGGGTGCTGGAGCCGGAGATGGTTCGGCAGCTGTCCTTCACGCAGGGCCCCTATCCGCTTGAGCTGGAGAACCGCATGCGCAAGGAGATTCTGGCCGGTGAATACGCAAAGGCGCGCAAGCTGGGCCAGCGGTTCCGGGAAACCGTGATCGCGGGGGACTGTCCCCCGGATCTCATTCGGGAATACACCGCCAGGCTGGCGTCGGCCATCTACAACATCGCCAAGGAACGCAATCTGCAGGCTGAATCACAGCCCATTTACCACCAGTACATCCACCGCATGGTGGAAAGCCGAACCCGTGATGAGCTCTCAACCCACTATGAGCGCTTTTTGCGGATGGTCCTGGGGGATTTGACCGAAGCGAATGAAGCGATGGATGTGGACAGCCAGGCCATCCTGAAGGTGATTCATTACATCCGGGAGCAATATGGCAGCAATGTCACGCTCTCTGACGCCGCCCAGCTGATCGGCGTGACGCCGGAATATCTGAGCCGGCTGTTCTACCAGAAAATCAATGTCAATTTCGTGGTGTTCCTGCGTGATTTCCGCATCAGTGTGGCCAAGCGGATGCTCCTGTCCGGGAAATACCGCATTCAGGAGATCGCGGAGCATG
>JAEWSN010000200.1 GCA_023459915.1 Bacillota bacterium
GGTTCCCCTGACGCCCCCGGTACCGACGCACCCGGTAACGACGCCCCCGGCAACGACGCCCCCGGCAACGACGCCCTTGGCGCTGACGCCGGCAACCCTGCCGCCCGCAGATGGCGACGATCCCGTATTGCTGATGTACCACCAGTTGGACCTGGCCTACCAGTTGCGCCGGAAGGTCAGCCTGACCTATGTGGACGCGCGCCATCGTGCGACGACGCGGGTGGTCCACCCCTACCTGCTGTTCACACGGGGTCAGACCCCGTATCTGGTGGCCCACTGCGAGCTGCGAAGGCAGGTGCGGGTCTTCTCCCTCAAGCGCGTCACGCAGGTGGACACGCTGCGTGCCGGGTACACCATCGCGGACACCTTTCGGCCCGGTGATTACCAGCGGCTTTCCGCCGCGCCAAAACGGCAGCATTACACGGCAACCGTCCACATGGACGGCAAGACCGTGGAGATTCCCTTCCAGCACTCGTCGGTGTTTCTCTCCTGGCTGCTGACACTTCCGCCGGGATTCAGGCTGCTTGGGCCCGACTGGCTGCGGGAACGCCTGATTGGGCGCCTCAACGCCCTGCTGGCGGATCATCCGCTTCCATAAGCGTTTGCAGGACTTCCTGCCCCTGCTCCCACCCATCATACAATGCAGGGAGCTTCCGAACCAGCGCCTCTTTTTCCGCCGACAGGGCCTGCAAAGCCACATAGTCCGTGGCACTCGCCGCCATTTCGGCATCCAGTGACGCCAGACGCTTTTCCGCCGCCTCTATCTGTGCCTCCGCCTGTTCAACAGCGCGCCGGGTCATGGACAGCTGCCGGTTCCGCTCCTTGGCCGCCTGCCGCGACAAGGCGGCCTCCGAGGAGCGGCCGGGAGCTTCCTCCAGCGCATCCTGACCGGATGGCGCCGGCACCGTGACGGCCGCCTGCTTCTCCTGGTCCTGTTTCCACATCCGCCAGGCCAGCCATTGCGGATAATCGAACGGCCAGGTTTCCACCTTGCCATCGGACAATTCTGCCACCCGATTGGCAAACCGCCGCACAAAATACCGATCGTGCGACACGAAGAGAATGGAGCCCGGAAATTCCTCCAGGGATTCCTCCACCCATTCGCGCGCGGGCAAATCCAGATGGTTGGTCGGCTCATCCAGCACCAGCAGGTTCACGGATTCCTGCATCAGCAGGCACAGCTTGAGCCGGCTTTTCTCCCCGCCGGAAAGCCCTGACACCTTCTTGAACACATCCTCCCCCGTGAAGCGATAGGCAGCCAGCAGGTTCCGCGCCCTGCCCTCGTCCATGGGATGCGCGTAGCGGAGCGTGTCCATGACCGTCCGCTCCGGCACCTCGAACACCACCTCCTGGGGCAGGTACCCCACCCGGATGGATTCGGTGACCCGCACTTGTCCGGCGTCCGGTTCCATTTCCCCCATGAGGATGCGCAACAGTGTGGTTTTCCCGGATCCATTCGACCCGAGCAGCACCATGCGATCCCCGCCAAACAGCTTGAAGGAAAGGTCGTCGAGCACCTGTCGCGCCCCAAACCGCTTGGACAGCCCCGACACCGTCAGCACCCCGTCCCCGCGATACGCTTCCCCGGCAAAACGGGCCTTGACGGCCTTCTCCGTTTTGGGCTTTTCGGTGCCGTCGCGTTCCATGCGCGCCACCCGCTTCTCGATGTTGAAGGCCTGCCGGTGGAACTTCGGGTTGTCCGCCCGGTTCGCCCAGTCGTGCAGACGCTTGGCGGCCGCCTCCAACTGGCGGATTTTCTTCTGCTCCGTCTCGTAACGGGCCAGCTGTTCGATGCGGCGCCGCTCCTTCAGCTCGGCATACGCGGAATAGTTTCCGGGATACAGTTCGCCCTTGCCGTCAACCACCTCAAAGATGTTTGTCGCCACCTGATCCAGGAAATAGCGGTCGTGCGAGATGATCAGGACTGTACCGCGATAGGTTTCCAGAAAATCCTCGAGCCATTCCACCGAGGGAATGTCCAGGTGGTTGGTCGGCTCGTCCAGCAGCAAAATGTCCGTCTCGCGCAGCACAATGGCCGCGAGGCTCACGCGGGTCTTCTCGCCGCCGGACAGGGAGGCAAAGGGCTGCCGCTGCATGCTTTCCGGGATGTCCAATCCTTGCGCGACACGTCCTATCCGGGTTTCCATCCCATACCCGCCCCGCGCCTCGAACGCCGCCTGCAGGGTGCCGTACCGGTTCATGGCCGCCTCGCTGTCCGCCATCTGTCCGGCCAGATCCTCCATCCGGCTTTGGATGTCCAGCAATTCGGAGAAAGACGCGAGCAGCACCTCCCGCACGGTCGTGCCCGGCGGGTAAACCGGCATCTGGTCGAGCACGCCCATCCGCCGCCCCCGCGCGATGTGGCGGCTGCCCTTGTCGTGTTCGAACGGCTCCTGCCCGGACAGCACGCGGAACAGCGTGGTCTTTCCGCTGCCATTGCCGCCCACAATGCCTATTTTCGCGCCTTCCGCCACCTCAAGGGACAGTCCCTTGAGCACGTGGTTGGCGCCGTAGTATTTGTGGATATTGCTCAAACTGATTTCCGGCATGTTTCCGTCCTCTGTTTCTTCGGTATGACAGCCCGTGTCATACCCCCTTTGATAAGATTGGGCCAGACGTGCCACCGGATGCGGCACTGGCGCTTCCGGCAGGCCCGTCCCCATACGGACAATCCACACGGACAGGCCATGAAAACAACCCATGCAACAAAACCACGGCCAAATCATACAGGAGGAGATACCCATGGGCAAGAAAAAGCTTGAGAATGTTCACCTCGGCATGACCTGGACATCCTACGCGGCCGCCGCCTACGGCGTCCTGAGGGGCGCGGGCTGGTACACGGACGAACTGTGGAAATTCATGGGCGACACCGGCGCCGCGTTCCACTTTTTCGTCCACAGGAGCGCCTGCCCCAGCTCCGTGACCGTATACGACTGGGGGCGCGCCCACGTGGGCATGCTCGATCGCATCGGTGTGGCCACCGAGCACGTCTGGATTGAGAACCACCTGACCCTCCAAACCGCCGCCCTGTTTCGGGACGGGGCGGTCGCCCGCATCCGGCGCGCCATCGACGACGGCTTCGGCGTTGTCGTCTGGGCACCCACTCCCCTGCTGGAATTTGGTCTCATCAACGGGTATGACGACGCGGACGGGGTGTTCCTCGTGGAGGCCTGTGGCGGGGAAACGCCGGCCGATCCGCTGTTGTATGCCAACCTCGGTGTTTCGGAGGTTCCCTGTCTGTGCTACCAAATCCCAACCGGAAGACTGGCCGTGGCGCCGGACCAGACCATCGCGTCCGCCCTGCAGTACGGGCTGGACTTGTGGCACGCCCCCTTCCACATCCATCCGGACTACGGTTGCGGCCGCAAGGCCTATGAAAACCTGCTGGGCATGTTCCGGACCGGCGAGGTCAACCCGTTCGGCATCGGTTATCTGCTGGCCGTGTACCACGACGCGCGCGTCCAGCTGGCCAAGTATTTCGAACATGTCAACACCCATTCGGGCTTTGCGGGCAAGCTCTCCCTTGCCGTGGCGCACTTCACGAAAGCCGCGGACCTGTTCGGGCAAATGACGTCCCTGGTGCCGTTCGATATGGCGGGAAACAGCTGGGATGCCGCCCACCTGCCACAGCTCGCCCTGTACACGGAGGAAGCCTTTGCGCTCGAAGACGGCGCCTATGCCGAAATCGCCCGTGTGCTGGGACAGCAACCCCACCACTGAGACGCGCAGGCCGGCAGGCAACGCTGCCGGCCTGTTTGCTGTCGGCCGGCCATCGGTCGGCCGACAGGATCAATCCGGGTCAGACACGCTGCGCTGTGTCAACTTCTCCGCATTGTGTCAGATGCGACGGTACCCGGTCTGGAAATCGACCACACTGGTCATGGGCCGGTGCTGGACAAAGGCCGCCAGATTGTCTGCCGAGATCCGGACAATGCGCTCCAGTGTCTCCGGGAAATGATATCCGC
>JAEWSN010000201.1 GCA_023459915.1 Bacillota bacterium
TGCGCCAGGGACTCCGCCATCATGCACAGGGTGAACTGCGCCAGCAGCGGATCCTGGCCGGCGCCCAGCCACTTCTGGACCTTGTGCATGTCGTGCACCAGATAGGTGGCATGCGTCATGGCGGACAGCGCCCGGTCCTCGTCCCCGATGTCCCTGGCGGCCTCAAAGAACTCGATGAGGCTTTCATCACTGGCATAGACGACTTTTCCCTTGGCCAGATACGAGTGCAGCCAGGAACCGCCCACCTGCCGGTCCAGCTCCCGGCGGAACTCGCTGCGCGGACTGACCCAGAGGTTCAGGGTGATGCCATCCTCCACAAGCGCGTAGGAGGTGGTTTTGATGTGCTGATCCCGGACGATGACGGTCATGTCGATGTCGCTTTTTTCCCAGATGACATCGTACGCCACGCTGCCGGCCACGATCACCGCCAGGATGTTGGGATCCGGGCGTACCTTTTCCACGAAGGAATCGATGGCTGCCTGGAACCGTACGCGAAGGGCAGCCTGCTGCGTCTCTTCCGGGGCTGCGGCCTGTTGTTTTCTCTTGACTGAAGCCATGTGATGCCTCCTGTTCACGTGCCTGACGGCGCAGACCGATTGTCCGCTTTCCAGTATACCGGGACACGGGAGCGGGAACAGGACAATCCTTGCGGCAAAACCGGACACGAATTGCGCAATGGGCGAACACCTGTTTCTCTTTCCCGATCAATCCGGTATGATGGAAGGGTACGCGACAGACAGGGAAGGCGCAGGCGGTTGCGGGGCAACCCGAGGCAGTTCCGCCACGGAGCAGGTATGGATCACGCATTGCTGGAGCTCATCCGTGAAACCACCTCATTTATGGAAATGCATCTGCTGGAGCCGATGAATCTGGATGTGATTTCCGAGCATGTCTGCGTGTCCAAATTTCATTTGCTGCGCATCTGGAAAGGGGCCACGGGAACAGGTCTCATGGAGTACGTGCGCCGCCGCCGGCTGGCACTGTCGCTGGAAGAGCTGCTCAAGCATCACAACAGCATGGACTATGTGGCACAGACCTTCGGGTTTGGCAGTGACCGGGCCTACAGCCGGGCATTTCTGGAGGAGTACGGACTCACGCCTGCCCGTTGGCGCCGCCAACCGGAAGCACTGAACATTCTGGACCGGTTCAATCCGGATTTCCTCAATACGGCGGGGGATGGATTGGTGTTCTACAAGGCGACCACGCTGATGCCGGCTTTTTCCGTTGCCGGACTGCTTCATGTCGTGGATGCCGCCGAGAACTGGAAGAAACAGATCGCGAACCGGTACGGAAACAGCTTTTTTCATGAGCACCGTAAGCGGATTCTCAACCCGGTGGACCTGAACCGGTACATCGGCCTGACCAGGCTTCCGGGACCCCGTCCGGGAACCTCCTGGTACCAGCCATCCCTGATGGTGGACAGAAACAGCATCATTCCGGACGGCATGACGGAAACGCAGATTCCGGCACACAAGTACGGGGTGTTCACCTACATGGGCATGCATCGGCCGGAGGACATCTCCTCCAAGACGCTGTCAGGCATCTGGACCTTTGTGGAAACCGTCTGGAGACCCACCGTGCAGTTTCACCTGCAGGGCGAGTTCCATTTCGAATCGGTGCAGTATGCGCGCTGCAACCGGCACTACTGCGAGTGTGACCTTTACTTTCCCATCTCTTCGGTCTAGGGTTGTTTTCCGTTCCCCATCGCATGCGTGGAGCGGTAGGCGGCAGGCGCCATGCCCTCTTCCCTGCGAAAGATGCGCCCGAAATGGCCTGCATCCGGATAGCCGCACAAATGGGCGATTTCCGAGATGGAAAGGTGCCGGTAGGCCGGATTCTCCAGCAATCTTTTTGCTTGTGCGAGGCGCAGCTGTGTCAGGTATTCCAGCGGAGACAGGCCAAAGGTCTGCCGAAATCGCTTGCGGGTGTAGTCCCTGGCATAGGGAATGGCCCCCAGCGCTTCCTCTATGCGGAAAGAGGCGTCCGACACATGCTGCACGATGGCATGCTGGAGTGCCGTGACCCCGCTCTCGTTGCGTGCCGTGCGGTTCCAGACAAGCAGGATGCCGCAGACCGCCTCCATCAGGGAGTGTGCGATGGACTGGCCTTCCTCCGTTCCAAGCTGAAAGTACAGGTGCGCTGTCATCATCAGATGGCGGATGGTGTGCGTGTTGTCGTCCATGAAGGTGGAGGGCTTTTGTCCGGAAAAGCCCAATGGATCGGATACCGTTGCGAACACATCCTGAAAGCCTCCGGAATCGGCTTTCTTGCCGTGGCGATACCCGGGTGGGTAGAACACGATGCTGCCGGGCTCGAAGGGGTGCTGGTCCCGCTCTGTCACATCCACACCGGTGCCCTCAAGGTTCAGGATGATCTCCCAGTCCGTGTGTCGATGCGGCAGGGATTCCCCCATTCTGGAAAAGGAAATGGCCAAATGCGTCAGTTTCATCGTCAGCGCCGTGGAGATTCCGTCAGGTGGGCCTGGTTACAGTGCCTTCGACAGGTACAACACCAAATCATCATCGTTGTGGCAGGGTGCCTCCTGCGGCAGTGGGGCATCCCGGTACCAGATGCCGGAACCGTCCGGCACAAAGCCTCGCTTGACATACATGCGCTGGGCGGAGCCATAACCGCCATGCAGGCCAACGCCCAGCGTCACCACGGGGGAGGTTTCCGCAGCCAGTTGTTCCAGCACCTCCATCAGTCGCCCACCGATCCCTTTGCCCTGAAAGGGAATCAGCACGTTGAAATCCCGGATCTCCGGGTACCCCTTCCCGGCATAGGGTCCGTGATCCGCTTGTGGTGCCAGAATGGCGTAGCCAACGGCGTGTCCGTCCACTTCCGCCACGATGACGCGAAAGGTGCCGGCTTCCTGCTCGCGGAGGTAGGTTGCGTATTGTTCGGCGGGCTTGTGCCAGCCCTGTTTGCGGAACCCTTCGGACAAATCCAGAATGTCCTCGGATCGCATGGGGCGGATGCGCAGTGTCCCGTTCTCCAGATAGACAAGCGTTGCATGCATGGCAAGCTCCTTTTCGACAAGGCGATCGTCTGATGAATGCGGGTGATTGCAGTAGAATCATGGTTGCGTGTGATGCTGGATGAGCCTGTCGTACGTGGCCTCGTCCAGCGGATACCGGTTCACGATGAGGATGCCGGCCAGCAAAATGGCGACCGGGATGGGGCCGATGATGAGCCGGATGGCGAACAGGGTCTGCGGGGTCTGTGCCACATCGGCCATGAAGCCGGACCAGCCCAGCAGCAGGCCCGTGGAGGCGGTGGCGATGGCGGTGCCGAGTTTGGAGGTGAAGGTCCACATGCCATAGAACGCGCCATCCCGGCGTTCCCCATGCTGCACCGCGTCCACCTCCACCACATCGGGCAGCATCGCGTACGGGGGTACATACGCAAAGCCGACACCGATGCCCGCCACAATCATGGCCACGAGTGTGAAGGTCATGCCCAGGGTGTGCCCAAAGGCGAAGATGCCCAGGCAGCAGAGGCTGAGGATCGCCAGCGCCAGCTGGTAGGTGCGTTTTTTTCCTATTTTTTTGGAGACCCAGACCGACACCGGAATGCTGACCATCGCGGTGACCAGCAGGAACACCAGTGCCAGCGTGGTCATGCCCTCATTGTTGTACTGATACTTGAAATAATAGACCAGAATGGTCTGCAGGAAGGTCAGGCCCGTGAGGTGGCAGGCATAGGTCAGCAGCAGGCGCACATAGGTACGGTTGCGGAAAACGCCCAGGAAGGTCTCGAAAAACTTGGCAGTGGGACGGGGTTCTCCGGTTCTGTCCGGTTCCCGTACGGAAAAGAAGGTGATGAGGATGGTGCCCGCCATCACCAAGCCGAAAATCAGCCCGACGATGGAGAAGCCCAGCCGCCGGTCTCCACCTGCCAGTTCCACGATGGGCAGGACAATGGCAGCTCCGAGGATGGTGCCGACGACGGCAAAACTGAACCGGTATCCGTTGAGTGCGGTGCGTTCCTTGTAGTCCTTCGTCAGCTCCGGGGTGAGGGAGCCGTACGGGATGTTCACCACCGTATAGGCGGTGTTGAGGGCGCAGAGGGCGATGATGGCCCACAGCATGCCGCCGATGTCCGTCTCGAAATGCGGCGCTGTGAAAAAATGCCACATGGCAAGCAACAGCGGCACCGAGCCGAACAATAGATAGGGTCTGCGCCGGCCCCAGCGGGTCCGGGTACGGTCGGAGACAAAGCCCATCACCGGGTCGGTCACTGCGTCCCAGATTTTTCCCACCATCACGGCGATGCCTGCCGCGGCAGCGGAGACTCCGGCCGTGTCGGTCAGGTAGCTGAGGGACCAGAAGCCCATGGCGGTAAAGAACAGGTTTCCGCCCAGATCCCCCACCCCGAACCCCAGCTTCGTGCCCAAGGTCAGCTTGTTCTCTGCTGTCACAGGTTTGCTCTCCGTTTTCGCAGGCCTGTTTTCTGTTGTATTGGGCTTGCCCACTGTTGTCGCGTGCTTTTTCATCCGTTGCGCCTCCGTTCGTATGTGTGAATCAGCTTCAGGTATTCCTCCCGCAACGTGTTTGTGACTTCCCGAACCGCCCCATTCCTATTCTCACGATAAGCCGGCAGCCGTTCGCTGAGATTGATGGGCTCGCCGATGAGGATGAGGGCGGTTTTCATCAGGGGGTTCGCACGGGTGGTGATGTTTCCGCCGGCCAGACGCCAGGCCAGATCCTGCAGGTTGATGGCTGTTTCGCACAGCCTGTCGAAGGAAGGACCTTCCGAATTCCCTTCGGTATCCAGGTAAGCGGCGTCCAGATACTCCAGGATGTCCACCACCTCCATGTGCCGCATGGCATACCAGCCCTCGCCGGCCTTGCGATGTCGCAGCGCCATGGGAAGCGGTGCGTCTGCCTGGATACGGGGAGACTGCGGTTCAGGTGCTCGGCGTGGGCCGTCACGCATCTGTGTCCCTTGTTCCGTCCGGATCGGGTAGATCCGGTCCCAGCCTTCCTTCCGGATGCGGTAGACCCGGACAATACGGGCATCGAGCTTTTCCTCCGGTGAGCCGGAGAGGCCCTTTTCCACCGGTTTGTCCAGGCCAAGCATACGTTCGCCTGTTGTCAGGGCGGCTTCGATGATGGCATCCCGACGCGCTTCAACAGAATCCGCCGAATCCACCCCGTAGTGGGCTTCCGCCAGTGCGAGCAGCGCATCTTCCAATCGCAGCAGCCGGACGCGAACCGCCTGCCGGAAGGAGGTTGCCGATGTCTCGTCCACTGTCCGGGCGGAGGCTGTTAGTGACCCCGCCTCCTTTGGCAGACCACAGAAGGCTTCCAGTTTATTGAGGAAGCGGTTCAGCTTGTGCGCATCCTTTTCCCGGTATTGGTAATGGACGGATACCGGAAGGAGCAGCGCCTGCTCCGGACGTCCTGCCTTTTCGAGATCCTTGGCACACCAGAACCCGATTCTGGCGGCTCCCGGTTCAAGCCGGGGCACACTGCCGCTTCGATAGGATATCTGACCTTCCGGGGCCAGCGCCAGCGGACACACATCGTGCAGCAGCAGCTCCCGTATCCGTTTCATGCCGGCGGGATCCGCCTGCAGATGCTGGATGGGGACTGCTCCGGATCGCGGCAGCACAAAGCGGATGAGCGGACCGCCCCAGAAGGCCACATCATAACCATGGACAAAACGGACATGCGGCCTGTGGGGAAGAGGATGTCCAGCCTTCTTCGCCAGCCGCGGCACGAGGATGTCAAAGACATGTTGCAGCAGCTGCGGCTCATCGCCATAGGGATGTCGAAAGGCAAACAACAAGCGTGTTTCCTTGTTCTGGAACTGTTGGAAGACATGGAGTAGATGGCTCGGATCCTGAATCCGGATATCCTGAAATTTGAGCGCGAAGCGCAGATACAGGGGAGCGGCCGCACGCACGAATGCCAGAAATACGGGGGATGGATGTGAAGGGGCCAGCACATGCCTGGGATGGGATTCTTGAACAGGATGGTGGATGTGGCTGTGTTTCGCCATGCCTTCCTCCCGGAGATCGCAAATGGATGCCTGATGCCGGCTGCCACGCATGGGCGTGACACTGTTCGCCGGCATCCTGCATCCATTATGGACAGACGTCGGTTCGGCTGTCAAATGGACAGAGGAAGAGCGGGGCATCGTTGTTTTTGTGATGACTACTTCTTGCGCACCGCCTCCGTCATGGGCATGCCGGTGGCATAATCCATCTGTCTGGGTTCATACTCCTCGTTCTCCCGCTGGCGGGTCATGCCGGTGTATCTCCACGTGGCTGCTCGCGCGTCCGTCCGCCAGGGCCTGCGCTCCCAGTGGTAGCCCCGGAACGGATCGCGGGTGCGGTTCATCCAGTCCAGCAGGGCGTCATGCAGGCGATCCCGGTCTGTGACTGTGATGGGATCGGCAATCCGGTTGACCATTTCTCCGGGATCTTCTGCCAGGTCATACAGTTCGTCGGTGCCCAGCAGGTTCACCACCAGCTTGAACCTGCCGTCGAAGGCGGCTCGCAGCGGTTGGAACCCTCCAAATCCGTCATGGTCGGTTTCGTAACGTCCGAACTCCATGAATACGGCTTCATGAGGACGCAACTGTGGATCCGTCAGCACAGGAAGCAGCGAGTCTCCCTCCAGCAGCCTGGGAAGGGGAAGGCCGGCCGATTCCATCAATGTGGGCACCAAATCGATATGGGAGACGGGATGCGGACAAACGCCCCCCGCCTCGATGACACCCGGCCATTTCACAATCAGCGGGATGTGGGTGATCTCCTCGTAAGCGGCCGGGCCCTTCCCGCTCAGGGAATGGGAATGAAGAAAATCACCATGATCGGACGTGTACACGATGAGGGCATCCGGCGCATAGGTCCTGGCTGCCTCGAGCACCCGTCCAATCTGGCTGTCCACATACGCATTGCATCCGAAAAAGTCGGGGTGGCGGATTTCCAACGCATCCTTGTCCGCGTTGAGGCTGTCGCCGGCCCAAGCCTTCTGGTGTTCCGGCTTGTCTGTCAGCGGGTCATGAAGGTTGGCGTTTCTGGGGAACCGGTAATCGGTGTACATGGAGGCATAGGGTTCCGGACACACATACGGATCATGAGGTTCATCAAAGGAAACCACCATCAGAAAATCCTCTTCCGCATGGCTTGTCAGAAACAGCTCCGCGCGGTCTGCGCACCGGTGGGCAAAGGTGAAGTCGGAGCAGACAGGCCGCTTGCGCATGATTTCCGGTGTCCGGGACCATCGGCGATCCTCCTCCGACAGCTCTTCCAGGTAGTTTTTCATATCGAACCAGTAATCGGGGTCCCAGCCATGGGGGCAGCGACCCAGTCCGAAATAGTCGCCGCCATCCAGATGCCACTTCCCGATATAGGCGGTGTGGAAGCCCTGGTCCTGCAGCCGCTGTCCTACCGTATGCACATTGTCTCCCAGCGCCATGGAGTTGGCCCAGCTGCCATTGGAATGGGGGTACAATCCGGTAAAGAGGGCGGAACGCGCAGGTCCACACACCGGCTGGCAGGTATACGCCTTCTCGAAACGGAGGCCTTCGCTGGCCATTCGATCCAGACAGGGCGTGTGCATGTCGGGATTCCCATAACAGCCCAGCATGTCGGTGCGCTGGGTATCTGTCATGATGACGATGAGCTTGCGGCTGGCTTTCATGATGCGCCACCTGTTCCCTTCACAAGACTGCTCTCGCCTCCATTGTACCAGATGTCCGTTGAGGCATCGGCCGCCCGTTTGAATCTCCCGCATGAACCTGTCTTGTGCGCTTCACCTTCTTTTTTGCATGCGGTCGCCACCTCCGGTGTTGCCACCGCCTCTTTGGCCTCCGAATCCACCGGGACCTGTCTGCGTGATTTGTGTGAGGGTCTGTCCGTTCACCACCACATTGCCTCCGTTCAGGGTGGCGATGCCATCCGCGTCAAAGGCGGACATGCCGGTGACCGTGATGTCTCCGCCATTGACGGTGATGCTGCCGTTCGAGTCGAACGCGTCGGTATCCCCACTCGCCATATTGACAGAAAGGATGCCGCCATTGACTGTGATGGACGGGAATGCATCGATCTTCATGGTTGCGTTGATACCGTCATCCTGGGCTGTGATGCTGATGGTGCCGCCGTTGATCAGAACCCGGGTGGCTTCGATCCCCTCCGTGCAGGCTTCGATGGTGAGGGTGCCATCGTCGATTTGGATCAGGTTGTTTGCCCGGATGCCATCGTCCGCAGCGCGTATCTGCAGACTGCCGCCCCCAATCAGAATGGACCCGAGCGATTCATCCTCGTCGTTTTCACAGTGCAGGGCGTCCTTGCCCGTTTCAATGGCGAGATCACCGTCATGGATGAGGATGGCGTCGTTGGCCTCCAGGCTGTCCAATGCGGTCTGCAGGTCGTAGGTGCCTCCGGTGATTTTCAAGTCGTCCTTGGAGGAAATGCCGTTCCCCGTGGCGGATCGGATCGAAAGGGTGCCCGTTCCGTTCAAGGTGATGTCCGAACGGGAAAAGATGACCGCGTCCAGCCGGGTATCCCCGTCCGGCACAAACGTCCCTGTTACAGACAGGCTGTTCCGGGTATTGCTTGTCGTGACAAACACCTTGTCCCCTGCCTTGACATAAAGGGCGGGTGCATCCGTGTTTGTGATGCTGACTCCGTCCAGGACAAGCTGCACCTTGGCGTCCTCCGGCGCATCGACCACCAGGGTGGTGCCTGACACTGTGCCTTGAATCACATAAACGCCTTCGCTTGTCAGCTCGACATCCTTCCCGCTTTCCAGGACCAACGTTGTCGCCTCCGACAGATCCGGGGTTTGTGCCAGATCCCTCTTGCTGAAAAGGGATTCCGTGTCGGAGAACCCGTCTGTCCCGGTCAAGCCGGTTGCCACGGCGGCTCCCGTGTCCGATTGGCCGACAGTGCCCTCCACAATGCCGGAAAAGGCCGATTCGACACCGGCGCCGGTGATTCCGGTCTGCGTCCATCCTATCTCGTCCACGCCAGCTGCCGCTGCTCCGCATCCGGCTGCTGCCAGGCTGATCATAGCAGTCAGTGCCAGGGCTCCGATTTGTTTCATGTGTTTTTTCATGTTGAAGTCTCCTCGTATAATCATATTACCGGGAATATCTGGGTGCCTCCCGGCGAGGCAGTGGGATATATCTATTGGGCAGAGGTGATCGGTTGTCTCCTTGAAAGTCAATTTCGTTGAAAAGACTGATCTCTCCGGCCCAGTGGGATTTCATGAATGAGCTGGATGTTGACCGCTATTGTGGATTCTACGCATATCCAACGAGGTTGACCCATTGGCGCCGTTGGACGCTCTGCTCGAGCCATATCGAGGGAGGTGGCGTTATGTGGATCGTTGGCATCGATATTGCAAAACACAATCACGAAGCTTTTGTCCTGGATGATTCCGGAAATCCCGTAGGCGCATCGTTTTCGTTCACCAACACAGAATCTGGTGTAGACAGACTTCTCAGTCAGATCAAGAAACGCAACAAGTCGGGTGAACCAGTCGAGTTCGGCATGGAGGCCACTGGCCACTATTGGATCGCGCTCTATACGCAACTCATTGCGGCCGGCTTCCAGGTACATGTGTTGAATCCGATTCAAACGGACAGTTTTCGAAAAAGTCGCATATGTCAGACAAAAACGGACGCCATTGATTCGGAGATCATTGCGGAAGTCATCCGATATGGACATTATTCGGAAACAGCCTTCCTACATCCTGAACTGATGGCCCTGCGCGAGTTGTGCAGGTATCGGTTCACACTTGTGGACAACACCTCCGATCTGAAGCGGCGGGTCATTTCCATGATGGACCAAATATTTCCTGAATATGAATCCCTCTTTTCAAATATGTTCGGGCATTCGTCGAAGACCATACTTGAGGAGTTGACCTCTCCAGAAGAGATTCTTTCCATCAATGTGGACCACCTGGCGCAGTTGCTTGAGCGGGTTAGCAAGGGGCGTCTTTCCCACGAGAAAGCTGTTCTCCTTCATGACACGGCTGCACATTCAATCGGAATTCATTTGGGCTCCGATGCCTTTGTGTTTGCCATCCGCCAGTCCATTGAGCATATCCGCTTTCTGGAAGGCCAAATCCATGACCTGGACGAGCGAATCTCAGGTACCTACCTGATGTTTTCTTCAACCCTCGATACCATTCCGGGTATTGGCAAGGTGCTTGCTGCTTGCATCTTCAGCGAGATAGGAGACATCGGCGCGTTCGAAAACTGTCATAAACTTGTCGCGTATGCGGGAGTGGATCCGACAGTACACCAATCCGGCAACTTTACCGGATCCAAAAACCATATGTCCAAACGCGGTTCTCCCTATCTCCGACGCTCTGTCTGGTTGGCCGCCTCTGTCGCCGCTTTCCATGATCCAGTCATGATGGCCTTTTATCAAAAGAAGCGTTTGGAGGGTAAACCTCACGGGGTCGCATTGGGCGCAGTCTGTCGGAAAATGCTGTACTTGATCTTTGCAATCATGAAGACGGGGCAACCATATCATCCACCCTTAGCGACAACATCCTGACTCATTCAATTTTCAAAGTTCGTCTTGACATTTGATAACTGGTCTTTTCATTGTTCTGTTTACAGCATAAGCAGTCAGGTTGAAATGAATCTGAAGTCGTGCCCGCCATTTTTCTGCCCAATGTCCACGGCTTCTGATGGATGATCAGGGAAAAGCGCGCGATGTCAACGAATGTCCGCGAGTCGGGAGAAATTCCTGCGATTCTCCTTGACATGCATGCAAGAAATCTTGTAAGATACCGGGAAAGTGAGGATGCCTAAAGCGTTTTGGTGAACCGGACACGCGGAGCGGCATCGGAAGAAATGTCTTCTTCACGCGGACACAACACGGAGTCACTCTCTGGAAAGAAGTACCGCGTTTTTTGGTGCACGCGGCATGCGCGCGTTTTTGGCGGTGAAAGTCCGCTATTGAGGTTGATAACACCAACCGTTAGCCCATGGCAAGGGTGTTCACCGCGAGGTGGAATCTGAAGGAAGCCGGAGGCAAAGTCCCGGTCTGACGAACAGGAATCGCATACAAGGCATACCGGATCCGGACAAGCTTGTCAAACAGAGTGAAGTCCAATGCTATCCGAGGAGAAGGGTGTAGATGCGGCAGGTAGATGGGATGAAGGAACGCGAGCTTACCCGCGGAGATCTGGCTGATACGTCGTGGATGTTTTTTTCAGAGACGACAACCTGTGCCGGGAGGTACGGCTGAACAGCCAGAAGTCAGCAGAGACCATAATACCGACTGGTTCGAAACAGTCGGAAAGGGCCGAACATCAAGAGGTTTCCAGAGAACATGAATGTCTCGAAGGATTCGCATCGACAGCAGACAACTTCAAATCAAGGTCGTCCGTGGCGGGTAGGGGTGGAACCCCCGAGAGGAAGCGGAGGCGCTGAGCGATCCCCCGGCGACGCATGGAGGAGGAAACGGGATCAAGTCAGACGGGCAGACGCTAATGGAAAGGATTCTCGCCAAAGACAACATGACAGTGGCATTCATGCGGGTGAAAACCAACAAGGGAAGCCATGGAGTCGACGGGATGCAGGTCGATGAACTTCGTACCCACCTATTGGCCGAATGGCCGAACTATCGTCAGCAATTGCTCGAAGGGGGTTATAAACCCAAAACCGTAAGGAAGGTAGAACCGAAACCGAACGGCGGAATCCGACAACTTGGGCTGGTCGCGAGCTTCGCATGCTGCTCGCCATGCATCCTGGATACCAACCGTCATGGACAGGCTCATCCAACAGGCCATTGCCCAAGCCCTGACCCCGATCGTCGACCCGGGTTTCTCGGCGTCGAGTAATGGGTTTCGTCTAAGGAGAAGTGCACATGACGCAATCAAGGCGGCATATGTGCATATCGAGGACGGATATGGGACAGTGGTGGAAATGGACCTCGAAAAGTTCCTCGACCGGGTCAACCACGACATACTCATGTCGCTGGTTGCGCGAAAAGTGGACGACAAGCAGGTGCTACGCCTGATACGCAAGTATCTGGAGGCAGGCATTCTCCAGAACGGGGTCAAGGTCAGAAACGAAATGGGTACCCCGCAAAGCGGACCACTCAGCCCGTTGCTGGCCAACATTCTGTTGGATGAACTGGACAAGGAACTGAAACGGCGGGGACATCGGTTCTGCCGCTATGCGGATGACTTCCAGATTAATGTGTAGAGCCGTAAAGCGGGAGTACGGGTGAAAGAAAGCATTACCGGCTTTCATGAAGCTGAACCCAAACTCAAGGTGAACCGGGAAAAGAGCCTGGTGGGTAGTGTGTACCTGAGCAGTTTTCTGGGATTCTGTTTCCGAAGGGTTCTGAAATCCGGAGAAGTGAGGACAAGAGTCAACCCGAAATCCTAAGACCGTTTCAAAGACAAGGTGCGTGCATGTACGTCCAGAAGCAGGTAGGAAAGCATGGAGGCCAAGCGGGATAGATTGAGCAGGCTCGTGAGAGACTCGGCTGGATATTTCAAATTGGCTGACATGAAGAACTGAGGCGGACATGCGTGTGCCGACAGTTTTCATACACGCGAAAGACCAGTATTCTTCAGAAGGCGTTCTGATGGCTGCATCTTCCGATGAACAGGCGCGTACGGCGGTGGGGCTGATCGAGACCTGCCGGCTGGTTGAGCTTGAATCCAACCATCTGGTACACTGGTACCATCCGGATGTTTTGATTGAGGCAATCAACAGCCTTTCGGCATCCGATTGAGCGGGAGCAGGCCGAGAACCACTGCCAGTTCGGAAACCTGCCGCTGGCCATCCGCACGATGACCGGGTGGATCGAGTCGAGGTCCATGGATTCATGACATCATGTGCGTGTGAAATGCATGCATGGCGCTGGTGAAGCGTCTGTTCTGCCGGTAGCCGATCACATCGGCCCGCTGCGCGTACGATTCCTTGATATCGAGCAGCATGGTGTTCCGGTCGAAGAGGTTGCCCCATGAGTTTTCTGGAATGATTGCGATCCCCATGCCCATCTCCACGTATTGCCGCACATAGTACGGATCGTCACAGGTGATGCTGACGACGGGGTTGATTCCGGCAAGCGCGAAGAAGGTCAGGGTGTCTTTCATCAGCAGCGTTTTATCCGACATGCAGACGAATTTCTCGTGCGCCAGAGCCGCCAGTGAAACCGGCATGCACGCGTCGTGCAAGGGGTGATCGGCGCCAACGGCGACTTTGTACTTTTCCTCCAGAAGCACCTCGCACTGAAAATCACGCGGCAAATGATTCTTTCCCGTGATGCAGAAGTCGAAATCCTTTGGGTTGTCATGAGGGCTGTGGCTGATGGAGAAGGTGACATTCGGGCAGGTGCTTCTGAAGGAGGCGATCTTTTCCGTGACCAGTCGCCTGTTGCAGAGCACCAGCAGCCGAATTTCTCCATTGACGGTGTCACTGTCCCTGATTGCCTTCACCGCGCCCTCGATGGAATCGAGCGCGGTTTCGATGGCGGCCAGGAAAAGCCTGCCGTGATCATTCAGATACAGCCTGTTGCCTTTTCTGTCAAACAGGCTTGCCCCGATCTCCCTTTCGAGCCGGGAAATCGTCTTCGACATCGCCGATTGGGGAATCCCATTGGCGCATGCGGCCTTGGATATGTTCTCCAGAACAGCGGCGGTTTTGAAGTACTTGAGTTGCAAGAGCTCCATGTTGTACCTCGTTCGCGGAATGATGCCTCAAGCATATACTGAAATGTATGATCATTATATAACATCATATGTTTTACAGAATAGTATGCCGCAGATAGAATAGCTCCAGGAGGTGGGGAAATGGCGGATCTGCTGGAGGTTTTCATGGTTGTCAGCTTTGGCTTCTCCTGGCCCATATCGATCGCGAAGTCGTACAGGGCGGGAACGGCGAAAGGCAAGAGTCTGGTTTTCCTTGTCATGATCATGTTCGGATACACATGCGGTATCCTTTCCAAGGTTCTCGGCGGCAAGACCAATTACGTGGTCGTATTCTACCTGATCAACCTGTTCATGGTGGGGATCGACCTGCTGCTTTATATGCGCAATGCAAGGCGTGACGCGCTGGAGACCGCCCGCATCGGGGACGCGTCATGACAAGTCGGGGCGTGGATATATCGGTTCTTGCGGACCACCGGATGGGAAAGGATCTGCTCGACAGGCACTTTGAGTCCTGTATCTACAGGCAGGAGGCTGGCAGGGCACTCAAGCTGCTGGTGAAGAAACCGCCGGGCTGGAACCCCTCCGACAGGAGAACTGCCATTTTATGGATCCACGGCGGCAGCTGGATCGGCGGAGAGCCGGAGTACTTCCTCCCGCACAGCAATTATTTCGCCATGAGGGGCATGGTTGCATGCAGCGTGGAATACCGCCTGCTGGAGTCGAAGGGGGGCAGCCGGGGAAGCACCCTCATCGACTGTCTGCAGGACTGCAGGGCGGCTGTCCGTTATGTCCGGGAGCGGGCGGACGCATGGGGGGTTGATCCTGACAAGATCGTCGTTGCGGGTGATTCGGCGGGCGGGCACCTGGCCGCCTGCCTTGCGACGGCGGTCGGATTTGACATTGCCCGGGAGGATGCAGTACGATCTGGTCAACCTAATGCGGTTGTCATTTGCAACGGCATTGTCGACATGACAGGGAAATGGAGGGAGTTTGTTCCCTCCGGCCAGGTGGCGACGCATGTGCAGAAGGACGACGCGGTTGAGGGGTGGATGCGGCACCGGGGCTTGTGCAGGCGGCTGTCGCCGCTGTTCAACATTGACAAGGGACAACCCCCGATGCTGATCATGCATGGACTGGAAGACAAGGTGGCGGATCCGGAGCAATCTGTCCGCTTGTTCGAGCAGTACGCCAATGCGGGGAATCGGGCGGATTTGATCCTGTACCCCTCGTACGACCACGCATTCATACTGTTCGGCTACCAGGAAAAGACGGAGAACGTTCTGGGCGTGTTGGGGGATATGGATGCATGGCTGTGCCGGATGCGGTTCGGCGATGATGTGCAGCGGGTGGGGCATGAAGCATTTTGGCAGGAATAAGGAAAAAGGCTTCTTTCTGAAAATATACGTCAATATCGTGCTGTTGTCCCTCGGCCTTCTGATCACGCTGTCAGGCTTTTTTTATGCTGCCTTCAGGAGTCACAGCCTCAACCAGCTCTTCGACTTCAATACGGCGCTGCTGGAAGAGACGAGCGAGCATGTCGAGCAGATCAACCTCAACACGACCTTCTATGTGAAATCCGTTTTTCAGCATCTTTCCGCCCAGCGGCTGATGTACACGAGAAGCGGCGAGCTCAATGAGCTGATCAGGGACATCAAGGCGATCGAGCGGGTCCTTGCGTCCAATCCGTATGTGCACTCCATCTGCATATACAACCCGGAGATCGACACCTACTATCTCTTCGGCGAGAAGGACACGCTGATCCGGAAGGGCGTACCGCATGACGAGGGAGTCGTCGCGCTGCTCAAAGATGGCGATGCGGCGGCAAACCACCCGATACCGAGATTGATGCCTGACTCGGAAAGCAGGCCGGATGCGCTTGTTCCCGTCTACTCCTACCTGCTCAAGGGGGAACGGGAATCGGAAACCCGGTTGCCATACGGTGTCGTCGTCAACATCGATACCAGAATCCTGTTCCGTGAGCCGCAAATCTCAGGTAACCGGGTCTTTGTGCCAGGGAACACATACAGCGTGGACATGGCGGGGATGGTCAGCGGCAGCCAGGACACGCTGGATTTTCTCGAGCCGGTCGGCGACAGGGAGTACGTCAGAAAAGCACTGGATGCCAGGACGCGGTCCGGGTATTTCATCGCCGACGCGCAGGGTTCGAAAAAGCTGGTCACGTATGTCCGGTCGGCCGCACTGAAATGGACATTCATCAATGAGACCTCCTATGAGAACGTCACCGTCGTGCTGCAGCACATCATCATGATCTCGATCGGCCTGTTTGGCTTGATTCTTGTCGGCGCCGCCATCGCCGCCTACTTTCTATCCAACGCCCTGTATGCACCCGTTCACCGGCTCAAGAGCGTCCTGCAGAAGCATGAGTTCTCGGACAACAGCGACTACAGACACATCCGCGAGTTCAAAAGCATTGCCGACAGCTATGAGACCGTGTATCGGGAACGGGATGGACTGGAGAGCTACAGGAGAACAAGCAGGCAGCACGAGAAAAACCGAATCCTGTACAATCTCCTGCGGAATGGTGATTTCGGGAGGACGCAGGCACATGAACTTTTTGGCGCGCACGGGATCGCTCTTGATCCCGGCAAGCCCGCGATTCTCTTCATCCTGAAGATCGACCGGTATGAGCGTGAGTACCTCGAACGGTACAACCAGGAGGATCGGGAACTCTACAAGTTCGCATTGAACAACATGACAAGGGAAATCGTCGCAAGCCGGTTTCCGCTATGCGAGGCGGTGGATTCTGGGGAGGACTGCACCACGACCATCATTTCCCTTGAGCGGGCGTGTGCGGATGACGCATCCCTGGTTGCGCACCTGGAATCTTGCATCCGGTCCGTCCAGCATGAGTATTCGAAGTTCGCGGGGATCGGACTTTCGGCATTCATCAGCGACATGGCCGAGAACCTTTATGCGATCGGCGAGGCCTATCATGAGACGCTGGCGCTGTCCAGGCAGAGGCTGGTCCATGGACATGGCTGCATCTTGGCGATGGAAGGAAGAGAGGACCAGGATGCCGCTACCGATGTGTACAAGGGCGAGTCGATCGAGGCGATGCTCGACGCGATCAAGTCAGGCAGTTGCGAAAAGGCGGAAGCCGCCTGCCGGCACATCGTTCAGAGCGTGCGAGCCACGAACTACCGCGCCGTGGTTTATACAGTCCTCTACTTGAATTCCCTGATCATGAACACGCTCGTCATGATGGAAAAGAACATGGGGGTTGAGTTTGGAATTGATTTTGTCGCGGTGAACGAGCAGCTGGTCCGGTGCGAGACGATCGAGGAGATCGATCGCGAGTTCCACCAGGTGTTCATGGATATCGGGCATGAGCTCGATGGGTTGAGGAGCGACAAGAACAGCCGGTCCATCCGGCAGATCAATGACTACATCGAAGCCAGCTACATGTTCGACACCTTGTCCAGCGCGGACATCGCCGAGAAGTTCGGATTGGCGCAGAGCTATGTCAACCGCATCTACAGAAGGCACGCCGGCATGTCCATCACGAACCGCATCAAGCAGGTTCGGCTGGAAAAAGCCGCCTTGTTGCTGCGGGAAACGGATGACGCGATCGAAAAAATTCTCGAGAGCGTCGGCTGGGCGACAAAGGAATATTTCTACAGCACCTTCAAGAAGACATATGGTGTGACGCCGGGAGATTACCGGCACGGTGCCGGCCTTCGTTGAACCGGGCGGGTCGGCGGCCGGGGGAAGGTTCTTGCAACACCTTTTCATAATGGCGTTTTCAAGAAAAGCGTCAATGTGCAATTGTCCATGATCCACAGCCTTCTTATGATATGGACAGGTACCGGAGCGCGTACCTGTCATGATGAGGGGGCTGCATATGAAAATGGGCGTTTTTCCGACCGCTGGTTTCTGGAGACGGGTGGAGTGTCTGGTTCTGACAGCTGCGCTGCTTGCAGCCGTTCTGGTCCCTCAGGGCCCGCTGCCCGTCCATGCGCAGGACAACACATACTATGTTTCCGCCTCATCGGGCGACGACCAAAACGGCGACGGATCGTTCGCAAATCCATGGAAGACGATACAACGTGCCGGGCTTGTTCTGCAGCCGGGCGATACATGTGAAATCCGGGGCGGCACATACCGGGAAACGGTGACTCCCGCCAACTCGGGAACCGATACGCAAAAAATCACATACCGCGCCTATGGCAATGAGGATGTGGTGATCACGGGAACGGATCTTGTGACAGGCTGGACGCTGGAAGAGGGCAGCATCTATCAGGCCCCCGTCCCGTGGACGCTCGGTCTTGGGAATCAGGTCTTCGCCAATGACCAGGTGATGGACCTCGCCCGCTGGCCCAACAATACGGGCACCTTGATGGAACCGACCTTTGCCCGTGTCGAGGTGGGAACGCATACGACGCTCAAGGACAGCCAGCTTCCCGGATATGCGGGACAACTGCTGGCAGGTGCCCGCATCTGGTATGCCGGTGGTCCCGAATGGGTCGGCTTTCAAGGAACGGTCAGCAGCTTCGATGAGGCATCCAAAACCTTGACGATCATGCCTTCGGCGGCGGATTCGTCGGAATACAATCTCAAACAGGGCAATCCCTATTACATTCAGGGCAACAGGTGCCTGCTGGACGCCGAAAGGGAATGGTGGTACGACCAGGCGCAGCAGCGCATGCATCTATATGCGCCGGGCGGCGTGGATCCGAATACGATGGCGATTGAGGTCAAGCGCCGCTTCTATTCCTTCGACCTGGCAGGCAAAAGCAATATCGTGCTGGATGGTCTCGACACGCATGCGTCCATTGTGAACACGACGGACAGCACCAGTCGTGTCACGCTGCGGAACATGAAGATGTCGTATGTCGCACACAGCCTGTTTACGGGAGGGTATGCCGAGGGTGTGCACAAGGGGATGAGCCTGAACGGTTCGTTCAATGAGATGAACAGCTGTGAGGTCGCATATAGTGCCTCGCCGCTGCTGAACGTAACCGGAAGCGACAACCGCGTCATCAACTGCCATCTGCATGACGGCAACTACGCGGCCACCTGGCACGGCTCCCTCAATCTCTCCGGAGACCGCCACCTGATCAGCCACAACACGATCAACAGCACGGCAAAGGGCATTGTACCCTCCTGCAGGGACAGCATCATCGAGCACAACGACATTTATGATTTTGCGCGGATCATCAGCGATCTGGGCGGCATCTACATTGCTGACCATGACGGACAGGGAACCGAAATCCGGTACAACAAGGTACATGACGCCCAAGGAAACTACATATCCGGCATATACCTTGATGCCTTCACCTCGAATTTTCTGGTGCATCACAATGTCATATGGGACATGGGCGGCGGATCCGGCATCAACGTCAACAACCCCGACAACTACCACCTGGTGTTCAACAACACATGCGGCACGGGCACCGGGAATATCAGCACGTACGGACTCGCGTATGACAATGACCTGTATGGAACCCGCATCTACAACAACATCCTGGCAGGCGAGCTGGAATCGAACATGAGCAAGGCGGACCTTGTGACGAATCTGGAGCATGCCGGCGCGGATGTGTTCGCCGACGCTTCCCTGCAGGACTTCTCCTTGCATGCCGACTCCATCGCCATCGACATGGGCACGGTCATTCCCGGCATCACGGATGGGCATGCGGGTGCCGCGCCGGATATCGGTGCGTACGAGTATGGCGTCACCCCCTTTTCAGCCGGACATGACTTCGCATCCCCGCCACAACCTGTATTCCAGCATCGGGAGACCACGTATGCGAACCGGGTGCGAAACGGCGGGTTTGAGATTGATGGTACATATGGCTGGGTGACAAGCGGAAACACCGAGGTGACCGAGGACAATCCCTGGACCTGGAGTACGTCGCTGGACATCAGAAACCAGCATCATGGCATCAAGCTGGCCGGGAACGGCCTGGCCGAGCAG
Organism: Bacillota bacterium; assembly: GCA_023459915.1. Taxonomy (GTDB): domain Bacteria; phylum Bacillota; class Clostridia; order DSM-8532; family DSM-8532; genus JAEWSN01. The sequence continues at coordinate 19,576 of JAEWSN010000201.1, forward strand.
ACGATCACGGGCCTGACGCCCAATACGGCCTATGACTTCAATGTGTGGATGAAGGCGAGGGACAGCGCCAATCCTGCCACAGCAGGCGTCAAGGCATATGGCGGGCAGGATATGACTGCAACTGTCAGCAGCACGCAATGGACAAGCCGCACCATCCGTTTCATGACGGGGGCTTCAAACACGTCGGCGACCGTGTATGTCATGAACCCGTATGTGATCGATGACAACGCCATTGTCGAAACGGAGGTCACGCCGCTGGCGACCGTGTCCGTCACAGGCGCGGGGATATACGCGATTGACGTGACGGAAGATGTTCAATCCGTCGTGTCCGGCGACTTGACCGCAAGTTACCTGTTCAGCGATGCCAGCACGCTGATGCGCATCCGGAGCAGCAACCATGCCGGCAAGGCACAGATGAGAATTGAGACGGACCAGGGGGAAGTCCGCACGGTGCAGGTCGCGGAGGACACCTTTGTCGACAGTGCGTATCCCGATGTGAATTTTGATGACACGCAGACATACAACGGCACTTGGTTCAGTGGCGATTCCCTTCAGCTCAACAGCGATCCCAACGCGGTACCTGCGGGTACCCGCGAGGCATACATGAAGTTTGACCTGTCGGCACTCGGCCTGCAGGGCAATATCACGAACGCCGTACTCAACGTCACGGTCAGCTATGTATGGTTGTCGGGCACCTGCAAGGTGAGTGCCATCAGCCATGACAGCTGGCAGGAGGACTCGCTGACATGGAGCGGCAGACCCGTTCCGGCAGGCAGCCTGACGGAGGTGGATGCGATCGGTTCCAGCGTCATCACCGGGGCGGGCCTATACGCCATTGATGTGACGGACAACGTGAGAACCGCCTATGCAACGGATCGGGTTGCCAGCTATCTGCTCAATGGCGCGAGCACGCTGATGCACGTCGCGAACAGCAGCCATGCGGGCAGGGCGCGGATTGAGATCGTGACCGACCGGAACACGACCTATACTGTCAATGTGACGGAGGACACCTATGTCAATGATGCCTATCCTGGCACCAACTTCAACACAAACCAGTCCCAGGTGCTGGAACTGAATCAGTCGCCCACGACGCGGCCACCCGGTATCCGGGAGGGCTACATGAAGTTCGACCTGGAAGCCCTCACGCTGGACGGGGCCATCGTCAGCGCCGTGCTGAGGTATCGGGTCACGTATGTATGGCAGACTGGCACATTGACGTGCAATGCCATCTCGAATGACCTGTGGCGGGAGGATACGCTGACCTGGAACAGGCGACCCCTGCCGCCTGTGGATCCCGCGCCTCCGGTGCTGGCCGACGATGCGGGTCTCACCCTCGCATTGGGGCAGCATCAGGCAATCGACATGCTCAAGTCGACGATCCTGAAGGCATTGTCCGCCAGGCAGGCAGCCCCTGCGTCCATGCCCGCGGTCGTGTCGGGTGCGTTTGCCAGTGAGATTGAAGTCGCAAGACTGGTGGCGGCAGATCCCGACGCCACCCTGGCCGAGGTCGATGCGGCCGCGGCATCGCTGGCATTGGCCGAAGGTTGCTTCAAGGCCAGGAGCACGCTTGCCGGAGAGATCGAAACGGCGAATGGGCTCTTTGCCGACGCGGCTGTCGGAACGGATCATTTCCAGTATCCGGCGGCGGCGAAGACCTTGTACGGGAGCGTGATCGCCCAGGCGCAGGCGGTGCTGGAGCTGCCTGGCGCGACGCAGGCGCAAGTGGAGGCGATGACGACGGAACTGGTGTCCGCCGGGATGGGTTTCAGGGGCGCCATCATTCTGCCGGATATCGATCACATGACAAGGGTTCCTGTCAAAGGCATGCTCGGCAATATCGGCGGATTCACACCGATGGTCGTCAGGAACGGCGATGATACCGACTTTACGGAGACCATCACCCGGTACACGGCGCAAACCTTTGACAATGAGCTGGTCGCGTTCGACATGACATACCAGGGAGACTTCGCGTGGCCCGGTTTCCTGCTGCGGTCACAGGTCACACAAGGTTACCCGTGGAGCAGCGATTCGGATTACTTCATCATATTCAACGGGACCAACTGGGAAGCGCAAAAATGGATCGACGGAAAGCAGGCCATGTATCACACGTTTCCCAACACGCTCCTGAAACAGCAGCAGGTCAGCTACCGGGTGGTTGTCGGCGCCGTCCGGTATGAGGTGGGGGGCCGTGCGTGCATTCGGCTCCTATGCTACGTGGACGGGGAAAAGGCATTTGATTTTCTGGACACGGAGAACCCGCTCCTCGATCCGGGGTACTTTGCGGTGTGCGCCACAAGCGCGGGAGACCTGATGAGGCTGCGCGCCGAAAACACCTGTCCGGTTCTTGCGGGTATCGGCGACAGGGAGATCGATGAAGGGGAGCGGCTGCAGTTTCATGTAACCGGTGTTGATCCGGAAGGGGACGATGTCCTCCTGTCCGCGTCGAACCTGCCTGATGGAGCTGTTTTCATCCCGGAAACGGGCATGTTTTCCTGGATGCCGGACCACACCCAGTCCGGTGCATATCAGGTGTCCTTTTCCGCTGGCGATGCGTCGCTTGTCGACACCGAAACCATCACGGTCACGGTGCATGACTGCCGGGAGCTGGATCCGCTGGGGACGCTCGTCGTGACGGGCGCCGGTGTTTGCTCATTTGATGTGACGGATGACATTGCGGCCGCGTATGAAGGAGACAGGACCGCAAGCTACCTGTTGAACCGCGCCAGCACGCTGATCAGGATCGCGGGCAGCGACTCGGCTGACAAGGCCGTTCTGGAAATCGTCACGGAACAGGGGACGACATACGCGGTTGATGTTTCGGAGGATACGTTTGTCCATAGCGCATACCCGAACACAAACTTCGATGATGCCAAGTCTGTGAATGGCGAATGGTACAACGGGAACATTTCGTTGAAGTATGATCCGGTTTCCTCGCCACAAGACATCCGGGAAGGCTATCTCAAGTTTGATCTGCATGAGGTCCAGCTGGATGGGAACATCGCAAGCGCCGTGTTGCGCATGAAAGTCACCTATGTATGGCAGGGAGGATATTTCACGGTCAATGCCATCACCGAGGACGGATGGCAAGAGGATGAGCTTGTTTGGGACAACAAGCCGGACCTGGCGTATCGGGACGCAGCCACGGCGCCATTGGGGACGTGCCTCGTTGCCGGAACAGGCACCGCTTCGCTGGATGTGACGGGTGACATCCAATCCGCATATCGGGATGATGGTGTGGCAAGCTACCTGTTCAGCGATGCCAGCACCCTGATGAAGATCGCGAGCACGAACAGTGCGAACAGGGCACTTGTCGAAATCACGACGGACCAGGGAACCATGTATTCGGTATATGCCACGGAAGATGCATATGCATACAACGCGTACCCGGACACGAACTTCGACGACAGCAGGACCCTTGCCGGCACCTGGTACGGAGGCGCCTATCTGCAAGTAAAACATGATCCTGTCGCATCCCCTTCGGATATCATGCAGGGCTATGTGAAGTTCGACCTGGGGACACTTGCGCTGGACGGCGATATCGTCAGTGCCGTGTTGAAGGTGCATGTCGTCTATGTATGGCAGGGGGGACATTTCACCGTCCGTCATGTTGCGAATGACGCATGGGGGGAGGACACCCTCACCTGGAACAACCGACCTGCCCCCTGACGGACAGAGGGGATGGTTTTCCTCATGAACGCACAACCGGAAGGGAACCGTGAATCCGTTGCACGAAAAGCTCGCAAGGCAGTGTTGGCAGGCATTTCGGATCATGTGCGTATTTGATAACGCCATTTCGCAACGCGAATCTTATCAAATGACGGCTTTTTGGAATGGAAAACCTGTCCCGCCATGTCTAGGATGATGGCATGCAGACGCTGTATGCACGGACATACGAGGGGGAACGATACCATGATATGGGAAAGGGCACATGCCGCGATCAGGAGAGGCAAGTCCGCATCCATGGAAGCACATGCCGCGCGTGGCATCAAGCGGAAGACGGCAGGCATGAACAATCTCATGCTGATATGCCTGGCCTTGCCCATGTTTCTGAGCAAACTGATCTTCCACTACATCCCCATGACCGGCATCGTGTTGGCCTTCAAGGATTTTCACTATGCCAAGGGGATATTCGGGAGCCCCTGGGTCGGCTTGGACAACTTCGCGTTCTTCTTCCAGTCGCCCGATGCCTGGAGAACCGCCAGAAACACGCTGGGATACAACATCTCGTTCATCCTTCTTGGGACAGTCAGCGCGCTGTTGTTTGCCCTGCTGCTGTATGAGGTCGGCAGCAAGGCCATCGTGAAATACGCGCAAACCTCGATGCTGCTCCCCCACTTCATGTCATGGGTCATCGTGGCGTTCATCGCCTATGGATTCCTGAGCTACAAGTCCGGGATTCTTAATGGCATGCTCGCCTCCTTCGGATTGGATAAGGTGAACTGGTACACCAGCAAGACCGCCTGGATCTTCATCTTTCCGATCGCGAACACCTGGAAGAATCTCGGCATGAGTTCCATCATCTACTATGCCTGCCTGATGGGCGTGGACCCTGCCTATTACGAGGCGGCAAAGGTGGAGGGGGCGAACCGGCTCCAGATTGCGACCCGGATCACGCTTCCCTTCCTGTATCCGCTGGTCATCATGCTCGGCATCCTGGATGTCGGAAAGATCTTCAATGCCGACTTCGGGCTATTCTACCAGCTTCCCAAGGACTCCACCATCATCTACGAAACGACGGATGTGATTGAGACCTACATTTTCAGGGCGCTGAAGGAACAGGGCAACATGGGGATGGCCACGGCAGTCGACTTGTACAAGTCGCTCATCAGCTTTGCTCTCGTCATCGGCACCAATCAGCTCGTCAAGAAATTCAGTCCGGAGAACACCTTGTTCTGAAGGGGGCTTCATGAAATCCGCAAGAAAGATTCCTGCGTTCGATCTCGCGCTGCGTGTTTTCTTCATCCTGTTTTCGCTCGTGTTCATCATCCCGCTGCTGGTCATCATCAATGCGTCGTTGATGACCACCGCGGGGATCAACACCTACGGGTTCACCATCCTGCCGCGCATGATTGATTTCGGGGCATATGCCTATGTCTTCAAGAATCCGGAAACCATCCTGAACGCGTACGAGGTCTCGATTCTGACTTCGGTCATCAGTCTGGTGCTGTACCTGTTCATGGCCTCCGCCGCCGCATATACGCTGGCTTGCAGGAAATGCGCCTTCCGAAATGCCTATGCGTTTTTCCTGTTCTTCTCCATGCTGTTCCAGGGCGGCATGGCGCCGACGTACATCTGGTTTACACGGTACCTGCACTTGAAGGATACCCTGTGGGCTTTGATTTTCCCCTTGCTGGGCAATGTCTGGTACATCTTCATCATCCGGACGTTTTTCCAGCAGCTGCCCGATTCCATCTCGGAGTCGGCGACGATCGACGGAGCCAATGAGTTCGACATCTTCTTCAAAATCGTGCTGCCCCTGTCAAAGCCCGTCATGGCGACCATCGGCGTGATGAGCCTGTTGTTCTTCTGGAGCTCGTGGATGCCGGCGCTCCTGTACGTGGACGACAAGCGGCTCGTTCCGCTGCAGTACCTGCTGCAGATCATGCTCAGGAACATGCAGCAGCTGCTGCAGGATATGGACAAGATGCCGATGGGATACACCCGGACGGACATACCGGAAGAGCCGGTAAGGATGGCGATGGCCATTGTTGCCGCCGGACCGATGCTGGTCGTGTTCCCCTTCTTTCAGAAGTACTTTGTCAAAGGAATGACGGTCGGAGCCGTCAAAGGATAGCCCTGTCCCGTGAATGGATAAGTCCGTGCTGTCTTCAACGGCGTGATGCCGTAAAATAAATGAAGAGTTGAGGGAGGAAGCAGAATGAGAAACGCAAAGAAGGTCCTTGCCATGCTTCTGTCGGTATTGATGCTCGTCGGCATGTTTGCCGGATGCGGCGCCACTTCGGAGGGAAAGGCGGTCGAAGGCATTTCGGCGGCGGTGGAAGGCACGCCGAGGGTGGAGGCCTCGACCGCCGCGACACCACAGCAGACGGAAGAAAAGCCTGAACCTGTCACGGTCAAGTGGTACATCCGCAACTCGGAACCCAAAAACTTCAGCCCGGTGATGGAGAAAATCAATGGCATCCTGAAGGAAAAGCAAAATGTGGCACTCGAGATCGTGTGTGTTGAACCGGCCCAATGGAAGGACAAGATGCCGCTGATGCTTTCGGCGGGAGAGAATTTCGACCTGACCTGGGCGGGCAGCTGGGGTGGGTTCCCGTTCTCGACGGCTGTGGAGAAGGGCGCCTATGTCGACATTACGGACATGGTGGCCGAGAATCTGGTGGAATCCGTCAAGATCATACCCCAGCCCATTTGGGACGGCATCAAGGTCAAAGGCAGACTGTATTCGATGCCGAACTATCAGATCACCTATTCCCAGGAAGGCATCATGGCCAAGAAGGAACTCCTCGACAAGCACAACATCGACGCGGAGTCCCTCAAGACGGTTGACGGATTGAATGCGGCGCTTCAGACGATCAAGGACAACGAGCCTGACATCTACCCGCTGCTCAATGGTCAGGTGCTGGGTCTGTACCAGGTGGACGGACAAAGGGAGAAGGGGGTTTACTCCTTTTCGAATTCCGGCATCGAGGTGTTTATCGATACCAACACAATGAAGGCGGTTCCGGATGATTTCGCACAGCAGAAACTCGCCAGGGATTTCAATGTGAAGGGCTTCTTCTCCCCGGATGCCATGACCATCAAGGATGCTTCCGCGGAGTTCAAGACAGGAAAGTATTTCTGCAACTACACGCGGTACAAGCCGGGTGCGTCGGCGGAGCTCACTGCGGCAAACGGTTTTGATGTCGTCGCGGTTCCGATCACGAAACCGATCCTTGGCAATTCCCTTGCAACCATGACGGCTGTCTCCAGGACTTCCGAACACCCGGAAAGAGCGCTGCAAATGTGGGATTTGTTCAATCAGGACAAGGAACTCTACAACATGCTGGTTTTCGGCCTGGAAGGACAGGATTACAAGAAGACCGGAGAGGGCAGGATCGAACTGATCGCCGATGCGTATCTGATGCCCGGATGGATGATGGCAAACCAGTTCAATGCGTACCTGCTTCCAGGACAGCCGGATGATGTGTGGGCCGAGACGATGAAGATGAACGTCGAGGCCGAGGTCAATCCGCTCAACGACTTCTCGATGGATACGGCCATGATCAAGTCCGAGGTTGCCAACCTGGCTGCCGTGATCGACGAATTCCGCCCCATTTGGCTGACCGGCATCATGGAAAGTGGCGAGTTTGCTCAGAAGTTTGTGGAGAAGCGCAAGCAGGCGGGCTATGAGACCTTTGTGTCGGAGCTCGAGAAGCAGCTGGCTGCATGGGCGACCGCGGAAGGCAAGTGAACCCTGAGGCGTGAAAGCCTGATTCAACGCCAATTCGGCGAAGCACAAGACATGGAAAGCCGAATCATGTTCCTCAAGACAGGCACTTGGCGACAAGTGCCTGTCTTGAGGTCTGCCTCCCGGGGGCATCCGCTTCCGGCCGGTGATTTGCTCCCGCTTATGCGCGTGGGCATTGGGAGGGTTGCGTTATGGTATTCAGCAAGGGTTCCGTCGTGTGCTGCCTGGGATCGAGCACCACACAGCACGGGTATTGGGTTCATGATGTGCAGGCCTATTTTGCGCAAAGCAGACCCGGAGACAGGGTGACCTTCTTCAACTGCGGCGTGGGCGGCGATACGGCGCAGCTGGCGCGATACCGGCTGGAGGAGGATGTGTACTGCTATCACCCGACCCATGTCTTCATCATGTTTGGCATGAACGATATCAGAAGGGAGCTGTACGATCCCGCATTGGAACGCACCGCTGCGCTCCTCGGAGAACGCGACCGAGCCATTGCCGTGTATGAGGAGAGCCTGTGGCATCTGGTCCGGGATGTGCAAAAAAGAAACATCCAGGCGATGATCGGCGTGCCGGCGCCATACGACACGGTCCAGCCGAGTCCGTGCGTCAACTTCCATGAGTGTGCCGACGCCATCGCAATTTGTGCGGACATTGCCAGACGGGTCGCGCGGGCGAGTCAAAGCGTGTGTGTTGACATCGGTGGGGAAATGGCGGCATTGAAGCTGGCATGGGACAGGCAGGGAGAGTGGCTCTACACCCCTGACAGGGTACACCCGACAAGAGTGGGATACGGCGTGATGGCGAGGATCTTCCTCAGACATGTGGTGCCGGAGGAGATTGAGCTGCCGTCGGGGCTTGATGCGTGGCACCGGCAGGCACCCGTGCTGCAGGAAAGAATCTTTGCCATGGAGGAGAGACTCCGGGACATCGCCTACATCGACTGGGGGCGGTTCCATCCGATGCATGGGGAATGCCTGGGGAAGGAAGACAAGATACAACGGATGCTTGCGCTGTATGCGGAACCTGACTGTCCCGCCTGGCTCAGACGGTCCGTGGAGAACCACTTCAAGTATGCCGACAGAAAGGACCAGCTGCGGCAGGACATCATCCTGGCCAAGCATTGCATGTAGCGCGGCTTTGGCTGACAAGCAGACGGTCTTGCCGTATGGGCACGGGCGGTTTTCGCCGGGGAGAACGGAATGGATGCGATTGACAGGGATCGGACGGATTCCTATTATCATTTTCTGGATGAGGCAAGAGAGATTGGCATCACAAGGCATGACACACCAACACCCTGGATCAATTACCTGTCCAACGGAACGTTCCATGCGATGCTTTCACAGGCCGGCGGCGGGCTTGCTTTCCACCGGTCCCCCCAAATCTGGCGCATCACCCGGTACCGGTTTTTTCATTTGCCGACGGATCGTTCCGGGCCCTATGTCTACCTGCAGGATCATCAGGACGGCACATGCTGGTGCCCCACGCATGAACCGTCCAAAACAAGGCCGGATGAATGGAAAGCGTCACATGGCCTGGGATATACGAGATTCGAGGCGGTGCGGCGGGGAATTGGCGCGCAGCTGACCTACTTCGTCGGCGCACGGGAGAACGCGCTCATCTGGCACCTTCGTCTGAAAAACAACACGGACCAGGTCAGGCGGATCAGCGCATATGCCTATGTCGAGTTCGGCATGATGGAGTTCATGCGCGAATTGCAATGGTTCTGCTACAACAAGCATCAGCTTTCCGTCGACTATATGAAGGCGGCCGGCACGCTCTTGTACAGATATGGCGTGGAGACACAGCCCAAACCGGAGGAAACGCCGCTGGTCTACCTCGCGGCCGACAGGATACCCAGCGCGTATGATGGGGACCGGGATGAGTTCATCGGAACCTATCGTTCGGAGGAAAACCCGTATGCCATCGAGCATGGCGGCTGCACCGGCTCCACGCTCAAGGGAGGGGATCCCTGCGGGGCGCTGCAGTTCGATCTGGAACTGCAGCCTGGCCAGGAGGAGGTGCTGAACATCTTTCTCGGCACCGGCATGACGGAAGAGGCGATTGTCGCTTCGGTCGCCAACCTGCGGCGCGACGGATTCGTCGAACAGTCCCTCGAAGCCCTGAAGCAGTCTTGGACGGCATATCTGGGGAAGTTTTCCGGAACGCTGCCCGACAAGGATGCGGAACGAATGGTGAACATCTGGAACCCGTATCAGGCCCAGCGGAACTTCCAGTTCTCAAGAAACATCTCGTGCTATGCGACCGGGACCTTCCGGGGAGTGGGATACCGGGACACCGCGCAGGACATCCTCGCCCAGATTCCGTTCGACGTCGCGGCATCGAGGGAGAAAATCGCCCTGCTGCTGGGAGAACAGTACCGGGATGGGCATGCGAACCATTACTTTTTTCCGGACGAGGGGTGGCCGCCGGTCACTACGATCCATTCCGACGACCATTTATGGCCGGTCCTTGCAGTTCACCAGCTGGTGATGGAGGAAGGCGATGCGGGCTTTCTTCATGAACGAATCCGCTACCACGACGGCGGCGAGGGCACCGTCTACGACCATTTGTGCAATGCCATTGCCTATACCGAATCCCATCTGGGGCCCAACGGTTTTCCGCTCATGCTCCGTTCGGATTGGAATGACATGCTGTTCAAGGTCTGCCGCGAGGGCAAGGGTGAAAGCATATGGACCGCCATGCAGTATGGCGTCATGCTCGTCAGGATGGCCGAGCTTGCCCGGCTCGCAGGCAGGGAGGAGGATGCGGCATCCTTTGAGGACCGGTATGAGCGGCAAAAAAGGCTGGTGAATGATCTCGGATGGGATGGGCGCTGGTACAGAAGGGCCGTGATGGACAACGGACGGTTCCTCGGAACGGCAGAACATGATCAGGCCCAGATCTGGCTCAACGCCCAGACCTGGGCGGTCATGTCTGGCATGGCGGAGGGGGACCGGGGCATTGTGGCGATGGACTCTGTCCGCGACATGCTGGACACCGATCTCGGTATCAAGAAGCTCCATCCGGCCATGACGGACTTCCCCGATCCGCGGGATCCGCTGACCAACTATCATCCGGGGATGGGGGAGAACGGGTCGGTGTTCTGTCATGCGAACACCTGGGCGATCCTGGCGGAATGCCTGCTTGGCAGGGGCGATCAGGCCTACAAGTACTACCGGCAGCTGTTGCCCCACGTGGCCATGGGGAAGGCAGGCGTGTGGCGGTACAAGGCGGAACCCTATGTCTACTCGTCCAACCTGTTCGGACCCGAGTCCGACAGGTTCGGCCTCGCGAACGTGTCCTGGCTGACCGGAACCGCGGCCTGGATGTACGTTGTCGCAACCCAGTACCTGATCGGTGTCAGACCCGTGTTTGAAGGACTCGCGATCGATCCGTGCATCCCTTCGGAATGGAAGGGGTACCAGGTCGAAAGGGCGTTCAGAGGCTGCAGGTACCGCATCACGGTTGAAAACGGATCCGGTTGCTGCAAGGGCGTGAAAGGGGTCCTGGTTGACGGTGCGGCGCTCGAAGGCCATGTCGTGCCTCATGTCAGGGGGAGGACGCATGCGGACGTGCGTGTCATCCTGTAGACACAGTGCGGCCGTACCCGTTTCCGAAAAAAGAGTGAATTGTCAGATGCCGATAAGCGTATGGAGCATTTTCCGTTGCCGCGCAACATGATACATTGGTGCCGGATGAAGCGGGAAGCCTGTCGCGACGCCGATGCCGGCGCTGACGGATGGTCGACGGACAACCCGGAGACTGCCGTGTCGGGGGACCGGCGAAACAAAGGAGGCAATGCATGGACGAACATGGCGCAAAACTCTTGGCCGAATGGAACGAACGCATGGAGCGGGAGACACGGGTGCCACTCTGGGAACCGGGCACAGTGCCGGATTTCCGTCCGGAATACGGGCAGCGGGAGCCTTCGGTGGTCGTGTTCCCGCCAAAGCCGGGAACTGTAGCGGAAGGCCGGACCCCGGGCGCGGTTCTCGTCTGTGCCGGCGGCGGCTTCTCGATCAAGGCACCCCATGAGGGCTGGCCCGTCTGCGAATGGCTCAATGAGAACGGCATCGCCGCATTCCTGCTCGATTACCGGCTCAACCCATACCTGCTGGCCACCATCATCGGCGACGCGAAACGGGCCATGCGCCTGATCCGCCACCGGGCGGACGCGTACGGCATCGATCCGCACAAGATCGGCATCCTCGGCTTTTCTGCCGGCGGGCAGATCACGGCGACAGTCTCCACCCTGTTCGACGAAGGTGCCCCGGAAGTATCGGATCCCGTGGAGCGCATCTCCTGCAAGCCCGATGTCCAGGTGCCCTGCTACCCGGTGACCTCGCTCATCCGCCAGGACAAGGCAAGCGAGCCCGCGGATGAAAACGATGCGGATGGGTGGACCCGCTGGATGCGGGCCATGCTGGGAGCGGACGCGGATGTCGCACAGGCCCGCGCGTGGTCTCCGGACTGCAATGTCCGGTCGGACACGCCACCCGCCTTCCTCTGGGGCACCTGCGACGATTTCCTGCAGGCGTTCTGGCCGCCCTATCTTGCGGCGCTGAAGGAGAAGGGCGTCTCGTACGAAAGTCACATCTTCTCGAACGGCCCGCATGGCATGGGTCTGGCGGCCGAGCACCCGACTGCGCGCGCCTGGCCGTCCCTGGCGGCGGCTTGGCTCAAGTCACTCGGCTTCTGAGTGCGTGCGGTGACATGATGAACAAGCCTGCATGAATGAAACAGCATGCCATCAGTCGAACGGATGGCAGCACGCGAAGGTCCCTTGCTCACACTCGATCTCACCGGCTGCGTCATGGCCCTCACGCTCGCCGACTGCAGCACCGATGTGGCGCTGCACTGCCGCGGGAACCTCACGAAGGCGAAGGAACTGTCAAACGAAATCCGCGCCATTGGCCGTCGCGCCCAGGTCGTAAAGGCGGGTGTCGGCAGCATCGACGAGGTCAAGGCCATGGCTGGGACCATAGCCGACAGCCTCGGCTGGCCGGACATCGTTGTTGCCAGTGCGATCAGCCAGTACAAGTGGACCACCGTGCTCGAACAGGATCCGGCCGACTACGAGGACCAGTTCAGCTCATGTGTGCTCCAGGCGGTCCATCTGGCGAAAGCCTTCATTCCGGCCATGCAGGCGAAGGGGCGCGGCCGGTTCATCTGCATCAACACCGAGTGCACGATGCAGATGACACCCACGCAGTCCACCTATGTCGCCGGGAAGCGCGGCATGGACGGGGTGTACCGCGTGCTGGCACGCGAAGTGGGGTCCTCGGGCACCACCGTCAACCAGGTGGCGCCGGGCGTACGCCGCCTATTCCCGGAACTGCCAGAGAACCCTACCTCCGGTTCGTTCACCGCCATGAAATCCTGACACGGTTGCATGCACCGCCATGAAATCCTTCCGCGGGTGCAGTGAACCGCTACGCACAACTGCCGCATCTGTTCTCTCCCAAGCGAAACAGGACTTGTCTGAAACCCGGCAGTCCTGTGCCATGGATGGAGCCTGCGCCTGCAGGAACAACACCGGATCCGCGGACTCCATCATCCTCGCGGACGCCGCGAAGGCATCAGGGAGAATTACATGAGCAACATCCAGTCCACGGAACGCAAGATTGTCGTCGCAGATTCCAGCCCCATCGGCCTGTTCGGCCTGACCATGGTCACGCTGGTCGCCTCCACCCAGAAACTCGTCTGGACCGAGGACACCGCCCTCGTCATCCCGTGGGCGATCTTCCTTGGTGCCGCCGCCCAGCTCTACGCGTGCATCCAGGACGCGAAGAAGAACAATGTCTTTGGCGCAACAGCTTTCGGCGGGTATGCATTTTTCTGGTTCGCGGTCGCCATGTCCTGGCTCGTGCAGGGTGCCCATGGCGAAGTGAGGCGGCCCTGACTTAGTGGACACCAAGAAGAGCGAGTTATCTAAGCCGTACGCCCTTTTTCATACTCTTCCGGTGTAAGGTAGCCCAGGGCGGAGTGGATCCGGTAGCGGTTGTAAAACACCTCGATATATTCAAACAGGGTCAGGTGCGCTTCCAGCCTGGTTTTGAAATGGTTCAGATACACACATTCCATCTTCACCGTCGCATTGAAGGATTCAGCCCAAGCGTTGTCGTAACAGTTCCCTTTCCGACTCATGCTGCAGACCATATGGTGCTCAGACAGGATACGCTGATATTCATAGCTTGCGTACTGGCTACCGCGATCTGAGTGATGGAGAACACCATCGGAATATCCGCCACGGTGGATCGCCATCATCAATGCCCGGATGGTCAGTTCCTTGGTCATCCTGTCCGACATGGCCCATCCTACGAGATGCTTGCTGTTCAAGTCCATGACGGCGGCCAGATAGAGCCAACCTTCATCTGTAGCGATATAGGTGATGTCGGAGACTACCGCCTGATGAGGAGCCAGGATGCTTGGTTTCATGACGGCAAGTAGATTCTCCGCAATGGGGAGGTTGTGCTTGGAGTTCGTAGTCGCCTTGTATTTACGAACACGAATCGACCTCAAACCATGTTCCTTCATGATTCGAGCAACCCGATTTCGACTACAGGGAAGACCTTTGCGGGCGAGTGCCTTTGCAACCTTCCGACTGCCGTAGACCTTTCGGCTTGCTTCGTACACGGTAATGATGTTGTCTAGAAGCCGTTTGTTCTCCTCGTGAAGTGGGCTTGCAGGACGGGTTTCCCACGAATAGTATCCGCTTCGGCTTACTCCCAAAACCTTACACATCCTTGCCAAGTGAAACTCGCCCCGATATCGATGGATCATCTGGAATTTCTCTTCGGGAGTTGTGCAAAGATGGCTGTGGCTTTTTTAGGATTTCATTCTCTTCTTCCAGTTCACTGACTTTTCGTCGCAGATGATGAAGTTCTTCTTCATCCGCATGCAGCTTACCCTTTCCTGGAAATGGATCGACTCGATGCTTCTTGTACGCTTCAACCCAGTTGTAGAGCGTGCCGACGGGTATACCCAAGGCTTCCGCCACGTCCGTGCAGCTTCTTCCCTTATCGACTACCAGTTGGACCGCATCCCTTTTAAACTCGGCTTCATAGGTGCGTTGTTGCCTGAATGATTGCGACATAACCAACGCCTCCTTTGATCTCATTGTAGTCCTTAGTCTCGCTCTTCTCAATGTCCGAATAAGCCTGTCCGGTCCAGTTCTGAAATCCGGAGAAGTGAGGACAAGAGTCAACCCGAAATCCTAAGACCGTTTCAAGGACAAGGTGCGTGCATGTACGTCCAGAAGCAGGTAGGAAAGCATGGAGGCCAAGCGGGATAGATTGAGCAGGCTCGTGAGAGGCTCGGCAGGATATTTCAAATTGGCTGACATGAAGTGCCATCGTCGCAACTGGACGAATGGATGCGGAGACGTATCCGCATGCGCTGGTGGAAACAGTGGAAGAGAATTCGTACCAAGTATGATAAACTGGTCAAGCTTGGGGTGGAAAGCTCGAAAGCATGGGAATATGCCAACACAAGAAAGAGCTACTTGTGGAGAGCCGGTAGCCCAATTATGCAAACATCGCTAACGAATCGCTACCTCAAGGAATTCGGATTCATCTTTCTGACTGACTGTCTTTCATTTAAATGACCCTGATGAACCGCCGTATACCGAACGGTATGTACGGTGGTGTAAGGGGTCGGCGGCCCGACTAACGGACCGCCTCCTACTTGATCACCCTTTTTCCTTTTTGGCATCGCCAGGCCGTACAAGCGCAACAGCGGGAACGGGAGGACAGCATGGGTACCATCTTATCCGCAGAACACCTCACCAAGACCTTTCGCGCCAAGATCAAGGAACCGGGCCTGGCAGGCAGTCTCAAGGCCATCCGCCATCCCGAATACCGGGAGGTGGTGGCGGTGGACGCCATCGATCTGCAGGTGGCGCGTGGCGACATGGTGGCGTTCCTGGGACCGAACGGAGCCGGGAAATCCACCACGATCAAGATGCTGACGGGCATCCTGACCCCAACGGACGGGCGGATGCAGGTCTGCGGACTCACGCCCGGAAGGGAGCAGCGCAAGCTGGCCTACCGCATCGGCAGCGTGTTCGGACAGAAGTCCATGTTGTACTGGCATCTGCCGGCACTTGACAGCTTCCGCCTGTTGGGATCCATTTATGATGTGGAGGCCGTGGAGCTGCAGCGGCGCATCGATGCCCTGGTGGATCTGCTTGAAATCGGGGAACATCTCAAGACGCCGGTCCGCAAGCTGTCCCTGGGAGAGCGCATGCGCTGCGAGGTGGCGGCCAGCCTGCTGCACAAGCCGGAAATCCTGTTTCTGGACGAGCCTACCATCGGACTGGATGTGGTGGTGAAGGCCAAAATCCGGGACATGATCCGCCGCATCAACCGGGAGGAGTCTGTCACGGTTTTCCTGACCAGCCATGATGTCGGGGATGTGGAACAGCTGTGCAGGCGTGCCGTCATCATCAATCATGGCCGGATTGTGCTGGACAGCACGGTGGAAGCGCTGAAACGGAGCTACCTGAACAAGAAGGTCATCCGTGTACAGTTCGTCAGCGACATCGATTGCGATGCCCTGCAGGGATTCACCGTGCTGCAGTGCAAGGCGAATGAGGCGGTCCTGGAGGTGGATGCCCTCACGGGGTCCATGCATGACGCCATGGGCCGCCTGATGGCGGTGGGTGAGGTGGCGGATGTCACCATTTCAGACATGCCCATGGAGGAGATCATTTCGGAAATTTACAAGCGGGAGTCTCCGAAACGTTCCCGGGATGAGTCCGACACGACAATGCCGAATGGGAGTGCGCTCCTAGAAAAGACGCAACAGGAGGGGGGTCAGGCACATGACCATGAGACAAGCCACGCATGACAGGTCCTCCCCAATGGGTGGCGTGAGCCGCTTCTTCCGCAAATATGGCGCCGCGACACGGACCGCCATGCAGAATACCACGGTCTATTCACGCAGCTTCATCTTCGGATCGCTGTTTTTCTCGCTCATCCTGTTCATGTTCCTGCAGCTCTGGGAGAAGGTTTCCGGGGAGCGGGGCGCTGTGGCGGGGTACACGCTCAACCGGTTGCTGTGGTACTACACGGTTGCGGAGACCGTGGCGCTTTCGCGCTCCGACATCATGGAGCGGCTCAACCAGGACATCCGGTCCGGGGACGTGGCCATTCAACTGCTGCGGCCCTACCACTATCTCAACAGCCTGTTTGCCGACGCGTTCGGGCAACTGGTGCTGCGGCTCACGCTCAACATTCCCATCGGGATGATCACCGTGCTGCTGCTGGTCGGCCCGTTGGAAGGGTTCCGGCTGGCGCATCTGCCCTTCGTGATCCTGTCGCTGCTTCTGGGGATGTTCCTGACCCTGTCCGTGGAAGCCCTCGTGGGATTGACGGCGTTCTGGACGGAAGACAACGCGGCGGTCTGGTGGGTGGTGCAGAAGCTGGCCTTCATGCTGGGTCTGTTCCTGCCGCTTGAGATGCTGCCGGGCTGGCTGCGCGGCATTGCCGTGTTCCTGCCCTTTCCCTACATGATGTACGCGCCGGCGCGGCTGGCGTCCTCGTTTTCGTGGGCAGAGTGCGCGTGGCTGATTCCGGTACAGCTGGGGTACGGGGTGCTGATCTTTTCTTTGGCACACTGGATATACCGGCGCGGCACCAAAGCCGTGCAGGTCAACGGCGGCTGAAAGGAGGTGCGAGGATGACAGGACGGAACGAGAAGATGATGGCGCGGAACGAGATGCCGATCATGGCACCCGATCCCGGAAACCGGTTCCAGATTGGGCCAACGGGCTTGGCGTCATGGAAGGCACACGCGCGGATGGTTTGCGATTACTTTCGCACCAATCTCGCCTCGGCCATGGAATACCGGGTCAGCTTCCTGATGCAGTCGCTCGGGATGGCAATCAATGACGTTTTCTTTCTCTTCTTCTGGTGGATGGTGTTTCAACAGACCGGCACCCTGGGCGGATACGGATTTCGGGATGTCATGAGCATCTGGGCGCTGTCTGCGTCCACCTTCGGGCTGCTGCACATCCTGTTCGGCAATGTGCGCCGGCTCAACCATCTGGTGCAGAGCGGCGAACTCGACATCTTTCTGTTGCAGCCGCGCGATCCTTACATACACGCGCATTGCGCCCGCATGAATTTTTCCGCCTGGGGCGATTTCATCTATGCGCTGTTGCTGTTTGTGTTCATCACGGGGTTCCATCCGGGCAAGTGGCTGCTGTTCCTGCTGTTTACGGTTGCCGGGGCGGTACTGCTCGGCGCGGTGCTGTCGATGGCGGATTCCCTGGTCTTCTTCTGGGGGGATTCGTCGGGGCTGACCCGGCTGGTGACGGAGTTCATGCTCACCTTTTCCCTGTATCCCGAAAGCATCTTCCGGCCCGGTGTGAAATGGCTCATCTACACGCTGCTGCCCACCGCCTTTGTGGTGTTTCTGCCCTATCAGGTCATCCAGTCCTTCAACTTGCCGGTGCTGCTGCTGGTGCTGGGCGTGGATGTGTTTGCGATGCTGCTGGCGCGGCGGGTGTTTGCGGCGGGGCTGAAGCGGTATGCCTCCGGCAACCGCATGGGGGCGCGACTGTAAGGTGCCAGGGCGCCGGCATGCCAAGCCGGCACCCCAAGCTGTGGTGCCAAGCCTGGGTATCAAGCCGGGGTGTCAAGCCGAGCGCCGCCCTATTCGCCGTCAATGGCATACGTGACATCCGGTTTGTTCAGAAATCCGAATTGATCTGGAAGCAGTTTCTCCCCGTCCCGGCAAAGAAAAACAATCTTCAGCAGATCCTGCAGCTGATCCCGGTAGAAGGCTTCCAGCACCTGGTCCGGTGGCAGCGGCTGATCTTTTGGCCGCAGCTTGAACCGGAATACATATTCCGATTCGGGCTGTGGTGAAAGGGGGGCGGTGTCGATTTCGTCATGCAACAATTCCTGATTGTCCATTCCGCACTCCTGTCAGCATCATGGTGTGTCCAATTTGGAAAAATAGTCCGATAGCAGCGAGACCTTTACCCAACGTACAACAGGAACGGTTCTCCCGGTTGCTTATCCCCAGGAAAATGAAACATGGAATGATTTGGCGGCGTTTTGAATGTTCCCGGCAAGATCAACACTGCCGTACCGTGCATTGACTTCCTTCATGATGGCTTCCGCCAGGACCTTGTTCGTACTCAACACCTCCGTCATGGGCTTTGGAGCGATTTTTGACAAGGCCAGCTTATCCACGACAGGACCACTGAATCTTGAGACAGCCATGAGCAATTCTCCTTTCTTGATGATGGTCTGCTATCGGACTATGTGATTGTCGACAAAGGCGATGCGTGCATGCTTGTGCTTTGCTTCCGCCAACATGGCGACCATGATGTTTTCGCATGTCTGCCGGTCCATGGTGTCAGGCGGCATCGCAAACAGGTTGAGCTTCAGGAACCTCAGTGAATCCGGGGTGTACGCCTCCGGGAAGGGGCGCGGCAGGTTGCGTGGCAGCTTGTCAATCCGGTGGATGCCGGCCGTGCCGAAGATGGCCGCATATTCCGGGTCCAGACCGTCGCACCATTTTCGCACAACGCAGGAACCGCACGCGCCGGCATCATCGAACACCCGTGGCCATTTGCCCAGCAGCCGCTCGGTGGAGAAATGCTGCAAATGTGCTGGTGCCAGGCAGAGCGGCGCCTTCTCCACGGTCATCGCCAAGCCTCTGGACAGTGCGAGATCCATGGATTCCGTCAAGGGTTGTCGGGTTTCCTCGAGCGAGGGGACAATATCGGCGCAGGAACCGACATCCACAATCAATCCGAACTTGATCATGGGAACCCCGTTGTCCGCGACGAACCGTGTGATGGCGACGAGGTCCGGAAGGGTCTGTTTGGTGACGACGATGTTGATTTGACACACCATGCCGTGCGCCAGAATGTGTGCCACGCCCTGCATCGTCTGCGCGAAGCTTCCCTTGCTGCGGGTCACCGCGTCATGGGTCTCGGCCGACAATCCGTGCAGCGAGGTTCTGACATACAATTCCCTGCCCGCCCGCTCGACAACGGCCTGACAAAAATCCTCACGGGCAAACAGCCTTGCGTTCGTGGCCACGGAGCATTTCAGGTTTCTGTTGCGGACCTCCTGCAGTAGGTCCAGAAAGCGGGGATGCATCGTGGGTTCTCCGCCGAACAAATCCACCTTTGAACCGGAGGGCAGCGTATCCATCAATGTCAGCGCGGTGCCATACGGAAAGGAAAACTGGCCGTGGATGCCGTTCACCATGCAAAAGCCACACCGGTTGTTGCATCTGTCCGTCAAATGCAGAATCAGCAGGTTGTCCGCTTTGAGATATTTGCGCGACAATGTGGCCTCGTCATATTCCGAACCGCTGTTGCCTGTGGTCATCGCTTTTTTCATGTTGTCTGTGGTCATTGCCTTTTCCATAACAGCCTCATAGCGTGATGTAGGCGCAATCAATGCGTTCCACCGGGATGCCCGTGCGCTGGGAAATGGTGGCGACCGGGACGCCAAGCAGATCGGTGAATCCATCCGGACTGAAGGAGCCGGGAAGAATGATCAGATCCGGCCGCGTGCCCTGTCTCTCCATGAAGTCCCGCACCGCATGGAGGTAGTCGGCGCAGGTGTACAAGTCTCCCATCATGATGTTGCCGCCCCAATAGCGGTGTTCGGGAACCCAGAGGGACAATTGCGCATCCCCGAGTTGCGCGTCAAGATTGGGCAGGGAATCCAGCAGCAGGGATACAACCGGCTCCATGATGGCGGACGTCATGATGAGCACGTTTTTGGCCTGATGCGCAAGGATGCGCCGCAGCATGTCCATGATCCAGGCCGGATCAAAATCATCTGTCAGCACCAGTCCGAACGGATGCGACTTGGAGGCCGCATAGCCAAGCGGGCGCCAGGGATAGGCCTCATCCCTGGCGCCGGTTTCCATCAGCAGCACGGGGATTGTCCCGTTGTCCCGTTTCACAACGAGGGATATCGTTTCCTGCAGGTGCAGGCTGATCAGTCGCTGCTTTGCCGCGGCCCGACTGTGGACGGGCACCCCTTCGATGGCAGTGATCACATCGCCATACCGCACCCCGGCGCGCGCCGCGGGAGAAGACCGGATGACGCCCGCGATTTCGGGAATCAGTGCCGGCGCGTGATAGAGGCTTGGCAGCACAAGCAGCGGGGTTGCGATGTCCGCGCGAAGCGGCAACACCGTCTGCAGCACCTCCTGCCAGACGGTCTGCGTGTCAAAGGGAGGCGTTGGCGCGAAGA
>JAEWSN010000202.1 GCA_023459915.1 Bacillota bacterium
ACACAAACGACACCTGGTACTTGTCCTTGAGCTCCTTGAACAGGTTGACGATGTTCATCTTCATCGACGCGTCGATGGCGGCCACCGGTTCATCGGCGATGATGAGCTTGGGCTTTGTAATCAACGCTCGCGCGATGGACACGCGCTGCAGTTCCCCGCCGGAGAACTGGGTGGGGTATTTGCCTTTCACCACCGCCAGGGACATGCCCACGCTCTTGAGGGTTTCGTCCACAAGCACCTCGGCCTCCCGCATGTTTTTGGCAATCTTCAGCCGCAGGGCGGTGTTGAACAGGTAGGTGTCCACGGTTTTGCGCATGGAAAAGGACTCGTACGGATTCTGGAAAATGGGCTGCACATCCCGCTTGAACAGGAATTGATTGTAATGCCGCTTGTCCCGATAGGCGTGCCCGGACAGCACAATGTCCCCCTCGTCGGCGTCGTGCATGCGCAAAATCATCTTGCACAGGGTGGACTTGCCGCAGCCGGATTCGCCCACAATGGACAGGATGACGGGTTTGCCCGCGTCGATGTCGATGGTGACGTCGTCCACCGCGGTGAGCCGTTTCTTGCTGAGCATGCCCCCGATGTGGAAGGTCTTGGTGACACCCTTGTTTTGTAGCAGTTTCTCAGACATGTTGTTCCCCCTCATCCATGGAGCAGATGGCAGGCCGCAAATCGCCCCTCCTGCACTTCCTGGAACACCGGCACCTCGGCCCGGCAGCGATCGGTCGCCTTGGGGCAGCGGGGCGCGAACCGGCAGCCCGGCGGTGGATTCGACAGCGCCGGCGGCCGGCCTGGAATGCCGGCCTTGGAGCTCCGGTCCCCCACCCGCGGCAGCGCGTTGACCAGCATCTGCGAATACGGGTGCAGCGGCCGGTGGAAAATATCCTCGGTGTTGCCGAGCTCCACCATGCTGCCCGAATACATGATGCCCATCCGGTCGGTGACCTGATAATGCACACCCATGTCGTGGCTGACGATGATCATGGTGTTCTTCAGTTCCTTTTGCAGCCGCATCAGCATCATGAGGATGCCCTTTTGCACCACCACGTCGAGCGCGGTGGTCGGTTCGTCCGCCAACACCACATTCGGGGACATGAACGTGGCCAGCGCGATGATGACCCGCTGGCGCATGCCGCCCGAAAGCTGGAAGGGATAGGCATCGAGCAGCTCCGGTGCCAGGCTCAGCGCCTCAAGGTAATCGGCGACCCGCTTGAGGGTCTGCGCCTTGGTCTCGTTCCTGCGATCCAATTTCGGGATGGAATCGAGGAACTGGTTTTTCAGCGGCACAATGGGATTGAGCACGCTCTGCGCGGCCTGCGGCACATAGGAGATGTTGTTCCACCAGGTTTTGCGGATCTCCCCGGTCTCATAGGAGAAGGGCTTTCCCCCTTTCTCCCCGGACAGCGTGAGCCTGCCGGCATCGATGGACAACGGGAACTCGATGATGTCGTACAGGACCTTGAGCAGGGTGGTCTTGCCGCAGCCGGACTCTCCCGCGATCCCGAAAATCTCGTTGTCGCGGATGGTCAGGGTCACGTCCTGGATGACATGCACCGGCCCATCCATGGTGGCGTATGAAGCGGACAAATGGTCGACCTTTATCATCCCAGCCTTCCTCTCTTCTTGGATTGATAGTCATTGTAGCCCGTGATCAGCAGGAACAGGCCAATGAACAGAATGGCGGTGGCCAAAATCGGCGAGCCGATCCAGAACCACTGCCGGGTGAAGATGGCATTGCGGTCCCGGGCCCATTGAATCATGTTGCCCAGGGAGATGAGGTTGCCGGGTGACAGGCCCAGCACCGCCAGGCTGGACTCCGCGGCGATGGCCGCCAGGGTCGCGTTCATGAAGTTGGACAGCGACCAGGAGAACGCGTATGGCAGGATTTCGGTCACAATCACCTGCACCGTGCTCTCACCGGAAAACCAGGCGGTGTGGATGAAGTCGCGTTCCCGCATCGACAGCGCCAGGGAGCGTATCTGCCGGCTCGGCCATGCCCAGGCGAACATGGCCAGCACCAGCGCCATGACATAGACCGTGGACGAGCCCTTCATGAACGAGGTCATCAGAATCAGAATCGGCAGGGACGGGATGACGATGAACGTATCCGTGACAACGGTCAGCGCCCGGTCGAGCGCGCCGCCGGAAAAACCGGCCAGCAGCCCGATGAACACCCCGGCCACCGTGCCGATGGTCGCCACAATGAGGCCGATCAGCAGCGAGTTGTGGATGCTCTCGATCAACAGCCACATCACATCCTGGCCCAGGCTGGTGGTCCCGAGCCAGTGTTCGGCCGACGGCCCCAGCTTGATGGGCCAGGTGTTGAACGTAAAGGGATTCTCATGGGGAAAGAAGTACACGACAAACCCGATGAAAAGGAAGGCAAGGGTGATCGGCAAGCCAATTTTCAAGCGTAGGTTCGCATGTTTCCAGAACTTTTTCAAAGCGTGCTCCTCCTGCCTTCAGTTGTATCGAATCCGCGGGTCGATGAACGGATAAATCAGGTCCACCACCAGCGTCGCGGTGGAGATGGCCACAATGGAGATGGTGATGCAGCCCAGAATCATGTTGTAATCTGACATCAGGATGGCCTTCTGAATCAGCAGGCCCACGCCGGGGTACCCAAAGACGATTTCGGTCATGATGGAACCGCCGAACACGCCCCCCAGGCTCATGGCCAGTGCGGTGACCTGTGTGAGGATGGAGTTGCGGAAAACATAACTCGCGCCGATACGGGCTTCAGACAGCCCCCTGTACCGGGCGAACAGCACAAAATCCTCCTCGGCGGTGGTGCCGGCCAGCGACTTCATGGAGATGATCCACCAGCCCGTGCCGACCAGCAGCATGGCAATGGCCGGCAGAATGGACGCCTTGACCAGGGACGCAAACAGCACCCCGAAATTGCCCTGCGTATTGATGGTGGCCTGGATGGGGAACCACCCCAGGATGAAGGCGAAGACGATCTGCAACACCAGCGCGATGATGAAATAGGGAATGGGGTAGATGCAGATGGCAATCCCTTCAAGAATTTGCGAGGACATCTTGTTTTTTCTGAACCCGGCCAACAGGCCGATGGTGTTGCCGATAATCCAGGCAATCACGGTGGTGGACAGCGACAGGAACAGCGTGTACGGCAGGTACATGCCGATGATGTCGCCCACCGGGGTGGGATAGTTCATCAGGGATGGCCCGAAATTGAACTGCAGCAGGCCATTCCACAGAAATGACCCGTACTGTTCAATCAGTGATCCCTCCAGCCCGAATTGAACCCGCAGCTGGGTGCGGAGTGCCTCCATCTCCAGGGGATCCATTTGCCCGGAACGGGACTGCATCTGCCCAATCATGTTCTCGACCGGATCGGACGGAAACATGCGGGGAATGAAGAAGATGAAGGTGATGCCAATCCAGATCGTCAGCAAATAGGCGAAAAATCGTTGGCCGAAATACCTGCGGAATTTCAACGGTGACACTCCTTTGCCTTGTGGTGTACGGGTTTCACGTGGTGTTGGTGATCGGGTGCGCCGCCATGCGGCGTGCGCCGTCTTGCGGTGGCGCGGTGTTCGTGTGGTCTCTGGTTTTCATGATGCCACGGCTGCCTGGCAGAACCGCCAGGCAGCCGTGGGTGTCGGTTGGTTTCCCACACGACAGTCCATGAAGGAGAAACAGAACAGACAAATTGACGCTTATTGAACCGGTGCAATCTCGGTCGTGATGTACTTGAAGCAGCTCCACCACCACCAGGGACCATTGTACGGGTTGTCCGCACTCGGGTAGTTGTTCCAGTACGTGCTGTTGGTCGGCACGAACTTCACGCCCGAGTGGAAGCCGATGAAGGGCAGTTCCTCGATGGAAATCTTGAAGAATTCAAGACCCAGCTCGTAGGACTTGGGATCCTCCGGAGAAAGGGTGGCCATTTCGTGGATGATTTCGGTGGCCCGGGCGTTGTTCCAGCGGCCGGACTGTCCGGATCCACGTTCGCCGATGGGCACGATGAGGTCGGCGTCCCATCCGCTGATCTGGGAGTAGATGTCCTTGGTGATGAAGCCGGTGGGCCAGTAGCCGCCGATGTCGAACTGGCCGGTGGCGCCGTTGGTGTCCCAGGTGGCGCTGGACTCGCTGACCAGATTGATCTTGAATCCGAACTTGGTCAGCTGGTCGAACGCAGCCTGTGTGCCACGGCCCGCCTGGGCTTCCGTATCGGCCAGGTAGGTCATGTTGAAGGAGAAGGGTTCGCCGTTGAAGTACCAGCCGTCAGCCTTCTTTTCCAGGCCGGCCTTGATGAACAGCTTCTCGGCGGCCTGCGGGTCGTATTTCCAGCTGCCCACGCCGAACATGTCGATGAGGGCGTTCTTGTCGGTGGTGATGTCGTAGCCCTGGCCGCGGAGGATTTCCGCGATGCGTTCTGCATAGCCGGGGTCAAACGGTTTCACGGTGGTGCCATCGCCCAGATCCAGCTCGAAGGATTCCAGCCAGGGGAGGATGGGCTTGACATACAGCTCCTGCGCGGCGCTGGTGTTGGTGAGCATCGGGAACGGTGACGCGCGGCCAACGCCCGAGAAGATGTTCTGGGAGATTTCGTCGAAGTTCATCGCCAGCGCGATGCCCCAGCGGAAATCCTTGTTGTCGTAGGGCGCGCCCTTGCCCATGGAGAACAGCAGGCCCTTGGAGCAGGGGTCGTCACTGGTGGCGTACGGGAAGTCCTTGTACCAGCAGGCGATGTTGGGATTCTGGGCGGTCATGACTTCCAGCATTTCCGGTGTCACTTCGCAAAGAATGTCCACTTCGTTGTTGATCAGGCTCATCTGGCGGCTGGTGTCGTCGCCGATGTTGCGGAACCAGACGTATTTCGCCAACGGCTGCTTGCCGGTCACAACACCCACGGTGCTGGCCTGCCAGTCTTCCCGGCGTTCGTACAGAATCCATTTGCCCAGCTCGTCATACGCCTTGACGGTGTACGGGCCGGCCACAACCGGGTTGGTGTCCTTGAACTGGGTCACGTCCGGCTGCTTGGAGTAGACGTGCTCCGGCACGATGCGCAGATCGTTGCCCCAGATGGTGACGCCAAAGCGGAGGCTGAGGCGGGGGAACGCTTGCTTGGTCACGATCTTCACGGTGTAGTCGTCCACCTTCTCGACGGACTCGAAGATCTGGTTGTAATAGGCATTCTGGTTGATGCCCGTGTTGGTGAGAATCATGTTGAAGGTGAACACCACGTCGTCGGCGTTCAGATCCTCGCCGTCAGACCATTTGATGCCCTGGCGGATTTTCACGATGTGTTCGGTGAAGTCCGCGTTCGAGGTGGGCATGCCATCGGCCACTTCGCCGAACTGCTCACCTTTGATGGTGTCGATTTCCCACATCATGGCCGACATCAGCTGATGGATGCCGAAGCCCATCGTGGTGCCCTGCATGTAGGAGTTGAACTGGCCGGGGGTGTCTGTGGGAGACTGGCATTCCACAATCAGGGTTTCGGTTCTCGGGGTGTTGACTTCCGTCATTTCCCC
>JAEWSN010000203.1 GCA_023459915.1 Bacillota bacterium
CGGCTCAAGCTTGTGAACCGTTGTCCCTATCCACTGATTCCACCAGTTGCGGATACCATTCCGCCGCTATTCGAACGCTCCGTTCCATCGGCAACCCGGTACCGGCCAATGCCATCAGGACATTGCAGCGTGTCACTTCTCCGTCATGAGATGTGATTTGCAGCCTCGCACCCACGCAATCCACCAGCACCGTGGTTCCCTCCAGCCGTACAAATCCTTTCACCCGCCAGGTGTCCTCAAGAAACATGCCCAGAAAATGATGCAGCGCAGCCAGTGTTCCGGTGGGCGATATCCCGATGCAAAGCTTCTGCAGGCTTACATCCTTGAGATGATACCCCGGCCCGGAGGGCACCATCTCCGTCTGATGAAATCCCTCCAGCCAGGGTAACTCGATTTGCCCGTATACCGTCCGGCGAATCAGCGCATCGGGCTTCATCTGACGAATCAGGTCCTCCACCGCTTCAAGTGCGTCCCCGGTGACGAGATCCGTCTTGTTAATCAACACCAGATCACTCACGGACACTTGTTTGCGACACACCCGCGCCGTGGAAAACACCTTTTTGAAACGGACCGCGTCCACCAGGCAGATCCCCCCCATGTACGCAATCCGATCCGCTGTTTTGATATGCGACAGGACGGTTTCGACATGGGTCGGATCGGACAACCCGGAGGCTTCCACCACAATGACATCCAGCGGTTCGGCAACTGCTTTCTCCAGCACCTCCTCAAATTGATCCAGGCGACAGGAGCAAAAGATGGAGCCGTTGTTGATCTCCGCCACCGCCGCTCCCGTCTCCCGGAGCAGTACGCCGTCAATGCCTTCCCTGCCGAATTCATTGACAATGACGCGCAGGCGCAGACCGGACAACTGCCGAATCATATGCTTGAGGAAGGTTGTTTTCCCGGCCCCCAGGAAACCGGTCACCAGATAGAGTTTGGTCATGGGCAACATCTCCCGTCAAAAAGGCCACCCGGATGGCGGCATTCTGCTTACAGCACCTCCCGGATGACCGCCTCCAGCTCCCCGCGGCTCGGAATGATTGACGAAAACCTGAGCTTGCCGTTGATATATATGGATGGCAGATTTTTGACACCCAGCTTTTTGCAGCGCGC
This sequence comes from Bacillota bacterium, assembly GCA_023459915.1. Taxonomy (GTDB): domain Bacteria; phylum Bacillota; class Clostridia; order DSM-8532; family DSM-8532; genus JAEWSN01. The sequence goes on from JAEWSN010000203.1 coordinate 1,114, forward strand.
GATGCTCTCCTTCTCGGTGAACTTGTACTCCACCATGTCAATGCTGTCTCCAAAATGATCTTTTCCCTCCTGGGCCGCTCCCAACATGTATGTGCAGGCCGCACATGTAGCGGAATCCAGGGTAAAGACCTCCACCAGGGGCTTGGAGAGATGCGCATAGTCGGGCAATGTCACGTCGAGGCTGTCGTCCACGGCCACATAGGTTTCCAGCATTTTGCGCGTGTCCTCAGGCTGAAGCACCGCCTGTGTCACCCCAATCGCGTTCTCCACCGGAACGGCGTAGGGCATGTCGCATCCGGGCGCAACAATCAGGTTTTTGTGATTCCCAATGCGATCGAGCATGTCCAGCACATATTTCATGTTGTCCTGCTGCGTGCCGTGAAGCATCACGGTGGTCAGCGGAATATTGCCGCCAATGGCAATGTTGTGGCGGTCCGTGATTGCCTTGGCCGCCACAATGTCCACGTTCTCGTCGACAGAAATGGCATCCGGGGCGGTTTGGCACATCACCTCGATGTTTTTTGTCGCATCTCCACAGACAAAAAACGAGGAGAAGGCACCCATTTCCCTGATGCGCGAGAAAATATTCCTGTAGGGGCCTGTCAGGAACTGCTCGAAATGGTCACTCGAAATCTGCGAGACCAGCGGATCCACCACCGCGATCACATCCATGCCCGCCTCGACGTAATGGGAGGCCATGGCTTTTGCCGTTGCCGTACAGTACGCCAGCAGTTTCTCCACATAGGCCTCGTCATCATACATGTCCATGAACAAATCATTGCCGCGCAGGTGCAGCGCCAATGTGAACGGACCGCAAACGAGTCCATAGAGTGCCGTGGTTTCCCCCACTTCCTGTTTCATGCGGCGCATCACATCCAGAATCATGGGGATGCGTCCGTCTTCCTTCTCCGGAATGGTGCACAGGCACGGAATCTGGGTTGTCTGCGCAAGCGGATGCGTCCTGACCGATGGCGGCGCTTCCGCGGCCCACTGCAGTTCGCACCCCAGAATCTCCGCCTCCACCTGAAGGTCGAACATCACAGGCTGTCCATGAGGCTTGTAGAGACGGTTGACGGCCATCAGCGATTCGAACAGCTTGTCGGCCTCCGAAAGCACTTCCGTGGCATGATACCCAACCAGTTTGCCTGCATGGACCCCGGCAAAGGGCACCCAGGGCAAGGCGTCCGTTTCCTCATGCCGCAGTGTCGCAAACAAAATCTCCTTCGGGGTTGTCTTCATATTTCCTCCATACTGGACGACAGCTGTCCGTCCTTCCTCATTTTTGTGCGCAGAAAACACAACCATTCCCCGAAACGCTTTCCCAAACGCCTGCAGGAAGGTCATTGGTCATACAATTCCATTGCAAGAGAGCCTGAAGCGACCCTCTATGAGGCCCGAAGCGACCCTTTGCACTGGAATCACATGTCGAAACCGGCATTGTCCCTGATGTGTTGATTATATCGCGGGACAGAAAATCCGTATTGAAAAAAAACGTCCATCATTGATACGATTTTTCACTGTTTGCCCTATTGATGTAAAAAAGCCGCCAGAGAAGGTGGAAATCCTGCTACCTTCCGGCCTGCACCCGAATGTTATAATGGGGAGGCGCACCCCATCACCGCGCCGCACCATCCTTGTGCTTTTTTGCCAGCACACCACCCCTCAAGAGGCGGTCACCAATGGAAAGGACAGCATCCATGTCCAATATGCCGGATCCCCTGACCCCCGACATGCGCAGCGTTGCCCATGCCTTTCATCTGGGCACGGGCGTTCCCTGTTTTTATATCGACGGCCGAGGCCGGCGCTTTCTCCCGGATGCGCGTCCCAATGCCGCGGAGGCCTTCTGCGCCCACTGTCTCAAGAGCAAGGACGGTTCCTGCGCCCAGGTCTGTCTGTATGGCCGCTATCAGGCGGAACGCTTTGGCGGAAAGTACATCTTCTTTTGTCCAAGCGGCCTGACCTACTGCGTCTCCCCCATTTTCCAGGAAGACAGCGACATGTCCGCGATCTTTGCAGGCCCCATGCTGATGATGGACGCAGACGAGTTTCTGCTCGAGGATCTTGTTCTCCCGGCAAACCAGGAGCCCGGGCAATCCCCGCAAGAGCGTCTCTCCAAACTGCGCGAGCGCATCTCGGACATCCCCGTCGTTCCCGCGGAGCGGGTGACGGCCCTCTCCAACCTGATTTTTCATCTGGCGAACGCCCTCTCCAGTGAAAGCTTCTCCCGGTTCCGCCACGAGCAGACGGAGCAGGAAAAAAACGCGGCGGTCTCCGCCAGCATTCACGCGCTCAAGCAGGAGGAACAGGATGGCCACATGCCGCATTATCCCCTGGACAAGGAGCGCGAACTGCTCACGAAAATCAGTATGGGGGACAAAGCCGGCGCGCAGCGCATCCTCAATGACATTCTGGGGTATGTCTTCTTTTCCACAGGCCGCGACTTCAATGTCATCCGGGCGCGCGCGCAGGAGCTTGTGGTCATGCTGTCGCGCGGCGCGCTTGAGGGAGGCGCGGATGTCGACGAGATCTTTGGACTGAACCACCGATACCTGGACGACATCCGCAACCTGCACAGTCTGGAGGAGCTGACTGTCTGGCTTTCCAAAATCATGGAGCGATTCACGGACTGCGTCTTCAACCTCGCGGACATCCGGCACAAGGATGTCATCTTCCAGGCGGTCAGCTACATCCGTCGCCACTTCACCAGCCACATCTCACTGGACGATGTGGCACAGCATGTCCATCTGAACGCCTCTTACCTCAGTCGCGTCTTCAAGGAGGAAATGCAGACCAATTTTGTGGCCTACGTCAACACATTGCGTGTGGAAACCGCAAAGCGCCTGTTGATCGATTCCGATGTGCCGTTGCTTGAGGTGGCCGGCATGGTGGGATTTGAAGAGCAAAGCTATTTCACAAAGGTGTTCAAGAAGGTGACCGGCGTCACGCCGGGCCGTTTCCGCGAAGCCCGCGGCCTGAACGCCCAGGCTACGCCTCCCCAAACAGCATCGCCTCCACATAGCGATCGTTGAAGTCCCTGCGGCCGGACAACTCAACAAACCGGATGTCTGCGGCGATGGCATCCGCTTTTTTGCGTGCGTCCACACAAAGCAGGCTTTGCATGGCACCGGCCAACGCCGCGTTGCCAACAGGGCGGACCCGACCGGACAGGGGCGATGGGATGAGCCCTGTGCGGATGGCGCTGTCCGGGTTGAGCCAGGTGCCAAGCCCCCCTGCCAGATAAACCGCCTCCACCTCGGCAAGGGATATGCCGGCTGCATCCGCCAGGGTTTCAATGCCCGCGCAGACAGCCGCCTTTGCATTCTGGAACTCACGCACATCCCGCTGTGTCAACACAATATCCCGTCCATGCTCGGATTCCCCGGCCGGAACCAGAATGAACGCCGTTTGCCCCTCCACCTCCGTCAACCGGTTCAGCAATGAAGGGGGGAAATCCTCCGGAAGATCATCCGCATCCTGGAGCCGTCCGGTCTCATCGATGACCCCCGCCTCCAGCAGGACGGAGATGGCGTCCAGCAAGCCGGTGCCACACAACCCGGCCGCACGCACGCCACCCAAAACGGTGCAGCCGATCACAGGTGCCGCCGGGGTCCCGTTGCGTGAGAGACTGTCGATGGCGCCATCCACGGCGCCCATGCCGAAACGGATGCCCGCGCCCTCGAAAGCGGGGCCAGCCGCCGTTGAGCAGGCCAGCATCCCTTGGCGGCTTCCAAGCACCAGCTCGCCGTTTGTGCCAAGGTCCACCACCAAAGAGGGCTTTTCCGCTTCGGCCAGGCCACAGGCCAGCACGGCGGATACCGTGTCCGCGCCCACATAGGCGGACACCCCGGGAAGCAGCACTACCCTGGTCTGTCTGGATGCATCCCGCCACAAATGGTTGGCCGGCAGCACCACCCGCTGGACATGCACCGGAATGAAGGGCGCCGCCGCAATGGCCGCGGACGGCCAGCCCATCAGCAGATGCCCCATGGTGGTGTTTCCCGTCAGCACCCATTCATCAATGCTGTCCGGCTCAAGGGTCGCAGCCGCGCACAGTCGGATGGAAAGGCCGCGCAAATCCGCAAGGATGGTGTTTCTCAGCTGCTCCGCGCCCTCCGGGATGTCCATTGTGTGCCGGATGCGGGAAATGACATCGGTGCCATGGCGTTTTTGCCCGTTGAGCATGGTTTCTGTTGCCAGCACCGCGCCGGAACGCAGATCGAGCAGACAACCCGCCAGCGTGGTGGTGCCGATGTCAACGGCAATTCCGTAGGCATCGGCCGTGCAATCGCCCGGCAACAGACCGGCCACCCGGCCCTCGTGAAGGACAGCGGTGATCTGCCCATCCGCATGTTTGAGCATGGCGGGAAGATGTCCCATCCATTGCGTCGGCAGTCCCGCGCTTGCAGTATCTGCGGGAAGCACCGACAACAGGCGTGTGACATCCGCGCGCTGATCCGCAAGAGAAGGCTGCGGAACACGAACGGAGACCCGCTTGACCGCCGGGTTGGGTACCGGCATCACAAACCCGGATTCCGCGGCGATTTTCGCCTTGCGCTCACGGGTCTCCACTTCCAGTGTCACATCGCCCAGCACATGCACCAGACAGGCCAGCCGATGTCCGGATGCCACCTGCTCCGCACCCAGCAGGCGGCGTTCCGCTTCCGCCGGCGGAGAAACCATGTTCAAAAAGGATTCCGCAATGTGGATGCGGCATTTTCCACAGGTGCCGTTGCCATTGCAGGCATGGCCGAAGTCGGAAACGCGGGCGCGTATGGCTTCGAAGGGCGATGCGCCGTCCGGCAACCGTACCGTTTCCACTCTCTCTCCATTGACGATCCTGACTTCCCATTCTTTTTCCATGCGTTCTTCCTCCGTGGCCTTCCTGCTTTCCCAACCATTCCGCAGCAGCATCATCCCTTTGTCAGGACATTCGCGTCATAGGAGGGCAAAATGCGTTCATCCTTGTGCACCACCAGCACCTCATCATCACGAAACACCCCGCCAAGAATCCGGGACAACAGTCCCTTGTCCCCCGGCACCTCGCGATATGCCCAATGCAGGAATTCCGCGGCACGCCGTGTTTCCTCGCGGCCCCACGCCAGCCCGTCAAACTCCGGCCAGGCAATGTAGAGGGCCTGCTTGTATTCCTTGATCCAGTTCTGTTCCATGTCCATGAGGTATTCGGCATTTTCCTCACCGTAATGCGCCGCGTAGGAAGTCATGAGGAAACGGTATTTTTCTTCAGACGGCTGCCAGCCGCGCTCAATCCATCCCGGAGAAAACCAGTAGGTGCCGGGATGCTGTTCAAACAACTTCCGATACGTCTCCTTGGAGCCCAGCATCAGGGTGATGCAGTCGTGCGCCCGCGGAATCACCAACGGCGTCCCCAGGCTGCGGACTCCGGCCAATCCATTGCTGCACAGTCCATACAGCAGGAGGATGGCATCATACCCTTCCCCCGTTGCCATATGATCGTAGGGAAACCCGCCTTCTTCCGTCTCCCGAATGGCGGTCATGACTTCCTCCCGAAGCAGATCCGGGGTATTGTGAAGCCCCTGCGGCAGATAGCGGATATCGAGGTAATGGGGCGTTTGCGATGCGATGAGGGAAAGCTCCCGAACGAGCACATCACAGGCAATCACCTTGAAACGGAGTCGTTTTTCCATTCATTTTTCTCCTGGACGAAACCCTTGTGGGCGCGTGAACACTCTTGTCATCTTACCACCCGTCACGTTCAGCGGAATAGGATTCTTTTTGGAGGGATTAAAACGATTTTGCCTTGATTTCCATCATATTCTCCCAAAAAACCCATTTGACAACCAGGTTCGAACCTGCTATGATGTCCACAATTCCATACAACATCGACGCCGAAGGGGAACAGTAGGGTCGTTTGTGCATGATTGCCGCGTTTGTCGCGGCAACACAGAAAGCCGCTGGTGGATGCGAAGCGGTATGCCAACCGATGTGAACTCACCCTGGAGTCTCCGTTTGAACCCGTCTCCCCTCCGGGAACCGGCAGTAGAACCGGACGGAAGCCCACCGTTACGCGGGCCGGATATCGGTTCCCCTGTATCCGGCGCAAAGAGTGGTTTGAAATCCTTCGTCTCTTGGCGAAGGATTTTTTGCATCCTGGATGCAGCTGGCACGGGCGAACGGGTATCCAGACCAAGCGCACCGTCCCAACGGATGGTGAAATGGAGTGGTACCGCGGAAAAGCGCCCCTTTCGTCTCCAAAACAGACGGAAGGGGCATGTTTTTTTGGAAGGAGGCCCTTCATGCAGCCAAACACAACCAACATGCGGCAAAACACCACCGACCACCCGCAAGGTGCCATGGATCACCGCAAGTATCGCCCGTATGCCCCCATGCAGCTGCCGGATCGCACCTGGCCCTCGAAGGTCATCACCCAGGCGCCCATCTGGAGCAGCGTGGATCTGCGCGACGGCAACCAGGCGCTTCCCGTCCCCATGGGCGTGGAGAAGAAGCTGGCCATGTACAACCTGCTCAAGCGGGTCGGCTTCAAGGAAATCGAGGTGGCCTTCCCCTCCGCCTCCAACACGGACTTCTCCTTTGTCCGCACCATCATCGAGCGCGGCATGGCCGAGGGCGTCACCCTGCAGGTGCTCACCCAGGCCAGGGAACACCTCATCCGCCGCACCTATGAATCGCTTGTGGGCGCCAAACAGGCCATCATGCACTTCTACAATTCCACCTCCACCGCGCAGCGCCGCGTGGTGTTCCGCATGGACAAGGATGAAATCAAAAAAATCGCCGTCGACGGTGCCAGGCTCGTGAAGCAGCTGGCTTCCGAGACAGACTGCGACATCCGCTTCGAATACTCGCCGGAGAGCTTCACCGGGACAGAGATGGACTACGCCCGCGAGGTGTGCGAGGCCGTCATGGATGTCATCCAGCCCACCAGGGACCGCAAAATCATCATCAACCTGCCGGCAACCGTGGAAATGGCCACCGCCAATGTCTATGCCGACCAGATTGAGTGGTTCTGCCGCAACCTGTCCGGCCGGGAGGAAGCACTCATCAGCCTGCACACCCACAATGACCGGGGTTCCGCCGTGGCCGCCACCGAGCTGGCGATGATGGCCGGCGCCGACCGGGTGGAGGGCACGCTGTTCGGGAACGGCGAACGCACGGGCAATGTGGACATTGTCACCCTTGCCATGAACCTGTACTCACAGGGCATCGATCCGGGGCTGACCCTCTCCCCCATCGACGATCTCATCGCCACCTACGAGGACTGCACGGGCATGACCGTGGCACAGCGTCATCCCTGGGTCGGCGAGCTGGTTTACACCGCTTTTTCAGGCTCCCACCAGGATGCCATCCGCAAGGGACTCAAGGAGTATGCAGACCTCAAGCCGGATCACTGGGATGTCCCCTATCTGCCCATCGATCCCCAGGACATCGGACGGGAGTACGAGGCGGTCATCCGCATCAACAGCCAGTCCGGCAAGGGTGGCGTGGCCTTTGTCATGGAGCAGGAATTCGGGTTCCACCTGCCCAAGCGCATGCATCCCGAATTCGGGGCCGTGGTGAAACGCCTGTCGGACGAAACCGGCAAGGAGCTCGCCGGCGCACAGATTTTCGAGGCGTTCGAAAAAACCTATCTCACCGCGAACGCGCCCTACGCTTTGGTTGGCTATCGCATCGACAGCCGCAACGGCGCGGTGTCCGTGGAAGCGGATGTCTCCAGGAACGGCCAAACACATACCGTCTCCGGCACGGGCAACGGACCGATTTCCGCCTTCTTCAATGGCCTGCGGGAAAGCTTCGATGTGATGTCCGGGTTCGAGACCTATGAGGAGCACGCGCTGGGCAGCGGCGAAACCGCCGAAGCCGTCGCGTACATCGAGCTGGTGCAGGACGGAAAAGCCTGGTTCGGTGTCGGCCGCGACCGCAACACCACCACCGCCTCCTTCCGCGCCATCCTGTCGGCCCTCAACCGCATGAACCTCACACCGCAATCAGCGAAATGATGAGCGGCGCAGTCAGGATGGACAACAGGGTGGAAACCGACACGCATTTGGATGCGAACACGCTGTCCTTGTCGAACATTTCCGCAAAAATGGTGATGTTGGCCGCGGCGGGCATGGCCACCGCGGTCACCAGCACCGCCGATGGCAGCGCGGGCAATCCCACCAGTCTGGCGAGCAGCAGGGCCAGCAGCGGCATCACCACCAGCCGGACCGCGCTGGCCAGATATACCTTCGGATCGTTGAAGACTGTACCCAGCTTCGCCTGGCTCAGCACCGCGCCGATGATGAGCATGGACAGCGGCATGGTCATGTTGCCGACCGCGGAGACCGCGCCCACCACCACCTGGGGCATGGGAATGCGCGCCACGAAAATGATCATGCCCACATAGACCGCGATGAGGGACGGATTGAGCAGAATCTTCCGCCATCCGCCGGTCTGCGCGCCGCCGACCCCAAAAATCCGCACCCCCAGCGTCCAGAGCGTGATATGGAACATGATGATGTAGAAGGATCCATAGAACACGCCGTCTTCCCCGTACAGCGCCATCATCATGGGCAGGCCCATGTAGCCGCAGTTCGAGAAAATGGCGGTGAACCGCAACACCGGGTTCACCTTTTCATTGAACTTGAGAAACATGAGCTTGGACAAGCCCACACTGAACAGGAAGAACCCGCCGCTGGCCAGGATGACCCAACCGGCGTTCGTGAGCCGTTCCATGGAAAACTCGAAGAGGAATGAATTGAGAATGAGCATGGGAGACGCCACGTACAGCAGAATCTCCGACAACTTGCGAATGGTGGGGCTGTCCAGGATTTTGGCCTTCGCCGCCACATAGCCAACCAGCAGAATCAAAAACAGAATCAGGACCTGGTTCAACACAATCTCAAAACGCATCAGCCGCTGTTCCTTCCCTCGCTGTCACAAACTTTTCGCCATTATATCACGATCCCGTGCGCCTGTGGGGCTTGAAACCAGCTGCCACAAAACCGGAAACCTTCAAGGGGCATGTTTGTCTGAAAAGAAAAGGCGGGGCTCCCCGTGGCTTTCGCCAGCAGGGAACCCCGCCGGGCGGCTGTCAGAAGACAGCCACCTCCTTGTTGTGAATCAACTGGATCACTTCCTTTCTTGCGAAAGTCGGCCCCGGGAGCCGCGCCGTACGGAGCGACCGTACTCGTGCCTTGGGTTTTTGACAACCGTGCGGACAAATGCGCACGAATGCTTGTGCACAAGCATTCCGCGACATTTGTTTGCGCCGTTGAAACGAAAACAAAGCACACTTTTATTGTAGGCCCACACCGTCAGTGGCACAAGGGAACAATCCAGTCTGAGTCATTCTGGCATCCGGCGCCCACCCTTTCGGGAAGGCGCCGGGCCCTCCCTGTTCTCAGGCCTTTTCCGGGTAGTTCTCACGCGCCATGTAGTGCGTGTGCAGGTACTTGTGGCTCTGGTGGCTGTTCGGAGTCTCAAAGAACTCCTCGTACATCTTCATCACGATGGGGTTGCGGTGGGACTTGCGGATGTGCAGGGCTCCGTCCTCGTCGTAAATGGCCTTGGCACGTTCCACACGGATGTCCACCGTGTTGCGGACGCTCGCAGGCTGGATGGGCTGGCCGCCGCCGTTGACACAGCCCCCGGGGCAGGCCATGATTTCCACGAAATGATACTCCGCCTCGCCGGCACGGATTTTGTCCATCAGCTTGCGGGCATTGCCCAGGCCATGGGCGATGGCTGCCTTCAAGGTCACGCCGGCCACGGTGACTTCCGCTTCCTTGATGTCGTCCACACCGCGGACCACACCGATTTCCAGCGATTCGTCATCCTCGCCTGTGAGCAGGTAGGAAGCCGAACGCAGCGCGGCTTCCATGACACCGCCGGTGGCGCCGAAAATGACGCCGGCACCGGAGCCCTGGCCCAGCGGATTGTCGAATTCCTCATCCTGCAGGCCGTTGAAGTCCAGACCGGCTTCCTTGATCATGTCCGCCAGCTCGCGGGTGGTCAGCACCACGTCGATGTCCGGCAAACCGTCCACGGAAAGCTCGGGGCGCTTGGCCTCAAACTTCTTGGCGGTACACGGCATCACGGACACCACAAACACCTTGGCCGGGTCGATGCCGTTCTTCTGGGCATAATAGCTCTTGAGCACCGCGCCGAACATGTTCTGCGGAGACTTGCAGGTGGAGAGGTTCTCCAGGAAGTCCGGATAATTGTGTTCGCAGAACTTGATCCAGCCGGGGCTGCAGGAGGTGATGAGCGGCAGCTTGCCGCCCTGCTTGATGCGGTTGACCAGCTCGGTGCCCTCTTCCATGATGGTGAGGTCGGCCGTGGTGTCGGTGTCAAAGACCTTGTGGAAGCCGAGCGCCTTGAGCGCGGCCACCATCTTGCCGGTGACGCGGCTGCCGATGGGCAGGCCGAACTCCTCGCCGATGGCCACGCGGACGGCCGGCGCGGTCTGCACCACCACATGCAGGTCGGGACGGTTCAAGGCAGCCCAAACCTTTTCGGAGTCATCGCGTTCGCGCAGGGCGCCGACCGGGCAGACCGTGATGCACTGGCCACAGTTGACACAGGGCGTTTCCGCCAGGGCCATGTTGAACGGCGAGGTGACAATGGTCTTGAAGCCGCGTTCATTCGTCTCGATGGCCGAAACTGTCTGCACATTCTTGCACATGCTGACGCAGCGGCGGCAAAGCACACACTTCTTCGGATCGCGGACGACGGACAACGAGGATTCGTCGATGGGGAATTCCAGCATCTCGCCCTTGTAGCGGATTTCCTTGATGTTGTGGTCGTTGGCCAGCTTCTGCAGCTCGCAGTTGTCACTGCGCACGCAGGTGAAGCACTGGTGCTCATGGTTGGACAGGATCAGCTCCAGCGTGGTGCGGCGGCTCTCGCGCACCTTCGCGCTGTTGCTGACCACCTTCAGTCCCTCGGATACCGGGTAGACACAGGCGGCCTGCAGGCTGCGGGCACCCACGTCCACCACGCACATGCGGCAGGCGCCGATTTCATTGATTCCCTTGAGATAGCACAGCGTCGGGATGTTCACGCCAACCTGGCGGGCCGCCTCGAGCACGGTGGTGCCCTTGGGCACCGACACCGGCTTGCCATCTATGGTGAGATTTACCATATCCGTCATTGTCTTTTCTCCCCCTTACACCCCGGCCTCCCATGCAAACACCTTCCTGGGAAGGCCATGGACCAGTCACCGGGCACCTTGTCTGCCATCTGTTCCGGCAGACTTCCTGGCACACGTTGTGGCTTGTTTACTGGCACCTGCTCCGGCATCGACGCAACCGCCTGTCCCGGAACACGCAATCATCAGATCCCGTCAACATGAAATGTTGACTCTGCGGCAACATGAAATGTTGACTCTGCGGCAACATGAAATGTTGACTCTGCGTTAACATGAAATGCTGACTCTGCGGCAACATGAAATGTTGACTCTCCGTCAACGGTTCGTGATGGCCGCGAACTTGCACGATTCCATACAGACGCCGCACTTGATGCACTTGTCCTGGTCGATGACATACGGCTTCTTGATTTCGCCGCTGATGGCGTTGACCGGGCACTTCTTGGCGCACAGGCTGCAGCCCTTGCACTTGTCGGCGACAATGGTGTAGGTCATCATGGCCTTGCAGACGCCGGCCGGGCACTTCTTGTCGACGACATGCGCCACATACTCGTGCCGAAAGTACTTGAGCGTGGACAGCACCGGGTTCGGGGCCGTCTGGCCCAGACCGCACAGGGCGGACTGCTTGATGCTGTTGGCCAGGTTCTCCAGCTTGTCGAGATCCTCGAGCTCGCCCTTGCCCTGGGTGATGCGTTCCAGAATTTCGTACATGCGCTTGGTGCCGATACGGCAGGGCACGCATTTGCCGCAGGATTCATCCACCGTGAATTCCAGAAAGAATTTCGCGATGTCGACCATGCAGTTGTCCTCGTCCATGACAATCATGCCGCCGGAGCCCATCATGGAGCCGAGGGCCACCAGTGAATCGTACTCAATCGGCACATCGATGTGCTCGGCGGGAATGCAGCCGCCGGAGGGGCCGCCGGTCTGCACGGCCTTGAAGGCCTTGCCGTTGGGAATGCCGCCGCCGATGTCGTAAATGACCTCGCGCAGGGGGGTTCCCATGGGGATTTCCACCAGGCCGGTGTTGTTGATTTTGCCGCCGATGGCGAACACCTTGGTGCCCTTGGATTTCTCGGTGCCGATGGCCGCAAACCAATCCGCGCCCTTGTTGATGATGACGGGCACATTGGCGTAGGTTTCCACGTTGTTGAGAATGGTGGGACGCTCCCACAGGCCCTTCACGGCCGGGAACGGCGGACGGGGACGGGGTTCGCCGCGGTGTCCCTCGATGGAGGTCATCAGGGCGGTTTCCTCGCCGCAGACAAACGCGCCGGCGCCGAGACGGATTTCCAGGTCGAAATCGAACCCGGAATCGAAAATGTTTTTGCCCAGCAGACCATACCCACGGGCCTGATCCATGGCGATCTTCAGGCGCTGTACCGCGATGGGATACTCGGCGCGCACATACACAAAGCCCTGGTTGGAGCCGATGGCATAGCCGGCGATGGCCATGGCCTCGATGAGCGAATGCGGGTCGCCTTCGAGCACGGAGCGATCCATGAACGCGCCCGGGTCTCCCTCGTCCGCGTTGCAGCAGACATATTTCTGGCCTTCGGGCTGATTCGCCGCGAATTCCCACTTCATGCCGGTGGGGAAGCCGCCGCCCCCACGTCCGCGCAGGCCGGATTTCTTCATTTCACTGATGACCTCCGCGGGGGTCATCTTCGTCAGGACCTTCGCCAGCGCGGCATAGCCGTCCTGGGCGATGTACTCGTCGATGACTTCCGGATTGATGACGCCGCAGTTGCGCAGCGCGATGCGGAGCTGGCGGTTGAAGAAGCCGACATTGTCGAGGGAGCGCGCCACGTCCTGGGCCTCGGCATCGCCAAGCAGCAGCCGCTTGACGATACGGCCCTTGACCAGGTGCTCCTCCACGATTTCCCTGACATCTTCCGGTGAAACCTTGGAATAGGTGGCGCCTTCGGGATACACCACCACGATGGGTCCTTTTTCACAAAGGCCGAAGCAGCCGGTCTTGACGACCTTGATTTCCTTGTCAATGCCTTGCGCTGCGGCATGTTTTTCGAATTCCGCCATGATTTCCACGGATTTCGACGCGGTACACCCGGTGCCGCCGCATACGAGAATGTGGGCTCTGGTAATCATCGATTGTTCCTCCCGCTCAATGCTGAGGGTCCCGCCGGAATGCTCCCCGGGACGCCACGCAGTCTTTCCATCCGGTGACGCATGCCGTGTTTGCGGCATCCGTCCGGACCTGTTCGTCCGCCCGGACTCATTCGGCGGCTTTCTTCTCGGCCGCGCCGATGGTGTATTCATAGACAGGATGTCCATTGACCACATGCTCGGCCACAATGCGGCGCGCCATGTCGGGAGAGAGCTTCACATAGGTGGTCTTCTGCCCGTTCGGCTCAATCAGGTCGCACATGGGTTCATACCGGCACACACCCACGCAGCCTGTCATGGAGACGGTTGCGGTGCGGACGCCCCGGGTTTCAAGCTCCTCGCTGAACGCGGCCATGACCGGACGCGCGCCGGCCGCGATGCCGCAGGTGGCCATGCCGACCACAATGCGGGTTTTGCCGCTGGTCTCGCGCATGCTCATTTCCTGCTTCGCCCTGTCACGGATGGCTTCCAGATCCTTCAGTGATTTCATCCAAAATACCTCCAAACACTTCTTTCATGGCTTCCCGGACGGTTCCCCCCAGCCATCCCGCGATTTCGGGATTGTCCAGGGGCACATCACCCAGGATCTCTTTGATGTCCATCGTGGACAGGTCAAACTGTTCCTTCCAGCTTTCCAGATGCAGCACCCAGTCGATGGCCGTCCAGGCTGTCACCAGCGCGGCCACGGTCTCCCCCATGTCCCCGACCGGAATCCGATCGATGTGGTGAAGGCCGAATCCGGTTCGGATGGTGGTGCCCACGCCCGGCTTGGACACAATGTCCTGCCGCCCACCGGTCATTTCCGCCGCCAGCTTGAGCAGCGGAATGCCCAGTCCCACCTTGCGGGTGGTGCGGGTGGTTGTGAACGGATCCGCCACCCGGGCCAGAAAATCCGCTTCCATGCCGCGGCCGTTGTCCGCCACCGTCATGGTCAGGGTTGGCGGATCCTGCTGCGCCACCAGGGAGATGTCCACCCGGGACGCGCCTGCGGCGGTGGCATTCTGTGCAATATCCATCAGATGGAGGGACAGATCCTTCACGCGACGCCAGCTTCCATTTTCTTATATTTATCAAGAATGGCCGGGATTTCATCCGGCGTGAGCCGGCCATAGACATCTTCATTGATCATGATGACAGGAGCCAGACCGCAGGCGCCGATGCATCGGCACGCGTCCAGCGAGAACAGCATGTCCTCGGTGCACTCCCCGTTCTTGATCTTGAGAATGGAGGAGATCTTGTCGAAAATGGGGCCTGCGCCCTTGACATAGCAGGCGGTTCCCAGACATACGGACACCTTGTACTTGCCCTTGGGATTCAGGGAGAACTGGGTGTAGAAGGTGACCACGCCGTACACATCCGCCAGCGCGATGCCGAGGCCTTCGGCCACCTGTTTCTGAACGGACATCGGCAGATAGCCGTACAACTCCTGCGCCTCGTGCAGGACTGGAATGAGGCCTCCTCTGGTATCCTTGTACTTTGCGATAATCTGGTCCAGTTTCTGGGCCATCGGGTCGGATCCGCAGCAGCTGCAACCCATCGATGCTTCCTCCTGACAAGTGAATCTTGGTTGGTATTCTTGATAATTTTTTCACAATTATCAACATCCATTATATCAAGGCCCTGTTGTGTATTCAATCTTTTTTTGTGAATTAATCTTCAAACTGTGTAAAAGTCTTTGCTACAAGCTTTTATGAGCATTGGCTTGTTAGGATTTGGGGTTTTTGTATACAAAAAGGACACCCTGCTTCCAGGATGTCCCTTGGAGATTCCCTTGCATGTCATTTCAGCGTGCCAGGCCCATGGGGCTGATCAAGAAACGCGAGACTACTCCTTGACGCCTCCCAACGTGAGCCCTTTGACAAAGAATCTTTGCATGAATGGATAGATTGTGAGAATGGGCACCATGCCAAGCAAAATCTGTGCGGTCCGCGTGGTTCGGCCGGAGATGCGCAGCGATTGTTGGATGTCTTCGAGCCGAAGGGAATCAAAATTGGGATTCGCAAGGATGTTTCGCAGGTATGTCGCCAGTGGATAGCGCGCCACCGTATCCATGAAAATCAGCCCCCAGAGCCATTCGTTCCAGTGGAACACGGCCTGGAAGACAATGAGCGTCGCAAGTGAGGGCATGGCCAGCGGCACATAAATCCGAAACAGGATGACCCAAGAACCCGCGCCGTCCACAAAGGCGGATTCCTCGATGGATGGCGGCATGGTTCTGAAAAAGCTCAGCAGGACAAGCACGTTGAAAACCGGAACGGCATAAGGCAGGATCAAAGCCCAGATGGAGTTGGTGATGCCGGTTGCCGTGACAACCAGATACATGGGAATCAGCCCCCCACCCACCATCATCGTCAAGGCAAAGTACCAGGCAAACACAGTTCTCCCCGGAAACACCCGGCTGCTCTTTGAGAGCGGATAGGCCGCGAGAATGGTGAGGACCATGTTGACGGTGATGCCAACGACCAGGCGGACACCGGAATTGGCAATGGCGGTGATGAAGTTTTGTCTGGATAGGGCAAACCTGTATGCCTCCAAATTCAGACCCACCGGTACCAGACCGACACGCCCGGCGGACGCCGCCTCCGGCGCACTGAGAGAAACCGCCAGCACGTTGACGAATGGCAACAGGCAGGAAAGGCCAAGAAGTATCAGGGCCAGCGTATTGAACAGATCAAAGACACGATCGGCGATGCTGTAGGAACGCACGTTTTCCTCCCATGGGATGACTTTTCATACAAGAGACGGTCACGGGAACGAACCCGTTTTGATGCCGTCATTCTCAGAAAATCCGATAATCCGCGTATCGATAGGCCAGCCAATAGGTTCCGGAGACAAGGATGAAGGAGACAAGGGATTGGAACATTCCCACGGCTGTCGCGATATCATACTGCGGCACGCCTCCCGCGCCACTGCCAAGGCCAATCCGGTAGACAAGGGTGTCCAGAATGTCTCCGGTTTCATAAACAAGCGGAGAATACAGATTGATCACCTGATCAAATCCCGCGTTCAAAATGTTGCCGAGGCTCAGTGTTGTCAGTAGCACAATGGTTGGCAGCAGCCCCGGCAATGTGATGTGCCAAATCCGCCGGAACCGGCCGGCCCCGTCCATGGACGCCGCTTCATACAAATTCGGGTCAATGCTTGTCAGGGTGGACAAGTACAGGATGGTGCCAAAACCGAACTCCTTCCAGACATCTGAAAGGATCAGCACCCAGGGAAACAGCTGCTTGTCTGTCAGAAACATGATGGGCTGTCCCCCGAGCACCTTGATGACACCGTTGACCGCGCCGGTGGAAGGGGACAACAAATCCGTCAGGATTCCCGCGATGATGAGCCAGGAGATGAAATGCGGCAGGTAGATCATGGTCTGGATGGATCTTTTCAGTCGCAGCAGATGCAGTTCATTGAGCATCAGTGAGACCGTGATGGTTGTCGATGTGCTGATGAGCAGTTTCATCGTCGCGATGAAGAACGAATTGCCCAAGGCTCTTTTGAACTCCGGAAGACTGAAAATGAACTCAAAATTCGCAAACCCGACCCATTCGGAACCGAACAGCCCCCTGGCCAGATTGAAATTCTGAAACGCGATGGACCAGCCAACCAGTGGTCCGTAGCTGTATATCCCAACCAGGATGACACTTGGCAGGATCATCAGGTACAGGTTCTTCTGCACCAGCCTGTACCGTGCGCCCCTGCCACGCTTGTCCGATGAGAGGCGTACCGCCCTTGTTGTCATGCTTCTCCCCCAAACGAATCCGGACATGCCATCCCGGGATGGCATGTCCGGCAGGAACCGGCAGGGTTCCCCCTGCCGGAACACCGGCTTGCCAACTACTTGTTGTCCGCAAACCACCGGTTCACTTCAAACGTGATGGTTTCGCCACCGAGATTCCTCCAGTTGGCGACAAATTCATCAAACGCGCCGACGGGCTTGTTGCCGGTGATGATATCGAGGATTATCGCCTCTTCCTGGGAGCGCAGGATGGACATGCGTCGTTGCATCTCCGGTGTATCCGCACCATAGAAACGGTTTCGGGTGTAGTTTTCCGATTCGGTCAGCGCGTTCTCGATCCCAAAAACAGAATCTTTTCCATAGAACAAAAGCCACTGGGTCAGATGGGCGGTATCCTTGTTTCCATCCACATATTCCATCAATGTCCTGTATGTGGCCCTGACCTCCTCGGTGGTCAGGAAGGATTCATCCTTTGCGTCGATGGCTTTTGTCACTTCGAGATTCTGCCTTGTATTCACGTTCCCAAACGTGCCGCCGACCGGCGCAAGCATGAAGATGGACTTGTCATCCACGCTGTGATACTTCTCAGCGTCAAATCTTTCCCCGTAAAGCTTGTCGATATAGGTGTTGTACATCTTCACAAGGGCCTCGGGATGCGCGAACCCCTTGCGGACCAAATACGCTTTGGATACGGTGGTCTGGGCCATGCTTCCCCTGTTTGCCGTTCCGGCGGCTGTGTTCAGGATGGGGTAAGGCTTCCAGAATTGATCCGCATTGGCCTTGTTCGTATCCGGCAAAGGCCATGTGATGAGCCAGAACTGGCCAAAGCAGATGCCTCCTTTTCCAGCCACCGCGTCCGATGATGCGGCATACGCGTTTTTTGCGACAAATTCAGGATCGATGGTCCCATCCGCATACATCCGGGCCAGTGCCGACAACGCGTTTTTCATCTCCGGCTGGATGGAGCCATAGGCCAGTTCCCCATCCTTCTCAATCCATATCAGGGGATAGGCGCCAAAACTGTTCGCAAAACCACGAATTTCCATATAGTTTTCGTAGGGCTGGTTTCCGATGACCAGGCCATAAGTGTCGTCTTTCCCGTTGCCATCCGGATCCTGCGTCGCGAACGCGTTGGCCATCGCAATCAGGTCTTCCGTGGTTTGGGGAACAGGCAGGCCAAGGTTCAAGCGCCAGTCTTCGCGGATGAATGTATATTCCAGCCCCCCCAGCTGGGTGGGGCCTTCGGGAAGGGCCCACAGCTTCCCATCCAGTGTCACCTGCTTGAGCGCCAGGCCGTCGTCTGTCTGGAAAGACTGTTTGACAAGCGGGGTTGCCAAAGACTCAAAGACCTGGGACAAATCCTCCACAAGTCCGGCTTCCACCAAACGGGCAAACTGGCCCATGTTGGTGACCTGGATGATGTCCGGCAGTTCTCCACTGGCAATGTAGAGGTTGAGCTTGGTTTCATACTGCTCAAGCCCCTGGGCGGCCCAAGCTTGTTTGGCCTCTATCCCCAGCTCCGTGAGGTATTCGCGGGTGAACACATTGTCCTCGTAGTCCTGCCCTTCCGGGAATTTCGGGTCCAGGCCCGCATTGCGTGCATAGGTGACCGTCAGTGGGGGATCATACAACGCGGTCAGATCGACGGGCGCGGACGCTTCCGCCACCGCACTTTGCGCCGGTTCGGCGGAATCTCCCGCCGCCGGCGTCTGGGCTGCAGGCGAAGTGGCAGGGGGCGTACCGCCACACCCGGCAAGGGATGCGGCAAATACCATCAGGACCAACAGGAGTGACAGTTTTCTTCTCATGACATTTCCTCCCGATTCTCAATGGACGCGGCCGCCATCCGGGCGGCACTCTCTGGTGTGAAAAGGGTGTCCGGCACGCGCCGGGCACGCGCCCATCGTGCGATTCATTCGTTTTGGCACGATGCGCCTTCACAGCCCCATGGTATCGTGTTGCACGATACAAAAAAACGCCAGAAATCCATGAAGAGTGTTGAGAATCCAACAACTGCGGCATTTTGCGGCATGCCGGCGCATGCGGCGTCCCGACATCCATCCTTTCACAACAGATGGCACGCCGTGATTCATCCCTCCACAGGAGGTGTCATCATCAGCGGCAAACACAGCGTCACGCTTGTTCCCTCTCCGGGAACACTGTGGATGGCGATGCCATACGGCTCTCCAAAATACGTGTGGATGCGCCTGTCCACATTGGCAATGCCGTACCCGCCTTCCGAATTGTTGTCAAGCAGTGTGTGCATCTTCTCTTCCGGAATGCCGACGCCGTCATCCGATACCGTGAACCGCAGATCCTCTCCCACCGGGTCTGCCGTCAATGTGATGGCAATATGGTTTTTCCCGGATGTCAGCCCATGGAGGATGGCATTCTCAACAAACGGCTGAAGGACAAGCTTCAGCGTCCAGGCCTGCACCACCTCCGGAGAAACCTGATAGGACGCAAGAATCTTGTCCTTGTAGCGAATGCCCATGATGTCAAGATATGCCTTGACCTGGCTGATCTCGTCGGCGACACGGATGAAGTTCCTCCCCTTGCTCAATGACAGCCGGTAAAAGCGGGCCAGCGCATTTGACATGGCGGGAATCTCGGCAAGCCCGGACTGCATGCCCAGCCAGCTGATGGATGCCAGCGTGTTGTAGAGAAAATGGGGATGCAACTGTGCCGCAAGCGCGTTCAGGTCATATTCCCGTTGCCTCATGCGGGCAAGATACTCCCGTTTGACCAACTCGCCAAGCCGTTTCGACATGGTATTGAACCCGTCGGAAAGGACACCGATTTCATCCTTGCCGCGATCCTGAACACGGATGCCGAAATCTCCCCCCTCCAATTTTTCCATTGCCTCAGCCAGCCTGCCAATGCGTCTGGTGAGACGGGAGGTGGAAAACAGTGCCGCCGAAATCATGGCAGTGGTCATCACGAGCAGGACAATCAGAACCGGAAGGTTCACCCGACGCATCGCATCCCGCATCGTCTGCTCGGACACCGCGTACCAGCACGTCCAGTCCGTTTGTGCCACAGGCATCGCCCAGACGAGATGGGGAATACCGTCAAGTGTCAGGGTGCGCTGCGGCATATCCTGCTCCATCCGCGCTTCCCCGGTGGAAAACAGGCTGGCGGCCAGTTGCCTGACGTCCATGACCCGGCTGGCCGCAATCACCTGATTGTCAAGACCCGTAACGAGCGTCCAGCCGGCGCCCCGCTCCGATGGCAACAGGACGTGGGCAAAAAACAGCTCCGGATCAAAATCCAGTTTGACATACCCGAGGTCATTGGCGGAAAAGGAGGAAACCCGGAGATTTCGAAGCCGATGAATGGCAGACAGCTTCCGGCGGCCGTCGGCGTCTTCGGTCAACAGCCAGAGTGTGCGGTCCGAGGGCTCCTCTTCCACATGCTTGTACCAGGGCTGGTCGATGACCCGTGACACAGGTTCCAACTGTCCCGGGATCATGCGAAGGGTGGGATTGGTGGTGTAGATGGTGACGCTGTCCACCTCGGCAAACAACTCTCCCAGCTGATTGTCCACCGGCGCAAAATAAGAGACAATCTGACGACTGGCCACCAGCGCCGGCACATCGTAGTAATACTCGTTGAACAGCAGATTCTGAAAATCTGCGTTGAGATACATCAGGCGGATGAGATTGTGGAACTGGGCCGTCTTCCCTTCCAGCGCCGCCTGCGTTTGGCGCAGCAGGTTTCCGGCCTGTTGTTCGGATTGCTCCCTGAAATAGCGCACGGCGGACTGGTTGTAAAAGCCCGCAATGACAAGCAGCCCAAGGACCAGGATGGCCGTCGTGATCAGGGACTGTTTTCGGAACAGCCCTTGTCCAAACCGTGGCTGTTGCGCTTCCGCGCCCTTTTGTGCTTCCGCGGGCTGTTGTGCTTCCACGACTTTCCTAAACTTACCCATGCTCCCGATACTCCCCGGGATTCATGCCAAAGGCGCGCTTGAACACCGCGCAAAAATAGGACACATTGGGGTATCCCACCCGGGCCGCGATTTCGCTGACACGGGTACCCGGTTCCCTCAGCAGCTGTCGCGCCTTGTCCATCCGGGTGTCCCTGACATACTCGGTCAGCGTCATGCCGGTATCCCGCTTGAAGGCAATCCCGATATAGCTCGGGGAAAAGTGAAACACTTCCGCCAGATGCTCCGCACTCAGATGCCGGTCCAGATGGGAAACCACATAAGACATGATATGCCGGATGACATTGCGGTCCGTGTCAACCCCGATGGCAGACAACGCCTCCGCCGCCTCTTCTCCGGTCACCACGTCATTCCCGACATGTGCCAGAATGTCCTCATGGAGGCTTGGCCGCTGCAGCTTCACCAGCAAATCGAGCTGTTCCACAGCCCGGCGCTTCTCCGCTTCCTCATCGAGCATCCGAATGGTCTGGCATACTGTTTGGCGAAGCTCCTGCATATCCAGTGGCTTTGTCAGGTAAGAAATGGCCTTGACCTGGATGGCCCTGCGCGCATACTCGAACTCGCTGTAGCCGCTGTTGATGATGACTTTGACAGACGGACGGACGGCCAGGATCTGTTTGGCCAAATCCAATCCGGACATGCCCAGCAGGCGGATGTCCGTAAACAGGACATCAAAGGGATGTTCGCGGGCATAGGCAAGTGCGTCCTCCCCCGATTCGAAGCAGCCGGCAAGGCACAGCCCCATTCCCGGCCAGTCCACCAGACCGGCCAGCGCGTCACGCTCGATGAACTCATCCTCCACAATCACCAGCTTGTACACAGGTCCTCCTTTACAAAGACGGTGCCACGACAAACACGTCAAAGGCGTCGAGGCAGATTTCATCACCCATGCCATGCACCCTTCCGGACAACAAATCATGAAAAGGCCATGGTGCACGCCAGCGGCACGGATCCGGGGCAACATTCACCAACAGCCAGACCTTTTCCCCGCTTTCGGACATGACGCGGGGAATGGCCGTAACCCCCTCCGGCAGGTTCCCAAGCATCGCGCCGCCTGGCGCCGTCACGTCGTCGATCAGCCGCAGAAGCATGGCCGTCGCGCCCTCCCCTGTGGGCATCGCGCCAAGGACAACAAGCCGGCCCTGTCCGACACGCCGTTCAAGCAGGAACACCCTGTCCGGCACAGGACCACCCACCGTGCATCCCAGCGTGCGCCAGACATTCCCGGCCCCATCCGGCATGGCCAGTGCGGAAAACCAACCGAGCCCGGCCTCCTTCTCCATCGCACGGCCCTTGGTGCCACTGCCGGTCAACGGGACCAGTATCATCTCCGGCAGCGCAAAAGCTTCACCGAAAGCACCGAGCGCGTGACCGCCCGGGACCGTCTGTTCCTTTGTCCGTATCCCCGACAGCGGACCGCAGACCCAGGTGCCTCCCCGCTCGAGCAGCCGGCGGCCGTTCCGCAGCACCGCATCCGGAATATCCGGCAGGCAGGGTGTGAACAGGACGGAGCAGTTGTCCAGCGCATTGTCCGGGAACACGCCATCAACATGGATCCCCGCCTCAAACAGCAACTGGTGCCAGGTTCCCAGATTTTGCGCGTAATCGGCACAGCCTTCCTCAAGGCGCTCTGTCCTGAAAAAAGCCCGCGCCCTGTCGGACCACATGAGTACCACCTCGGCGGGCACCGGCCTGGTCACATCCAGAACCGGGGTCAGCTTCGCCAGCATGTCTGCCGTCCGCCGCACCTCGCCGAACCCCGGAGTTGGCGTTCCCCAGGACTGCAACACCGAACCATGCGCCATTTCACTGCCGCTGCGCTGCTGCCGCCAAAGCCAGAGGGAAAAGGTCTGTGCACCCATCGCCCAGGCCTGCACGGCTTCCGCGGCCAGATATCCCGGCTGATGCATGGGCATGTGCCCCCACCAGTTGCCGCAGTAGGAAGGGGCGGTTTCCATGACCCACCAGGGCTGATCCGGCTTGAGGGTTTTGAACACATCCATGAAAAACCGCATGCGATGCGGTTCCGTGCTGTGTGAATAATGGTCGAACGCCGCAAAATCCAGACGCTTGAAGGTATCGGGGTGATCGATGTAGTGGTTCAGGCTGGAGTTGAGTGTCACCGGCTTATCCGAATGCGCCCGCAGGATGGCCGCCTGACCACCGATGAAGGCGGCCGCCTCGTCCTGCTGGAACCGCCTGTAGGCTGTGACCAGCGACGGGCTCTGCCCCGCCGGCGTCATGGCGGGCGCGGGCACCTGTTCGAAGCGCTCATACCATTGGCTCCATACGCCGGTTCCCCACGCCCTGTTCAACGCCTCCACCGTTCCGTATGTCTTCTCAAGCCACAGCGCCCATCGGCGAAGGCAGTCCCCACAAAAGCATTCAGAAACATTGCCCATCAGCTCATTGTCCAGCTGCCAGGCCACAATGCCCGGCATGGTGCCGTATGTCTGCGCCAATGCGCGGGTGACGCGCGCCGCATGCTTCTGGAAAGACGCCTGTCCGAAGCACATCTGCTGGCGGCCGCCATGCGACATCCCGGTGCCCCCATGGTTCACATGCATCCGCTCCGGATGCCCATGGGACAGCCAAATGGGCGGGGTTGCGGTCGGGGTGCACATCACCGCATCCAAACCACTGCCAATGGCCGCCTGAACGGCTGGAAGCAGCGCGTCGGAACAGCATTCCCCCTCATGCGGCTCGAGCGCCGACCAGGCAAACTCACCAACACGCACCAGATTGACGCCAGCCTGATGCATCAGCCGGATGTCCTCCCGCCACACGTCCTCAGGCCACAACTCCGGATACCACGCAACACCAAGATAACGCTTCATCATCTGCACACTCCCGGGAGGCGGCCTCGTCATGGCATCTGCTGACATGTCGGTCCACCATTCCGCCTCGTTGCCATGATGATTACATAAGTTTACCTATCTGGCAAGGGTTTTCCATCCGATTGACAAGACGGGTGCATATCCATGAGAAACAGGCCACCTGTTCCCAGGCGGCCTGTTTCTCAAAACACGTTCTCACAGTTGATTGCCGGACATGCAACTGGCTCTTTGCGGCTCCGTTCAAAGGATTGCCCGCACAGGGCCATGGAAACGACGGTCAACCCGTCACTCGGCGGCCGCCTTGTCCTTGGCGATCTTCTCGTTCATCTCCACATATCCCTGCCGGATGCCGAGGCTCTGCTCGTCCATCTGGGTCCGGGACACGATGAGACCGGAGTACTCGCCATTGCGGAAGCCATAGTAGCCAAAGCCGTCCTCTGTGGGAATCAGCTCCACCAGCATGTCGGTTTCCGCGCGGTCCCGCAGCTTGTAGGTGATGGTCATGACGGATTTCTCCGGCTCGTACGCCGGCGTGGCTTCAAAGTCCACCTTGTCGGCCCGGACGCCGATGGCGCCCTGGTAATACCGCTTGATGCCGGAGATGCTGTCCTTGCCCTCGAGCTTCTCCCCGTTGAGGATGTAGGTTTCAGGCAGTTCATTGTCCGGATCCTCCTTCGGGGACGGCACGTCGAACTCCATGACATCCACGCGGCCATCGACGGCCACCGACATCCATGTGGTCTCATAGATGGACGGCAGGAAGATGAACTTGTCGATCAGCTCGATGAACGGCTTGTCCAGGAAGGTGAAGAACTCGGGATCCGCCGTGAAGACGGTCTCTCCCCCTCCCATCATGCAATAGAGGAAATTGTTGTCGGGATTCCGGCCGCCAATGAGCAGCTGCTGCGGCTTGCCCGCGACCGTGTACGCAAACGCGTACCGGGGCACATCCAGGCCGTAGACAGCCAAGTCGTCTGTTGCCCACGCGACATGCTCGGTTACCGTCAGCCCGGCAAACGCCTGCTGCATGGTGCCGAAGGAGCCCGCATCCGCCGACATGGGCGCCGGTTCGGTGAGCTTCCAGTTGCCCGCCTCATCCACCGTCGCGTCCGCCAGCAGCTGTCCGTCCCGTTCGAAGCGGATGGTCGTGATGTCCTGGGGAAGGGTGTCGTCCCTGCCGTACAGGTTTTTGCTGGTCAAGCCCAGCCGGGTTGGCAGCAGGGACTCCGTGACATACGCGCTGCCGGTGTAGATGGCGTCGTCCCCTTCCGTCATGACATAATAGCTGCCGCCATCCGGGGTCTTGTCACCGACAATCAGCACCACTTCCTTGTCCGCGGTGGCAAAGGTCAGTTTATGGGGCTGTGTGAAGCCGTAGGTTGTCAAATCCTCCGCGGACGCCTTCTCCACCACCCGTCGGGTGGATTTGTACAAACCGCCGTTGAAGGCAATGCGGCCGGCCACATCCTCATCCAGGTTGAGGTCGTCACTCTGCCAGACCTGAATCTCGCTGGTTTCGGTTGTCAGCGTGCCATCCACATTCTGCTTTCGGATGGTTTGCTCCCGCTTCACCTTTTCCATGGTCACGACGCCTTCCGGCGTATCCAGCACCACGCGCACCATGTCCGCCTGTCCAAAGGGCACCAGCTCCACCTTGTTGACGGGATCCGCAGGTGCCGGGGTGACCTCCGGGGTCTCCGCCGTTTCCGGAAGCACCCGGCTGAGCAGGAGCCAGGCGCCGAACAGCACCACAACCACCGCCAGCAGGGCGATGACGCGTCCCTTATTTCTCATAGATGTTTCCTCCTCATCCAGACAAAGATACCCGCGCCGATGATGAGCAGCGGCAGCAGCGCGGCCATGAACACAAAGACAAAGAACTTGCTCTGCTCGGTCATGGACAGCGTCGGGACGGAATTGTCCTTTGCGGGAATGATGATCTCGTTGGTTTTGTCCTGCATCCAGTTGACCATGGTCAGCAAATACCGCTTGCCATTGTCTGTGGTGCCGGTCATGCCGTCATTGGTGACAAAGGTGGCATTGCCGATGACCACGACCTTCGACAGATCCATGCCGCCCTTGGAGATGGTCGCGGCGCCCATGAGGAAGCTTCCGGGGATGGGCGTCCGGAAACCGGACGCCGCGTCCAGACGAACCGCCTCGGCGGAGGTCTGGAAGATGGGGAACGATTCGAGCCACTCCTTGGTGTTGCTCAGGATTTCCACCGTGCGGCTGTTGGGCAGGAAGAGCATCACGGAATTGGGATCCAGCTCCGTGGTGATTTCATTGGCGGATACCCTTGGGATGACAATGTTCTGCTGATCCAGATAATTCTGGGGGTTCCCCTCCAGGATCAGGTCGCTGTTGAGCTTGAGATTGTAGTATTCCAGCACGCTGTTGAGGTTCGTGAGATCCGGCGCTTCTGAATTGGCGTCGGCGAACACGATGAGATCGCCCCCCTTGTTGCGCAGCCAGTCGTTGAGCAGTGCGGTTTCCGCACCCAGCAGATCGGTTTTCGGGTTGGCCATGATGATGACGGCCGCATCCTCGGGAACCGCCTCTGTCAGCGTCAGGGATCTCGCCTCATAGTTGTTGAAGTCGAGCGTGCCCTTGAGTGTGCTGAGCTGACCGGTCACATCCTCTTCCCCATGTCCGGTCAGGAAATAGACAACCGGTGTGACGTCGGAGGTGACATTGAGGATGGCACTGGTGAAGGTCTGCTCAATCAGCAAACCGTTGCTGTAGGTCTGGCCGGTCTGGTAATCGTACTGGGTGTCCTGCAGCTCGGCGCTGTCGATGAGCCGGACCTTGGAACCGCTCTTGACCACCAGATCCCCGATGCCGATACCCGTGATGGTTTCCGGATCGAGCTCCCGTTTCACAAACTGCGGATCCTTGACGGTATCCACAAAGCGCAGCGTCACGCGGCCGTTGCTCTTGACCTCGTACTGCTTGAAAATCTCCTTGAGCATGACACTGCCGAAATCCTCCTCCGGCATCAGGACGATGAACTCCACGTCCTTTTGCAGCCCGGACAGCACACCGGTGGTCTGCTCCCCAATGGAGAAAAGCTTGTTCTTTGTGATGTCCAGCCGCAGCGGCGTGCGCACGGCATCCAGCCCCAGAATGGCATTGACCCCGACCAGCAGCGCCATGGCGATGATGGTCACCACCAGGGCATAGGATCCGTAGCGCATGGTACGGGCATTGAACAGTTTGCCGCCGCGCGGCCCTTTTTTCGTTGCGTTCTTCATATTCTCACCCCTGACTCCAGCGTTTGCGTTCCAGCACACGGACGGTTAGGTACCCGAAGGCCGCCACGAAGCTGATCATGAAAATGATGGACGTGACGTCGAACAAACCGTTGCTGAAATCCTGATAGCGTTCGTTCAAAGACAGCCAGGAGAGCACCTTGCCGCCGAATCCGCCGACGAGGTAGGCCAGGTAGTCGACCACCATCAGCATGAACAGCATCACAAACCCAATCACGGCGGAGACAATCTGGTTCTCCGTCAGGGATGACGCGAACACACACATGGCCACACACACCGCGCCATAGAGCAGAAAGCCCACATATGAGGAGAGGATGAGCAGTCCCTCCGGCTTGCCGAAGAGGAACAGGATGAGCGGGTAAACCAGCGTGATGGCCGTCATGACCAGGAACACGCCGTAGACCGCCAGGAACTTGCCCGCAACCACAGACACCAGGCTGTTCGGGGACGTCAGCAGCAGCACCTCGGTGCCCTGCTTCTTGTCCTCGGTGAAGGCCCGCATGCTCATGATGGGCAGGATGAACAGCAGCAGGGTGTTCATGGTGCCGAAGCCATCGGTGAAGTCGGCACGGCCGCTCTGGATGGTGCCCATGAACAGGATGGACATGATGAGCACAAACAGCCCGATGAGCACATAGGCTATCGGCGAGTTGAAATAGGAACGGAAATCGCGTTTCATGATCGCAACCATCGTCAATCCTCCTTGTCGGCCGGCCGGGTCGTGGCTTTCGCCGCGGCGGGGGCCGGTTCCGCCGATGCTTTGTCGGCGTGGGTTTCGGGCTGGGTCTCGGTTTCGGAGGTTGTCAGCTGCAGGAAGATTTCCTCCAGGGACAGGCTCAGCGACCGCAGCTCCAGAATGGGGAAGCCGGATTCGGCCAGCTTGTGGAACAGCGGCTTGCGCACATCAATGTCCTTGTCGGCCTCGACGATGTAGCTGAACTCGTCCTTTTGGGTTCCGGATCCGCCCTGCGTCTCGAGATACTTCACGCCGTACACGCTGCCGATGGCGTCCTTGACCTTGTTTTCCGGCCCGGCGATGGTGATGGTGAACCGGGAGAAGTCGGAAAGCTTCTTCGACAGGTTGTCCGGGGTGTCGATGGCGGCAATTTTGCCGCGGTTGATGATGACAACCCGATCACACACCGCG
>JAEWSN010000204.1 GCA_023459915.1 Bacillota bacterium
CCAAAAAACGCATGCGTTATTACTCCGGCCGTTGAATGTCCAAAACAATTTCATCCTGAATGATTCTCTCACAACGGCCGGAGTTATGACCGTTTCGGATATTTTGACGCCACCGCAATAGCAAAATTCTCCCAAACAGGGCGGGCATCCGCCGTCACAAGGCCGTCCCTCGGAGGCCACAAGGCCATCACACGGTAGTCGCGTGGTGTTCGCCCGGCCGTCACACATTGGTCACCCCGGCCGTCACCAGATGTGCGCAGGGCTTCCCCTCCAGCACCGCGATGAGGTTGTCCACCGACATGTCAGCCATCCGTTCCGCCGCTTCGCGGGTATGCGCGCCGGCATGGGGGGTTGCCACAACATTTTCAAACGCGAACAGGGGATGCGTGCCGGGAGGCTCCACCGCAAAGGCATCCAGCCCCACACCGTGCAGCCGGTCCTCCCGCAGGGCATCCGCCAGCGCCACCTCGTCCACCAATCCGCCACGCGAGGTGTTGATGAGGATGGCGCCCTTCTTCATGCCGAACACCCGCCCGCGATCCAGCAGATGCCTGGTTCCCGGTGTCAGCGGAAGATGGAGGGACACCACATCCGCCTGCGCCAGCAGGACATCCAGGGGGACCGGCACAATGCCGTTGTCCCGGCAATAGGCTTCGTCCACAAACGGATCGTAGGCCAGTATCCTCATGGAAAACCCGGCTGCGCGCCTGGCGACATTTTTCCCTATCGCCCCCAGGCCGATGAGACCCAGCGTCTTTCCAAACAGTTCCACCCCGCTGGTGCGCGGCCAGCCGCCGGCCCGCACCTGTTCGTTCAAAACCGGGATGCGGCGTGCCACCGACAGCATCAGACCAAACGCGAGATCCGCCACCGCCTCGGCATTCGTGCCGGGGGTGTTGGTCACCACGATGCCTTTTTGCTGCGCGGTCTGCAAATCCACCCGCTCCACACCGACGCCGTAGCGGGAAATCACTGCAAGCTCCGGCGGCGCGTCCCGCAACAGCGGGCCGTCAATGGTGTCCAGCCCGGCAATCCACCCCGTCACACCGGACAGCAGGGGACGGATTTCCTCCGGCGTCAGCGGTCGCCGATGCGGATTCCAGACAATCTCATCGCTGAACGCTGTCAGACGCCTGTACGCGGACGAGGCTTCGGTTCGGGGAAACGACGTGGGGGTCACCAGAATTTTCATGTCACCGTTTCCCTCCATTTGGGATTGTCGATCATCACCGGGTTCCCCTCCCGGGCCACCACCAGCTTGCGAAATCCCTTCTGCTCAATGGTGCCGTAATCATGTCCGGCATCGGCGCGAAACACGAAAAAGGTCACCATGGGGTCAGACCCCGTGTTGATGCTGCGGTGGGCATACCGTTTGGGAACATACACGGCGGCGCCCGGCACGAGCCGCTCGAGCCGCACATCCCCCTCCGGGCTCTCCATCAGCAGAAATCCTTCGCCACGCACGCACCAGTAGACCTCCGCGGTTTCCAGCACGGTATGGAAATGGCCCTTGGTCATGAAATACTCGTCTCCCACCCGCCCCGGATAGGTGATGCTGGTACCGAACGCCAAATCTCCCGCATGCCGCGGCGCATCGAGCTCATAAAACGCATAGACGGGGGTCGTCTCCTTGTTGGGCATCCGCGCGAACGCGTCCTCGTCCGCATACATGCCCGCCATGGCGGACAGATGGCGGACGGTGGGAGAAGCGCCTTCGCACAAGCCCGTTTCCAGCGAAAAGGGCAGGGAAAACGGGAACTGCCAGTCTGTCTTTTTTTGAATGTCCATCCTCACTCCTTACCGCATCCTGTTCGCGATGGTCTCACACGCCGCGAATGCCTCCGGGGTGATCTCAATATGGAACACCTCGGCAATGACCTGCGTCCATCCGTGTATGAAATACTTCCAGCCATCCTCAACCAGCAGGGAACGGGTTTCCCGCTGTGCCAGCGCCTGGTGCATGAACCGCAGGTCCCCACGGTAGTTGAGTTCCCACACCAGTCCGTTTTTGGGGAACTTACAGGCGTCTGTCAGGGGAGACCCCGGTCTGTCCTTGCCAAGCCCGGTGGCGTTGACCACCAGGGAATACGGTTTGAGACCGGCCAGCAGGACATCGTTGTCGGCGGCGTTCGGCGTGAGGTGGTACGATACGGGCACCCCCGTATCCAGGGTGTCAAAAATGCGCCGAATCTCATCCAGCCTGGGCTGGCTGCGGTTGGCGGTCACAATCCCGGAAGGCCGGTTGTCGCCCCAGTCCTGTCGCATCAGATAGGCCCCGATGGCAATGGCGCTGCCGCCCGCCCCAAGCAGCAGGACCTGTCCGCCATGATCCCGCCACCAGCCGGCGGGGACAAACGCGTCCAGCGCCAGCCCGCTGGAGATGGGATCCTTGGCATATCCCTCGAGCCGACCCTCCCTCTTGGAGATGGCGGACAGTTCGCCAAACGCGACCGCGTATGGGTCCAGATGGTCGAACATGTCCTTGCAGGCCTGATACAGATCAATTTTGTGCGTGGTGACCAGCGCGCCCAACGACAGGGCGTCGTCCCGGATGAACCGCACCACTTCGCGATACACAGCGGGATCGGCATGGATGTCGATGTCAATGCCCTGGATGACGGCATCCGTCAGGCCGAGCTCCCGCGCCCATTCCGGAAACACCCGCATGATGGACGATTGGCCCGTGGTGACCCCGATGAAATAAAAGGTCGGCTGTTCAGCCGGTTTCAGCTGCTGCATGCCCTGTGTCTCCTCTCCGTTCGTTTCAAATGCGGCATGGAGGTGATGTGAATGTGATGTGGATGTGTTTTAGAAGTGGTGTGAATGTGCCTGAATCAGGTTTCGGCAGCCGCTTCCCCGCAGGGAACCCACGCCAGTGCGCGGGCCGGGTTCGCCACGGTCATGGCCACGATGGTTTCGTCGCCAATCCCCTGTCCGCGCAGCAGCGGCAGGAAGACCCGCCGCAAGTCCGCAAGCCCCACCGAACCGCCATAGCTGCGCATTCTGGCCCGGGTCACATCCAGTCCCATCAGCAGGCGATCCCGGCATCCCGCTTCAATCAGCGTGCGGATGAGCGCAATTTCCGCGTCATCCGAAACCACGTGCGGCCGCAAGATGGTGTCCAGACACACCCAGGCGCCCATCGACAGCACGGACAGCATTTCGCGCGCATTGTCCGGCTTTTTGTCCAGATGGCTGAATATGAGTTGGGAGGCGGCCACGCCGTGTTCCAGGAAAAAGGCGGCCAGCGCCTCCCCCTGGCGACCCTCCTCGGTATGAATCAGCACCGGCGCGCGGGTTTGCGCCGCCGCGCCCGCTGCCGCCAGAAACAGCCGCCCGATGGCCGTTGACTCACGCAAGCCTTCCGGCCCGGCCGCCACCTTGAGCATTCCCGCCCTTGGTGCTGCCCTTTCCCCGCGACCCGCTTGCGCGTCCACCGTTTCCAGCCCGGCCGGTTCGGTTCCCGCAAGCGGAATTTCCGGGACCTGCCTCGGGTCATCCCGGACCATACTCTCGCGCAATTCCCTGACAAACAAGCCCTGGAGTTGCGCCAAGGGCGCATGGAACACCCAGTGGTCCGCCGGGTAAAACAGGGGCCGGTGAAAGCCGGTGGCGGCAATGACATGCACGCCGCTCTCCCGGGATACCCGGGCCAGCCAGGCGCCCCTCCGGCCGCTGCCGACAGGCTGGGCGTCCACCAGGGCGGCCCCGCCCGCCGCACGATACGCGACAAGCTCGCGCAGCGTGTCGGCATAGCTGTCCAGCAGCAGATCGGGATTGCGTGCCGCGGCCGTTTCCGAGCAAACGAACAGGTGCTCGTGTGCCTGGCAGAATCCCAACTGTTCCGGCTGGATGGGCCCGCGCACGGTCTGCACACAGCGGGATTCACGCCCTTGCGCAGCCGTTGGGAGATGTTCCGGCCCTTTGTCCGAAATGGGTTCCATATCCGGCTTCATGCTTCCAGTTCCAGGCAGGCCAGGGTCGCCGGCATTTCGTGCGCCGTATTGACCTTGTCCGGACCGGTCACCAGATCGAAGCAGGACACAATGAGCTGCCCCTGCCAGATGCAGGGTTCCCCGGGCTGATCCAGCTCCCCGTTGAGGCCGTCCGTATCCGGGCTCTGGGCAATCCGTGTCACATGTCCGTCCGGGGTGACCTTGGCAATGGCATTGGCGGAGAAGTCCGCCACATAGAAATTGCCGGTTTCCGGATCCCGGATGATGCCGTCCGTGGTCTGCAGCTGGGCCGTATCCTTTGCCCAGACCAAATTCTCCTTCACGGAGCCATCCGGATGGAACGTGACGCGGTGGAACGCGCCGTCACCGAAATTCCCGACATACAGGTTGCCCGCGTCATCGAACTCAATGCCGTCGGCACCGTACTGGCACTCCGGATTCAGCGTCAGAAAGGTCACCAGCAGGTTCGGATCAGACAGGGTGTTGGTCACCGCCACCTCACGGTCTTCCAGTTGGAAGCGGTACACACAGCTGACCAGCTTGCCCGAAGGATCCTGCACCCGGGACATCATGCTCTGGGTCACATAGGCGTATCCGTCGCGGATGCGCAGCCCGTTGGGGTGTTCCATGCCGGACGCCACCACCGTGACCTCCCGCACCGCCCCATCGGCGACATGCAGCCGCAGAATGCGGCCCTTGAACAGCTGCGCCTCCTCCCCGGACCATCCCTGGTTGTCCACCACATACAGGTCCCCGTTGGGCGCGAAGGCAATGCCCATGGGATGAACCCGTCCCGTCTCGGGGTGCGGCGGCAGGGTGGCCCACTGGGAAATCCGTTTCTCCCTGTCGATGCGCAGGATGCTGCCGGGTACCGAGGGATCCGCGTAGTTGGCCGCCGCGAGGTACAGGCAGCCGTCCGAACCCACGGCCATGCCGTCTGGCGTATTGCAGGAAGGCGGGAGCAGAGCGAACAATTTGGAAGTTTGCATGGAGTCTCCTTTCATGGTCGGATGCATGTGAATCTGTCCTGTTCAGAAGCGAATGACGGTCTTCTTGTTGGTGCGTCGTTCCTCAATCATGCGGAACGCTTCCTGCATCTGATCAAAGGGCAGCACATCGGAGATGAAATCGGCCGCGCGCAGCACCCCTGCCTGCATCCAGTACAGAATCTGGGAATCGGCTTCCATCTCCTCAATCTTGAGCGGAAACTGCACAAACTGGAGCGTCCAGTTGTAGGGCGCGCGGCTCCAGTCCAGCTGCATCTGCAGTTGGGGCGAGATGCCGTAGCAGCAAATGGATCCGTTGTAGGTCACCAACTCCATGGCCTTGTTGATCAGCGCGTTGAGGCCCACCGCGTCGACCACAAAATCGGCGCCGTCGGGCAGGATGGCGCGCACGGAGGCAGTCACGTCCGGCGACAGGCTGTTGAACACATGGTCTGCGCCCATCGCCGTGGCATCCGCCATTTTCTGCTCCGTAATGTCGAGGGTGATCACGGGATCCATGCCAATCAGCTTTGCGAATTTGGTGAAGCACAGGCCCACCGGCCCCGCGCCGAAGACCACCAGGCTCCGGTTCTCCTTCATGCCAAAGCGCTTCATGGCGCTGAGCACCTCGCGGAACGTGACAATCATGGTTGCGTCCACCGGATCGATCCCCTCGGGCACCTTGGTCTGGGCATACGCGCCCTCGGAAAACCCGGGAGTTCCCGGTCCGCGGCCCGCCAGCTGCATGGCCCGCCAGTCTCCCACCGTGCCGTATTCGGAATAGCCGCCCCAGGACGAATGGTACCCGCCGGTGGGGCCGTCCACAAACGGGAGCATCACCCGATCCCCCACGTTGAACGCGGTCACCAGGCGTCCCTTCTCCACCACACGGCCCACCGCCTCATGGCCCAGCAGCGTGGGGTAGTCGTGCCAATTCTTGAATGTGCCATGGGCCAGCTTGCTGTCCGTGCCGTTGCACACCCCGCAGGCCTCGATTTTCACCAGCGCCGTGCAGTCGTCGACGACCGGCATCGGCACCTCCACGAAATCCAGTTTTCCGACGGCATCCACGGCAAAACTCCTCATCATTTTCTGCATCCTCATCCTCCCCTTCTCACCAACTCCACGGTGAACTGGTTGCGATCGCCGCGGTACCGGGCCACGGAATACTCTATCGGGGTGTCATCCCCCAGGCGGGCCACCGAGCGGACCAGGCAGATGGGCTCTCCCGCCTTGATGGACAGCAGCCTGGCCTCCTGCGGTTTGGCCGCCACCGCCTCGATTTTGCGAACCGCGCGTTCCACCCGGCATCCGTAACGCGCCTCAAGAATCCCGTACAGGGATTGCGTCGTGAAATCCACCTCCGTCAGCCCGGGGAGCCGGGCGTCCGGCAACCAGGTTTCCAGAAAAACCACCGGCTCGCCGTCCGCCAGCCGCAGCCTGGACAATTGGAACAGGGGCTGGTCGTCGGCAAGTCCCAACTGCCTGTTGATGTCCGGTCTCCCGGACACGCGCCCGGCGGACAGCACCCGGGTGCCCGGTTCGAACCCCTTCTGCCGCATTTCCTGGTTGAAGCTGTCCAGTTTTTGAAAGAACCCCTCATCAATCTTGGGACGGCACACAAATGTCCCGCGGCCCTTTTCCCGGGTGAGATATCCGGCGTTCACCAAATCGTCCAGTGCCTGACGCACCGTCGAGCGGCTGATGCCCAGCGTTTTGACAAAGTCCATCTCTGTGGGCAGGCATTCGCGCTGGGCCAGCCCGCCGGTTCGGATGCGCTCCAGCAGGTACTGTGCCAGCTGGTAATACAGCGGCACGGGCACATCCTTGTCCAAATGGATGTCTCCAAGGTGCAGCGGCATGTCACGTGCCCCTTTCGGTGAGGAACTGCGCCACCTGTGCGCTGTTTGGCAGCGAGGGAATGGCACCCAGCTTCATGGTGGCGATGGAACCCGCCGCATTCGCAAAGGTCAGCACCCGCACAAAGGTGTCATCCGCCACCAGGGCATCCGAATCCCCTTTTTGAATTCTGTCGGCAAGCCCCACCAGGGTTGCGGCCACAAAGGCATCGCCCGCGCCGGTGGTCTCCACCACGGTCACATCCGAAAATGTCGGCAGATACCCGGAGCGGGTGCCGTCGCTGTAGTAGCAGCCCTTCGGGCCCAGCGTCACCACGACAAGCCGGGGTCCCATGCCCAGGATGGCGTCCGCGCACGCTTCGGGGGTATCCACCCCGAGGATTTCCCCATACTCCTCCTCGCTGATTTTCACCACATCGGCCAGCGGGAAGCCGCCCAGAATTTCCTTCCGGGCGGTCGCCAAATCCGGCCACAGGCTCAGCCGCAGGTTGGGATCGTAGGAAACCAGCAACCCATTGGCCTTTGCCAGTTCGATGGCCCGCAGGGTGGCGCTTTTCGCGGGCTCGCAGCCCAGGCTGATGGACCCGAAATGGAAGAAGGTGGCGCCGGCAAAATACGCCGCGTCCAATTCATCCGGACGCAGCAGCATGTCCGCGCCGGGGTTTCGATAAAACATGCAGTCCCGGACGCCGTCGCTCTTCTGGGCCACAAAGGACAGCGTGGTCCGCGCGTCGGGGTCCGCGACAAGATACTGCGTGTCGATGGCGAGCTCGGCCAGCACACCGGTCAGGAACGCACCAAACGGGTCGTCCCCCACCTTGCCGATGAATCCCGCGCGCATGCCCAGTTTCGAGACGCCCGCCGCCACATTGGCCGGCGCGCCGCCCGGCGCCTTGGTGAATCCGCTGCTCCGGGCCAGGGACACATCCCGATCCAGCGAAACAAAATCGATCAGCAGCTCGCCCAGACAAATGACATCCAGCTTTTCCATTGTATCTCCTCCCTGTGCGGACTACGACACGAACGGGGCCACCGCGGCTTCCATCATGATGGTGAACGCCTGCGCCTCCGTGGACGTGCCGGACCTGTCAAAGAATGGCGAGCCGCAGGCTCCCTGGAGGATGCCCCATTCATCGATTTTTGCGATGGCCGCTTCCCGCATGACATGCGCGTCCGACAGCCATTTCGAATCCAGCCATCCCTCATGGACACCGGTATAGATGGCAAAGGCCAGCATCTGCCCCAGATTGCTCTCCACAAAGGTATCCGGGTCGTCAATGACATCATGGAACAGCCCGTCCGGCCGGCGATGCGCCATGCATCCGGTCAGCAGGGCCTCCAGCCATTGGATGAGCTCCCGTTTCTGTTCCGCCATCGACGGGGGCAGCTGCCCAATCACCTCGGCAAGCCCGGCCGCGGTCCAGCCATTGCCGCCACCCCAGAATTTCTTCCGGATCCAGGCTTTGCTCCCGTCGTCATAGATGTGGTACAGCATGCCGGCTTCCTCGTCCCACAGCTGTTTTCTGGCACCACGGAATTGCCGGACCGCCTCCTCGAACTCGCCAAGCGCGGCGAAGGCGGGCGGCGCCATGTAGGTGCAATCCGACCAGAACTGGGGTTGATCGATGACATGGTACAGCGTGCCTTCCCCATCCCGCGGCGCATTCTCATAGGCGTAGCGTTTCACGTTTTCCACGGCGGTCGCCAGCTTGGGATCTCCGGTCTCACGGGCCGCATACACCAGCAGCGGTGTGTGCGCGATGGCGTCGGTGCTGGCCGTGCACGCCTCCACCATGCCGGGTCTGCCGTCCGGGCGTTGCCGCAGCGCGGAATCCTTCGCAAAGAGGATGGCCAGGTCGCGTTTCCCGGCATGGATGAGCGCGCGGCCGCCCACCGCGTGTTCCCAGCATTGCCGCTGCATGCAGAGCATGGCCGTGATCGCCTTGTTGATCCGTTCGGTTCGTGTCATGCTTCCCCTCCGTGTCGCCGGTTCCGCCACAAGCGGAACACGCTTTCCCAATGTGTGAATGGCTGCGTCTATGGATTGGACCCCCCGTTATTTGTCGGAATGTCCGGACATATCGTATCGCAGTTCAACACGTTTGGAAAGGGGGAAAAGCCATTCCGGATCAGATTCTTCCGACGTAGCTGTGGGTGATCATCGGCACTTCAAGCCATCCGTTGTCCGCATGGGTGTGGAACACCTG
>JAEWSN010000205.1 GCA_023459915.1 Bacillota bacterium
GCCTCGTCTCCGCCGGCGCCCCCGCGGATTTCCACGATGACATTGCGCTCGTCGTTGGGATCCTTTGGAACCAGCAGCACCTTGAGCTCGCGTTCCAGACGGACAATGCCCTCCTCCGCAATACGGAGTTCCTCCTTGATCATCTCGCGCAGCTCGTCGTCCGGCTTGTCCTCGAACATGGCCAGCGCATCTTCCCGCGCGTCAAGAAAACCGCGGTACTCCCGGGTCTTCTCAACAATGCCGGTGAGCTCCGCATGCTCCTTCATCAGCGCCAGATACTGCGTCTGATCCGAAAGAATGGTTGGATCACCGAGCTTCAGCGTCAGCTCCTCATAATGATTCTCAATGGCTTCGAGCTTTTCCAGCACGCCACACACCTCTTCCCCCGGCGACTCCCGGGAATCGCCTGTTCAATGCCCTTTTGGCAGCGCAACGACCGGAATCCAGTATACCACATCGCATCCATCCAGGCGGTGGTGGCTTGGACGCTTTGCCGGTTCAAACGCCTCGCCCGGTCAGATCCCGGCCTGAACCGACTTGCGCCGTTCCGAACACTTCAGGCAATTTCAAGGTTCACCTGAAACAATGGTACGGGTGCCGGGAAGACCGGCCGACAGTATGCCCCGTCGTTGAATCGAAGAGAACGCCGCCGCAAGGAGGAAGCACCATGAGCAGTCCAACCCCGATGAATACCGGCAACAAGGAACCCGGGCCGTTGCCGCAGACCGTAACAGCCAGCCCCATTCCGGATGCATGGCCGGTTGCCGGCCCAAAAGATGACACCCCCTCGAAACAACCACACGCCCCAAAAAAACGACGCCGCAAAACAAAACGGCTCGTGTTCCTCATTCCCGCAATCCTGTTGATGCTTGCGCTGGCCGCGTGGCAGTTGATCCCGCGCTTGCTGCCGTCCGGCACCCAGACCCCCGTGACGCAACGCCTTTCCGAGGTGACCCGGGGAAACCTGACGGTCACCATCACCGGTTCAGGTCCGCTTGAACCGGCCGGCAAGCGAACCGTGACTGCCGAAACGGACACCACCATCACAGAAATTCTCCACAAGAACGGAGACAGTGTGCACCCCGGAGATCTGCTGATGCGGTTGGATCCATCCGATGCGGCATCTGCGTTGCGGGAAGCCACAAGCACCCTCGAGGAGGCCATCGATGCGGCGCAAGACACAAGCAGCGAGTTGTCCTCCCTGGTTGTCCAGGCGCCTTTCAGCGGCCGCGTGACCACCTTGTCCGTGGAACCGGACGATAAAGTGTCCGCCAACGGCACCATGCTGGAATTGACAGACACCACCCGGCTCAAGGCGACCATTCCCTTTGGCGCATCGGACAAATCCACCCTCCAGGTGGGGCAGAACGTCAGGTTGTCTCTCCCTGAAACGGAGGGTCATGTGATGGGAACCGTCGCAGACGTCGCCGAAGACAGCCACGCCATCACCGGTGGCGGCCAGGCCGTGGATGTGGACATCCTGATTCCGAATCCGGGGTCATTGGTGGCGGGGCAAACCGCGACGGTTGAAATCGAAACGCCCTCCGGCTGGTTGTCCGGGCTGTCGCAGGCCACGCTCACCTACGCCCAATCCACAGCCATCCGGTCCGAACCGGGCGGCACCGTCCTGTCCGTCGCGGTTCGTGAAAACCAGCTGGTCAACCGGGGTGCCGTGCTGCTGACAATGGAGAACGACTCCCTTGAAACCTCTGCGGAAAGTCAACAAAAACGTATCCTGACCCTGACGGACAAGGTGACGGCGGCACAGGAGATCGTGGACAGCTGCGAGGTGCGGGCCACGGCAGACGGCATCCTCACCGGTCTGAACGCCAGTGTCGGGGACGCGGTCAAGGCAGGCTCCGCACTGTGTGCCATTCTGGATGTGAGCCACATGACCATGGAGATCGCCATTGATGAACTGGATATCACAAATGTGGCCGAGGGCCAAACCATCTCCGTCGTCGTGGATGCGGTCGGGGAAACGGCCGAGGCGCCCGTCTCAGGGTCTGTCACCGGCATCGCGGTGGAGGGCTCCTACACCAACGGAGTGACCACGTTCCCGGTCACCCTCTCGCTTGATCCGGACGAACGGCTGCGCAGCGGCATGAACGCTGATGCGTCCATTCTTGTCACGGACAAGCAGGATGTGTTGCTGGTGCCGATTGAGGCCGTCAATACCGCAGGCGGCCGCAGCTTCGTGTATGTCGTTGGCGGAACGGACGCCACCGCGCCGGCGTCATTTGCCGGTGACGCGTCCGCACGGCCGGAAGCCGGCGACACATCAACCCGTCCTGATGACGGAGACGCGCCCCCCCGTCCAAGCGCCGGCGTCACGCCCACCCGTCCGAGCGCCGATGACGCGGCATCACGCCCGGATGCCGGTGCCCGTCAAAACGCGGCCGGCCGTCAGGGCAGCACGGACGCGACCGGCTATTATGCCGGCGCAACACGGGTCTTCATTGAAACCGGCGCGCACAACGAAACCTACATGGAGGTCCTCGGCGGACTGTCCGAGGGAGATCAGGTGGTATTGCCCGCACTGACGGCATCCTCCGACACACAGGCCGCCGAAGCAGTTCAAGGTGGCGGTTTTGGCGGCATGATGGGCGGGAGCATGCCAACCGGCGGCATGGGTGGCATGACACCTCCCGGCGGTGACACAGGCGGCGGATTCCGTCCGAATTGAGGAGGCAGCATGATACGCGTTCAGGACATGTACAAAACCTATGCCATGGGAGACGTTGCCGTCCACGCGCTCAACGGTGTCTCCCTGCACATCCGGCCGCAGGAATTTGTCGCCATCATCGGGCCCTCCGGCTCGGGCAAATCCACCCTGATGAACATGCTGGGGTGTCTGGACACCCCAACCAGCGGCGATTACTGGCTCGACGGCGAGCAGACGGACGGGCTGGGCGACAACGCGCTGGCCGACATCCGCAACCAGAAAATCGGATTCATCTTTCAAGGGTTCAACCTGCTCAAAAAGCTTACGGCGTGGGAAAACGTCGAGCTCCCGCTCATCTACCGGAATGTTCCGGCGAGGGAACGGCATTTGCGTGCCAAACAGGCGCTCGAACAGGTTGGCCTTGGGGACAGGGTGTTCCACACCCCCAACGAGCTCTCCGGCGGACAACAGCAGCGCGTCGCGATCGCCAGGGCTTTGGTGACAAACCCGCCGCTGCTGCTGGCGGACGAACCCACCGGCAATCTGGATTCAAAATCCGGACTGGACATCATGCGCATGCTGCATGACCTGCACGAGGCCGGCAACACCCTGGTCGTCATCACGCACGACCAGGGGATTGCCGACGAGGCCGAACGGGTCATCCGCATCCAGGATGGTCAAATCGTTGAAGACAGGGAGGTGGGCTGATGGGCATCTGGCAGGCCTGGCGGATGGCCATGAAAAGCATCCGTTCCAACAAGATCCGCTCCTTCCTCACCATGCTCGGCGTCATCATCGGCGTCGCATCGGTCATCACATCCGTCGCGTTCGCGCAGGGCAGCACCAAAAGCATGACGGACGCCATCGAAAGCATGGGCTCCAACCTCATCACCATCAACATCACCGGACGCGGCTCCAACCGGACCGTGGACGAGGATGACCTTCGCGGCTTCGCCGAGCAGTTCCCGGACGCCATTCTGGGACTGGCACCCACGGTCACCTCTTCTGTCACCGTCAAGGCCGGCACCACCAGCCTTGACACCACAAGTCTTGTCGGCACCACATCAGATTATGAACTGCTCAAGGATTCCCATGTCCAATCCGGCAGGTACCTGCTGGATGTGGATGTGACCTACCGGCAGAAGGTGGCCCTGATTGGCACCTATGTCGCGCGGGAGCTGTTCGGGGAGGAGGATCCGCTGGGCCGGAAGATCAAGGTCAACGGCACCCAGCTGACGGTGGTCGGCGTGCTGACGGAAAAGAATGGCAGCCAGGAGTCCACGGAGGATGACACGCTCATCGTACCCGTGTCCACCGCCTCCCGGATGCTGCGCAACGGCCAGATCCGCACCTTCATGGTCCAGGCGGCGGACGCGTCCATGACCGACGCGGTCATGGCGGGGCTGGAGAGCTTCCTGTTGGGCATCTTCGGTTCCAGCAATGCCTACCGGGTGGTGAACCAGGCGGATCTCATCGAAACGCTGGACAGCATCACGGGCACCATGATGGCCGTTCTCGGTGGCATTGCGGCCATTTCGCTCCTGGTTGGCGGCATCGGCATCATGAACATCATGCTGGTCTCGGTCACCGAGCGGACCCGGGAAATCGGGATACGCAAGGCCATCGGTGCAAAGCGGAGAAGCATCCTGACACAATTTCTCATCGAAGCCGTTGTGGTGACCGGACTGGGCGGGCTCATCGGCATTACGCTGGGGCTCGGCGCCATCAAGTTCGTCATCGGAGGGCTGGATCTCGTGCCCGAAGTGTATTCCATCCCGTGGATGCTGATCTCCTTCAGCATTTCACTGGTCACAGGCATTGTTTTTGGCATGTTCCCGGCACTCAAGGCGTCCAACCTCAATCCCATCGAGGCGCTTCGGTTCGAGTGAATGCATCGTGCCGGGGTATCAAGTGCGCCGGACAATCCAGTATGGAGGAATGAACCATGAGAACAACACACCCCACCATCCGTTTCCTCACCGCAATCCTGTTGACGCTGGCACTGTTCGTCTGCGGACAACCGGTTTTTGCGGAAACATCGTCCGCTGTCCAGACAGTCTATCCGGATGTTCCGGCGGACGCCGTCTGGGCATCCGCCGTGGATCTGCTCTCACGACTGGGTGTCATACAGGGCAACAGCAACGGACAATTCCTGCCCGACACTGCGGTCACCCGCGAGCAGTTCGCAAAAATGGCGGTCACCGCCGCAAATCTGGCGACCGACGAGACCACCGCGCGCAATGCCACGCGTTTTGTCGATGTGCCCGCGAGCCGCTGGTCCAGCGGGTACATCCGTACCGCCACAGCCAACAACATGATGGTGGGCTATGCGGACGGACGGTTCCACCCCGAAGCCACCATCACATGGGCACAGGCATTGACAGTCTGCCTGCGACTTGTCGGCATCGGGGATGACGCCCTGTCGGGAACCTGGCCGAACAGCGTGATGGACAAGGCTGCCGCGCTCGGTTGGACAGCGGGATTCCCGATAACTGCCAACACCACGCTCACACGACGGGACTGCGCCGTTTTGCTGGCGCGTCTGCTCGAAACGGAGACCGGCGACGTTCCCTATGCGCAAAGCACAGGGCTGTACCAATCCGTCGTCGTCCTCGCGGATGGGACGGTGGACAACACGCTCGAATCGGATGAAATCCGGACCGGAGCGGGCATCCTGACCAATCGGACCACCACAGCCCTGTCCCTCGGCGGGGAATGGCTCGTCCATCTGGACGGAACCCATGTCACAAGCGTTTTCGGGGCAAAAACAGAAAATCAGGCTTATCCCGTGGCGGATCTGGTCGACGG
The DNA here is from genome assembly GCA_023459915.1 of Bacillota bacterium. GTDB lineage: Bacteria > Bacillota > Clostridia > DSM-8532 > DSM-8532 > JAEWSN01. Next base: position 5,474 of record JAEWSN010000205.1, read on the forward strand.
CACGCTGTACTACAAGATTGGCATCACCACCTTTTCATTGCTCCTGAAGGCAGACATGACCCTATATGACAACAGTGGTCCGCTGACCTTGCAGGAAGCCTTCACGTCAATTCAGGCAGGCAGCCGGGTCACGTTGGCCAGTGACCCCGCCGACGGACGTCTTGTCCACCTTCACTTTTCCAGACCGGCAACGGCCCGATACGGTTCCCATGAGGAACTGCTTGTGCTGGAAACGGCGCAGACCGACGCCACACTGCCGGCCAACGCCATTGTGACCGACAAGGGGCGGTACACCCTGGCAACAGGTGTCGAGAGCCCCGAGCCCGGCACCCGTGTGGGCGCGGTCGCAAACGGCACCGTCCTCATCGGCATTGACGGCCAGGTGAACAGGACGGTCAAGGCCACCGTGCTGCGGGCGGTGGGCACACAGCTGGTCCAGATGCGCAACGGGGTCAGTGAGGCGGTGTCATTGTCCTTGGACACAATATGGTACCACGATGGCACAACCGTACCGGCCGAACAGGTACCCTCCCTCGTCTCCCGCTGCAGCAGCATCGTCTATGGGATGCATCCGGACGGGAACACCATTTCCTACGCGGTCCTGTACGACCCGCTGTACTCCGCGCCGCAAATTGCGGACCAGCAGGAGGTGTATGACATGACGCTGGGTGACATCGATTTGGACAACGTGTTGCTGAGCCGCGGCGGGGATATGATAGCGGTGTACGAAATTCGGAACAACGACGTGGGGTATGAAATCACGGATATATGGGGAAAGAACCGCTTCGTGGAACTGTACCAGGGGCAGTACATCGGGATCATCGAAGCCTACACGCCAAACCGATTCGCGCCGGAAAGCATGCAGCTGGCCATCTACAATGACGACACCGGGCGGTATTCGTCGCAAGTCTTCGTCTTCAGCCCGGAATTCGAGGCTGAAGCGCTCAGTGACGGAAAATATGATGTCGGCGATTCCGTCATCCTGCTGACCGGGCGTGATGGCGGCATTGTCAAGCTGTTTCCATGAGGAAGCCGGCGCCTGACATCCCTCATCGCCCCCCGCCATCATGCGGCCATATTCCCGGAGGAGCTGTGCTTCTCCGGGTTTTCGCACACCGTGGATACATCCCGCATCCGGTGATGCCAAACCGCCACATTCCTGCTATACTGGAACCGATGAACGGGAAAACCGTGTTCATCCCGGGAAACCGCGCCGCCTTCCGGCGGCATGCGTCCGGCCTCGAAAGGTTGCCACACACAAGGAGACAGTCATGAACCTCCCTCCCAACGTGCTGCTGGTCGGTTTGGGTGCCATCGGCACCACCTATGCCGACCGGCTGCAGCAGGCACTTCCGGATTCCTTTCATGTCCTGGTCGACGAATCCCGCAAAGCACGCTATGAAAACGCTGGCGTATGGCTCAACGGCGACTCGCTCCGCCTGTCCCACATCACGCCCGATGATGATCTCGAACCGGCCGATCTCATCCTGGTCGCGGTAAAACAGCACCATCTGGCCAGCGCCATGGCGCTGATGCGTCCGTTTGTCGGCGAGCAGACCGCCATCCTCTCATTGCTCAATGGCATCACCAGCGAGGAAATCCTCGCGGAAGCCTTTCCGGAAGCCACCATCCTGCACGGTTTCTGTGTGGGGACCGACGCGGTACGCGAAGGCACACGCACCACCTTCAGCAAGCTGGGCCGCATCGTGTTCGGCGAAAAAGACCAGCCCGTGCCCTCGGAAACCGTGCTGGCGGTCTGCCGCCTGTTCGAGCTGGCGGACATCCCCTGCGAGGTGCCCGAAGACATTCTGCACGCACAGTGGTGGAAATTCATGATGAACGTGGGCGTGAACCAGGTGTCCGCCATCACCGGCGCCACCTATGGCGCGTTCTGCACCAACCCGCACATCCGGTCCCTGATGACCATGGCCTGTCTGGAGGTGGCCGCGCTGGCGCCTTTGGAGGGAGTTTCCCTGTCAGAGGACGCCATTGGGGAATACTTTGGCATTTTTGCCACGCTGGACGCGGACGGCAAGACCTCCATGCTTCAGGATGTGCTGGCCGGGCGCCCCACCGAAGTGGACCTGTTTTCCGGCACCGTGTCCGCCCTCGGGAAAAAGCACGGGATCCCCACGCCGGTCAACGACATGCTCCACCATCTCATCCGGTTTCGGGAAAAACAGACCAGGCCGGACTGACCCACAGACCGGCAGAACCGCGCGCGCGGGCAGCTTATGCCTGCTTGAGCCAGGACAGCAGCCGTTCCGCGGACACGTTGGCCACCAGTGCTTCCGGCACCCCGTAGGCTTCCACCAGCGGCAGCGCCCCGGTGAAATTGCCGACGTCCTCGTGAAAATGCGCGTCGCTGTCAAGAAGGATACGCGCGCCATATCGGACGGCATGTTCCAACAGCTCCTCGTAGTTCTCCCTGGCGTTGGCGCGAAATGAGGTGGGCATCAGGGAGGAATTGTTCACCTCGAGCAAGGTGCCGGTCTGTGCCGCCACCTTCGCGACCGTTTCCAGATCGAGCGGCATCCGGCTGTCGTCCGGATGTCCCAGCACATGCACCCGGGGGTTGCGCATGGCGGCCACGACGGCCCGTGTATTCTCCTCGCGGGTGCCGCTGCGGTAGCAGGGGCCATGGAGGCTGGCAATCACCAGATCCAGTTCCCGGAGTACCCGTTCCTCCAAATCCAGTGTCCCGTCAAAATCCAGGATGTTGACCTCCGCGCCGCGCAGCAGCCGCACGCCGAACAGCTCCCGCGGCAGCACGCGCAGATTCTGAAAATGGAACAGGTGCGCCCCGCCCGGCATCGCCGGCGCGTGATCCGTCATGGCAATGAGGGTTAGCCCCCGCGCGCTGGCGGCCCTGGCGCATTCGGTGACCGTGCTGTATGCGTGGCCGCTTGAAACGGTGTGGATGTGACAGTCGAGAACCGGCTTCATGTTGCCTCCCTTTGTTGTCGCGTGACGTCATGAGCCTGCCCGTGTGCCTGTCGTCACCTCTTGTGCAGCAGCGGGGATACCCGCTTGTAAATGAGCAGCGTGAGTACGGAGATCACAATCCCCTTGAAGAGATTGAACGGCACAATTCCGTACAGGATGAGGGTCTTGAGATCCGTGATGGCCGGCAGCGCCGCGGTGCCCATGCCGATGATGGCTTCCATGGGGAAACCCATGACCGACACATACACCGGAATGAGGAACCAGTAGTTCACGGCCGCGCCAACCACCGCCATCGACACCGTACCCGCCATCATCCCAAGCAGCGCGTGCCGCTTGTCCTTCTTCAGCCGGTAGATGATGCCGGCCGGCACCAGAAACGCCGTCCCCACGATGAAATTCGCGATCTCCCCCACCCCGCCGGTGGAGGACTTCATCAGGAAATGAATGAGGTTTTTCAGCGCCTCAATCACAATGCCCGCCACAGGCCCCAGCGCAAAAGTTCCCAGCAGCACCGGCAATTCACTGACATCGAGCTTCAGAAAGCCCGGGGTGAACGGCACAAGCGTTTCAATGAACATGAGCCCCGCCGCAAATGCGGACAGGATGCCGATGACGGAGATGGTGCGGGTGTCAATGCGTTTCATGATGTTCCTCCTGCAAGCCTGCGGTCGGCCCTCCCACCCGGGAAAAGGCCGCCAAATCGGAAAAATGCCCTGAAGACGATTCTTCAGGGCACTTAAAAACCGACTGGAGCAGACTCGCTTTCGGAAGTCTTCCCTCTTTGCAAAAAGAGGCGCGGTATTTCTTCTTTCATCCAGACTGTACTGTCGGCCCCGGAATTGAACCGGATCTGCACGCTCGTGCTCGCGGGCTTGCATCACTGCTTACCGCCGGTAGGGAATTTCACCCATCCCTGAAGAAATGTCATTCAGTTGTGGAAAAAGCATAACACGTTCTGCCGCCTTGCGCAACCGACCCGGATTAAGCCACTTCGACCGGCGTGTTGTTGCGAATCATGAACAGGATGATGATGGCCGGGATGCCGAAGATGCTCAGGACGGTGTACAGG
>JAEWSN010000206.1 GCA_023459915.1 Bacillota bacterium
GCGAACGCAACCTCATTGAGCACATAGGTTGAGGCCACAACGGGTATGACACTTCGCAGGTTCTTGGCATACCGCCGTTGCTTTGCAAACGCATTGTGGACCATCTCGATGTTTTGGGCCCTGTCCGGCACGGAATACGATTTGGTGATGACCACAATCACGGGAACCGATGCCCACATGGCCGTCGCGCGCGATAGGTTCTCTATCTGCTTGGGAAACAGCTTGCTGGATGTCCCCTCCACACAAAACCAAATCACATTCACCTGGTTGTCTTCGTGTCCGGCCTTGGCGCTTTCTCTGGACCACTTTCTCACGGCGTTGTTCGCCTTGAGTTCCTTGAGCAGGGAGGGTTCGAATCCCACCGTATCGATGATGCGAAACGGGATCCGGCTGCTTTCAAAGATTTCCAGCTCTTTTGTTGTCCCCTTCGTGCCCCAGCCGGTCTCGGCCACTTCCTCCCCAAGGACCGCGTTGATCAACGTGGACTTGCCAACCCCTGAACTGCCTATCACCAGCACATTTCCCATTTTCATCATGCCACAAGATCCTTCCCGACGACTACGGAGGACGAATCCCCACTTGTTCTTCCCGAATCCCCTCTTCCCGAACTCCTTCTTCCCGAACTCCTTCTTCCCATATCCCCCTTCCCACCGGTTTCATGTCATCCGCGCGAACCGCCTCGCGCCATCTGTCAGAATCAGACGCCAGACCAGCCATGCCGCCGCGCCGACAACCAACGCGATGCCCGTTGTCACAAGCGTCACATCCACAACACCGAACCCCACCAGCATCGCCACCGGCAACGCGGAAATGACCAGCCCTCCAAAAATGGACGCCAGCATGGGCGTGCCTTGTTTGATGACCTCCGTCTCCGACTTCCAGTCGAACTTCGGGAAGAGAAGGTTCATGTAAAGCCCGAAACAGGCAATAAAGGCCATGTACAACAGGGGAACCAGATAGACCAGCAGCGCGCCGACGATGTCTGTGCCAAGAACGATGTTGAAAATGGTTCCTGCAACGAGAACCGCCGGCGCCATGACGGTGAAGCTCACCAGAAGCTTCGCCAGAAAAATGTCGGCAACCGGCAGCGGCAGCGCCTTGAGCTGCCACAGCTTGTTCCCCTCGATGGAGATGCTGGGCGCGGTGGTGCCGCTCATGCAGACAAACAGAGATATGACAAACGGCGCGGCTTTTCCCAGTATTTCGGGGAGATTCGGCATATCCAGCGTGACTGCCAGTGCTTCCTTCCCGGAAACCAGCAGTCCCACAGCGGCCAGCAAAAGCAAAATGGCGCCGATACCGGTGTTCAGCACATACAGGGGCGACGCGAAATAGCGTTTGATTTCCTTGCTGTACAACGCCATGAGCGGCGCGGCGCTTTTTTGGTCGCGGACGGCGCCCCGGCGCGAGGGACCGCTGCCGGAAAGCCTTGTGTTGAGCCGATTGATTCCCTTTGCGGCAGCGACCACGAACAGCGCAAACAATCCCGCGCTCACGCCCACGAAGAGAAGCGCCTTCCCGACATCGCCCTGCAAACCCGACGCGTACCATACCGCCGGCGGGTACACACGCGAAATGGCTTCGGTCGCTGCCGCGCCGATATCGGCCAACAAGGCCTCCAGGGCCTCTGGGCTTTGATCCGCAGCCCGTCCAAAGCTCATCGTGGCGGACATGTAGCCGACCAGCAGCAGCAGGGACAGCACAATGGTCACCAGATTCTTGTGCCGGAAACCCATGCTCATCATGCTGATGAGCGTGCCAATCACCGACGCAATGGCAATCGGAATCAGCGGCACAAACAGGAAGGTGAGCACAAACAACAGGTGGAACAATACGCCCTGCGGTTCGAACACCAGATAAGCCACCGCCGCAGGCAGCATCACAAAGGCGGTAAAGAACAGGTTTGCGCCATACAGCCTGAACACCCGGCTCATCACCACCGTGCGCACGTCAATGGGAAGACTCATCACCAGGTCGAAGTCCTTGAACGCGAAAAGGGTTGGCGCCACCTTGAACACCGTGGTCACAATGGCCACCAGGGACGCGGCCGCACAGGCGATGACCAGCGTAAGCCCGGGTGCGCCCAGTGCATTGAGCCCCATGCACATGCCGAGGAAAAAGCCATAGCTCATGCCAAGCATCATGAGCCCAATAAGGCAAAACGCGACAAGTGTGCCGATGGCCTTATTCCGCTTTGCCCTGTCGTGTCCATGCAGGGTGTCATTGATGCCCGCAAACTGCAGCAGATAAATCTTCAGGAGCAACAAGAGTTTTTTCATCTGTCAATCAACTCCATAAAAACATCCTCGAGCGAGGCGTTGCCCTTCACCGTGTCCATGTCACCACAAGCGATCAGTTTGCCCTGCTTGATGATGGCGACTTTGGTGCAAAGCTTTTCCGCCACATCGAGCACATGGGTGGAGAAGAAGATGGCGGAACCGTTCTCCGTCATCTCGCGCATGATGCCCTTCAGGGTGTGCGCGGCCTTCGGGTCGAGCCCGACAAACGGCTCGTCGAGCACCAGCAGCTTCGGCGCGTGGATGAGCGCGGCGATGAGGCAGATTTTCTGCTTCATGCCATGCGAGTAGGCCGAAATGAGATCGTTGAGCCTGTCCGCAATCTCGAA
>JAEWSN010000207.1 GCA_023459915.1 Bacillota bacterium
TTGTTCTGGAAACGCCGCATCTCGCAGACACCATCCCTGAAAAAATCCAACACCCGATGCGCTTCGATGCGCTCCTGACTTGAAAACCCGGTAAAACCAGGGCAGTGGGCATGACAGGCCTCCGCCCAATCAAGGGTAACCGGCGCATCGGGCACCCGGCTGTTCCAGACCAGAACGACCATGCCATCGGGCTTGAGGATGCGGGAAAACTCCTGCTGCGCGCGGTGGGGATCGAACCAATGGAAAGCCTGAGCCGCGACGATGTAATCCACACACTGTTCGGGAAGTGTGGTGTCCTCGGCTGTTCCCTCGAGCGCCACAAACCCGCAGCTGTCACCGCAGGCGTCCATGCAGGCCAGCCGCATGCCCCGGTTGGGTTCAATGGCATAGACCGTTTTCACCCGGTCGACCAGCGCGCCGGTGAGAATCCCGGTTCCCGCGCCAACATCCGCCACACAGGCGTCCGAGGAAAACCCCACTTCGGAAAACAGGTATTGGAGAAAACGATCCGGATAGGCGGGGCGGTACTTGTGGTAGACGTCTGCCTTGTTTGAGAATTTTCCGGTGTTGTCCATGATGTCTTCCTCCGATGTCGGGACAGGACCTGCGGTGTGCGCATCCGGCGCGTATCGCCGGGAGACGGGCTCCAAATGGCCGTTGGAAAAACCAATGGGTTTCAGTATATCAGACATGGAGAGATTTGGAAATTGGACAGGTACACAATTGTGGCCGGGCATGATGCACCTGCCACAGCAAGACGCACAAGACGGGATGATACCATTGCGTGCCTGCACGCGAAAGCCCCGCGAGAGACTCGCGGGGCTTTCGGGGTTGTTTGTGATTTTGTGATTGATTCCGATACATGCCGGGAAATCGGGTGGGCTCGCGGGAGCCTGCATGCTGCTTCGCGGAGGCTGGACGCTTACGGGACATTCCACTGCGTGGAAAGTCCCTGTCGCTTTGTTACTATGCTGCTTCGCAGCGGCTGGGCGCTTACGGGACATTCCACTGCGTGGAAAGTCCCTGTCGCTTTGTTACTATTCCGCTTTGCGGAATAGTAACTACATCATTCCCCCCATGCCTCCCATGCCGCCCATGCCACCGCCGCCGGCCATCGGGGCTTCCTTTTCGGGCTTGTCTGCCACAACGGATTCGGTGGTCAGCACCATGGCCGCGACGGAGGCTGCGTTCTGCAGCGCGGAACGGGTCACCTTGGCAGGATCGACGATGCCGACTTCCACCATGTTGACGTATTTCTCGTGCAGGGCGTCAAAGCCGATGCCGGGCTTGGAGGCCAGCACCTTTTCGAGTATGACGGAGCCTTCGAGGCCCGCGTTAGCAGCGATTTGACGAACCGGTTCCTCAAGGGCCTTCGCGATGATGGCCGCGCCGGTCTTCTCGTCGCCGGAAAGGGTCTTGAGCAGCGCCTTCACCTTCGGAATGGCGTTGGCGAGCACGGTGCCGCCGCCTGCCACGATGCCTTCCTCCACGGCCGCACGGGTTGCCGCAAGGGCGTCCTCGATGCGGAGCTTCTTTTCTTTCATCTCGGTTTCGGTCGCGGCACCCACCTGGATGACCGCCACACCGCCGGACAGCTTGGCGAGGCGTTCCTGCAGCTTCTCACGATCGAAGTCGGAGGTGGTCTCCTCAATCTGGGCCTTGATGGCACGGATGCGATCCTTGATGGTGGCGTCGTCGCCCGCGCCGTCCACGATGATGGTGTTCTCTTTCTGAACAACCACTTTCGCGGCACGACCAAGCTGGTCAACTGTGGTTTCCTTCAGTTCCAGGCCGAGCTCCTCGGTGATGACCGTACCGCCGGTGAGAATGGCGATGTCCTGGAGCATGGCCTTGCGGCGGTCGCCGAAGCCAGGGGCCTTTACGGCAACACAGGTGAAGGTGCCGCGCAGCTTGTTGACCAGGATGGTGGCCAGGGCTTCACCCTCGAGATCCTCGGCGATGATGACCAGCTTCTTGCCCTGCTGGACAATCTGCTCGAGCACGGGCAGCACTTCCTGGATGTTGGAAATCTTCTTGTCGGTGATGAGGATGTAGGCGTTCTCGATGACCGCTTCCATCTTCTCGGTGTCGGTGACCATGTACGCGGAAACATAGCCGCGGTCGAACTGCATGCCTTCCACCACTTCGAGGTTGGTGGTCATGGTCTTGGACTCCTCCACCGTGATGACCCCGTCGTTGGAAACCTTGTCCATCGCGTCGGCGATCAGGGAGCCGATTTCCTCGTCGTTGGCCGAGATGGCGGCAACACGGGAAATGTCCTCTTTGCCGTTCACGGGATGGGAAGCACCCGTGATGCTCTCAACCGCAACATTGACCGCCTTCTGGATGCCCTTCTTGAGGATCATCGGATTGGCGCCGGCGGCCACGTTCTTCAGTCCTTCGCGGATAATCGCCTGGGCCAGCAGGGTGGCGGTGGTGGTGCCGTCGCCGGCCACGTCATTGGTTTTCGTGGCGACTTCCTTCACCAGTTGGGCGCCCATGTTTTCGAACGCGTCCTCGAGCTCGATTTCCTTGGCGATGGTCACGCCGTCGTTGGTGATCAGCGGGGCGCCGAACTTCTTGTCGAGCACCACATTGCGGCCCTTGGGGCCCAGGGTGATCTTGACTGTGTTGGCCAGCTTGTTGACACCGGCTTCAAGCGCCTTGCGTGCGTCTTCTCCAAAAAGAATGTCCTTTGCCATGGTGTTGGTCCTCCTTATTCAACGATCGCAAGGATCTTTCCCTGCTCCACGATGGTGTACTCCTCGTTGTCGAGCTTCACTTCGGTGCCGGAATACTTGCTGATCAGCACCTTGTCGCCCTTCTTGACTTCCATCTTCACCTCTTCGGTGCCGGGACCCACTTCGATGACTTCCGCCACCTGGGGCTTTTCCTTTGCCGAGCCGGGCAGGACAATGCCGCTCTTCGTGGTTTCTTCCGCCTCGAGCATCTTGATGACCACTCTGTCAGCCAATGGTTTGATCTTCATGAATCGATCCTCCTTATGAATTCCCGGTTATGGTCCGGGTGCTTGACTTGTTAGCACTCTCTTTTGTTGAGTGCTAACACAATTCTAAACGATCCCGGCGGAGGAATCAAGCGCTCATTTCAGATCGGGGGGACATTTTTTGACGCAGACAAAACGGCGTCCGGAACAGGATTGTGCCTGCGGAACGACGTCCGGAACAGGGTTGCGCCCGCGCAACGATGGCCGGAACAGGGTTGTGCCTGCGGAGGGTTCACACGCGTTCCTGCGTTTCCGGGTTCATTTCATGGATGAGCCGCAGGCCCTCGAGGGTCAGCAGCTGATTGACCTGCCCGATGGTGGCGGACTCCGGCGCGATCAGCCGGGACATGCCGCCGGTGGCAACCACCCGAATGCCTTCGGGAGCGTCTGCCCCCACATGCTCCGCCAGCATCTCTTCCTTCATGAGGCGGACAAGATGATCCACCTGTCCCACAAACCCGTGTACCAGTCCGGACTGCATGCTCGCGACCGTGGTGCGGCCAATCACATGGCGCGGTTTGACAATTTCGACGCGCGTGAGCTTGGACGCCCGTTCGAACAGGGCATCCGCGGAAATTTTGATGCCGGGGCAGATGATGCCGCCAAGGTAATCGTGTTTTGCGCTCACGGCGCACAGGGTGGTGGCCGTCCCGAAATCCACGATGATGGCCGGGCCGCCATACAGCTTGAGCGCGGCCACCGCGTTGACGATCTTGTCCGCGCCAACCTCCCTGGGATTCTCGTACCGGATGTTGATGCCGGTGCGCACGCCGGGTTCCACCGAAACCGGCTCCAGCTGAAGGTATTTGCGGATGGCGTTGAGCAGGGAGTGCATCACCGGGGGAACCACCGTGCAGAGAACGACCCGGCGGATGTCGGTGCTGTTCAGCCCGGCATGACGCAAAAACTGGACAACAAGCAGCCCGGTTTCATCGGACGTCCTCTCCTGACGGGTGCTCATCCGCCAGGTGGTCAGCAGTGTCTTCGCCTCGTAGACCCCGAAGGTGATATTGGTGTTGCCCACATCGATTGCCAACAGCATACGGCGTGTCCCTTCCTCCCTGTCACCGGCGCCGGCGTGCCGGAACCCGGTGGTCTGCGGGCCGATGGAACCATGACAGCTACAGCCCAAGCGCCACCGTCTGGATCTGCTTGATCTCGAACTGGATATCCTTTTCCACCCGTTCAATATCCGCCCGGATGTCCTCGAGCGTCTCTTCCCGCTTCTTGATCATGCGGGCAGGATCCGGCATGCGCCGCTCCCGTTCCGGCTGGCCTTCCCGGGGGCCGCCCTGCCGCGGGCCACGCTGCCTGTCCCGGCGTCCCTCTCCGGACTTGCCGGTGTCGGGCCTGCGGGTTCCGGCCTGCGCCGTCCGTTCGCCCTTCCCGTTATCGGCGGACCTGTTCTCCGCGGCTTGCGCGGACACGCCTGCCGCGTCCGGGGTTCCGCCCGCACGTCCGCGTTCCCGACGGGTACGATCGGTTCGGCTGCGGCCGCGGGATCCATCCCGACGGCCTTCCTGCCCCGCACGGGGCTCCTGGCCGGGGTGCCGATCACGGGAACTCCCGCGTTGCGCGCCGTCCGTCGTGGCGGCGGGTGCCCCGTCGCCGGCTGATCCCGCGGCAGGCCGCGGATTGCCCGTGCTGTCAACCTGGTGTTTTTCCGTTTCCATGGTTCCTCCAATCATTGCTTCAGGCCCGGTTTCCCGCTTCGGCCCGTGTTGTGCCTGTTGATGCCACTCAGGAGCTCCTGATCGATATTTCTCCGGACAAAAGCCATTCCTGCCGCCCATCCGGATACGCCACCAGCAGGCGTCCATCCTCGCCGATGTCCACCGCCCTTGCATGGCGGGCGCCTTCCGGCGCAAGCACCTGGATGTCGCTGCCGAGGGTGACGGACATCTGGCGCCAGCGTGCCAGAATTGTCGGCAGCCGACCCGCGAGCAGTTCCCCGTACGCGCCCGCAAGCCGGTGGAGCAGATGCGCGCACAGGCGGTTGCGGTTGGGCGGGGCCTCGATGCCGGCTGCCCGGAGGAGCTGGCTGACCGAGGCGGCCGTCTGTCGCAGCGGCTCCGGAAAATCTTCGGCCCGATGTGAGACATTCAGCCCAATGCCGATGACAACATGGGACAGCCGGTCCGGCTCCGCCGCAAGCTCCGTCAGGATGCCACAAAGCTTTTTCCCCTGCCACAGCACATCATTGGGCCATTTGACCCCGCATGCCGCCGCAAGGGCTTCGGGGATGTCCGCCGCGGGAAACGCGGCGCTTTCCGCCTGCTCCGCCAGCGTGTCGCGCAGCGCCTCCACCACCGCGACCGCCGCCGCGAGGGTCAGTGTCTGCACTTGTCCGGGCGCCAGGGGCGGCCGCAGCAGCACGGACATCCAAATGCCCCTGCCCCGTTGGGACGCCCACTGCCGTCCCATCCGGCCACGCCCGCCGGTCTGCGTTTCCGCAATCAGCACCGTTCCCTCGGGTTCGCCGGCCGCCGCCATCTCCTTGAGCCGGGAGCTGGTGGAGTCCACCTCATCCTCCAGGACAATCCGCCAGGGAAACGATTCCCCCATATCCCGGAGCAACGCGCTGATGGCTGCCGCGGCGTACGGATACGGCTGCGCTTCGGACAACCGGTAACCCCTTCTCGGCAGGCTTTCGATGGGCCAGCCCTCCTGCTCGAGCGCCTGCATGTGCTTCCATACCGCGGCGCGCGTCATGTTCAGCGCGCCGCTGACGGCTTCACCGGAAACAAACGCGCCCGGTTCGGCAAGCAGAAGCGCGAGCAGGTGTGCCCGCACCTCACGGGTTCCAGCGGTCATGGCCAAACCTCCGCGTCCGCGCGATCCGGCACGTTGAGCACCAGCGTCGCGCCGGTTTCCCTGGACAGGTAAACCTCCCGATTCCCGGAATCGTCAGGGAACCGTGTCATCAGTCCCTTGGATTCCAGCAGCCGGCACCAGGCGAAAAAGAGCGCGTTGCCGCCATCCTGGCGGGCTTCCTCGTACGCGTTCATCAGCCGCTGCAGGTACAGGGCCTCGGAGCTCTCGTACAGCACCGGCACGTCCATCGAACGGCCGAGCACGGCAATCTGCGTGTCGAGCACGGAGAAGGGGAGGGCGCATTCCGGTGCCCGAAAGGTGCCGAAACGGTACTGCTGCAGGGGGACCATGGAGGCCAAATGCTGTGCCGCCAGTTCCGGATACCGCTGTCCCATCCGGTACAGATCCCCGTCGCCGACAAAGCAGCGGGCCGGATCCACCTCGAGCCGCAGGCAGGTGTGGCCATGCGCGGTTCCGCGATCCGGCAGATCCGCCGGATGCAGCCATGCGGTCATCACGCGCCGGGGCTGCGTCTGCCCGGGCAGCACCAGCTCGCGATCCGCGTGCTCCGAGAGCTTCAGCCCGCACTGCACGGCATCGGACACCTGTTCGGTCCGGACCTGGAAATACACACCGGCCATACATCCCCTCCATCCCGACCATTATATACCATGGCCGGCGCACTGCCCATCCCCCACCGGAGATGGATCCGCCCCAAAAGCGCCGTGGCTCCCGCATCCCTTGTGCCGCTTTCGATACAGCCGATCCCAATCTTGACGAACCCCATGCGACCATGTAGAATGGCAAAGTATTTGCATCACACACAGGAGGGAACCCATGAACAAGGCAGATCTCATTCAACAGATGACCGTGAAGTCCGGTCTTTCCAGGAAAGACAGTGAAGCGGCACTCGACGCCGTTATCTCTACCGTCGAAGAAACGCTCGTCAAGGGCGACAAGGTTGTGCTCGTCGGCTTCGGCACCTTCGAAACCAAAGCCCGTGCCGCGCGCAAGGGCCGCAACCCCAAGACCCGCGAAGCCATTGACATTCCGGCCTGCAAGGTTCCGGCCTTCAAGGTTGGCAAAGGCCTCAAGGACAAGGTCAACGGCTGATTCACGCCATCAATCCGTTTGCAATGAGCATGAACAGGAAAGACGTCCGGCAACGGACGTCTTTTTCCGTGCCCTGTTTCGCGTTGCTTCATTTTGGGAACAATTGAGGTACACCACAAAACGGTCGGACGCCCCGGTGCAATAAAACGGGCCGTTGGATGTGTTTTGGCGAAATCACAGAGGAGGCTGTCATTGTGAATTATCGAAAATTGGGGCGCACAGGGTTGCGTGTTTCTGAAATCAGCCTGGGAAGCTGGCTGACATATGGCAACGCCACAGAGGCGGATGCGGCTGAGAAAACCATCGACCGGGCCTACGGGCTGGGCATCAACTTCTTCGACACGGCCAACGCCTACGCGCGGGGCGAGGCGGAACGCGTGGTGGGGAAAATTCTCGACAAGTATCCCCGCGAGTCCTACGTGCTCGCGACGAAGGTCTTCTTCCCGATGGGCGAGGGCCCCAACGATCGCGGCCTTTCCCGCAAGCATGTGCTCGAGTCCGCCAATGCCAGTTTGAAACGGCTGGGCAAGGAGTATGTGGATATCCTGTACTGCCATCGTCCGGATCCGGAAACCCCGGTGTACGAGACCCTTCGCGCCTTCGATGACCTGATGCGTCAGGGAAAGGTGCTGTACATGGGGGTCAGCGAATGGAGCGCCGAACAAATCCGGGAAGCCCTCCACATCGCGGATGCCAGGCTTTTCGACAGGCTGGTGGTCAACCAGCCGCAGTACAGCATGCTGTATCGGAATATCGAGGAGGAGATCATTCCCTTGGGAGAAAAGGAAGGCGTTGGCCAGGTGGTCTTCTCACCCCTGGCCCAGGGCGTGCTCACCGGAAAATACAAACCCGGCCAGGCCTTGCCGGAAGGCAGCCGGGCCACGGATCCCAAGCAGAACATGTGGATTGGAAACTGGCTCAAGGACGAAACCTTGAACCGGGTGGTCCAGCTCGAAGGCATCGCGGCCGAGTTGGGCATGCCGCTGTCAAGGCTGGCGCTGGCCTGGGTGCTCAGAAAGCAGAATGTGGCCAGCGCGCTGGTCGGCGCCACGCGTGTCTCGCAGATTGAGGAAAACGCGGCGGCTTCCGGCGTGACGCTCGAGCCGGACGTTCTTGCCGCCATCGATGCCATTCTCGGGGAGGCATGACGGGAGGCGACGCCGCGTGTCGAAACTTCGGTCTGTTCATGAACAACAGGAAAGGACGCGTGTTGCGGGACATCCCGACACACGCGTCCTTTTGTCATTCAACGAAGTCTGCCGGGGTTCCGGCGGTCAGCGCTGCACCCGCGCGCCGGCCCCCTTCATCACCGCTTCCACCTCCGCCTTGCTGGCCATGGAGGTGTCTCCCGGGGTGGTCATGGCCAGCGCGCCATGCGCCGCCCCATAGTTGACCGCCTGCTGGGGGTCGCCGGTGGTCATCAGGCCGTAGATGAGACCGGAGGCAAAGCTGTCGCCGCCACCGACCCGGTCCATGATTTCCAGTCCCGGATACGCGTTGCTCATATACACTTCGCCATCCGCCACACACAGGGCGCTCCAGTCGTTGACGGTGGCGCTGCGCACCGTGCGCAGGGTGGTGGCCGCCACCTTGAAATTGGGATAGGCCTTCATGACTTCCCGAATCATCTTCTGATAGCCGGGAATGTTCAACTCCTTCAGGTTTTCGTCGTTCCCCTCGATTTCAAAACCGAGGCAGGCGGAGAAATCCTCCTCATTGCCAATCATGACATCCACGTATTTGGCGATTTCCCGGTTGACCTCCTGTGCCCTGGCTTTTCCGCCAATGCTCTTCCAGAGGGACGGCCGGTAGTTGAGATCGAAGGAGACCATGGTCCCGTGCTTCTTGGCCGCCTTGCACGCCTCGATGACCACGTCGGGCGTGGTGTCGGAGAGCGCGGCAAAAATGCCGCCGGTATGCAGCCAGCGGGCGCCGAGGGTGCCAAAGACATGGTCAAAATCAAAGTCGCCCACCTTGAGCTGGCTTGCGGCGGTGTTGGCACGGTCGGACACACCGAGCGCGCCGCGGATGCCAAAGCCGCGTTCGGTGAAATTCAGGCCGTTGCGCACCGCGCGGCCGATGCCGTCATAGGGAACCCAGCGGATGAGCGAGGTGTCCACGCCCCCCTGCAGGATGAAGTCTTCCACCAAGCGGCCCACATCATTGTCCGCGAAGGCGGTCAGCACCCCGGCGGTCATGCCGAAGCATTTGCGCAGGCCACGGGTGACATTGTATTCCCCGCCGCCTTCCCACACCTGGAACGATCTCGTGTTTCTGACGCGCCCCTCGCCGGGATCGAAACGAAGCATCACTTCCCCAAGGGAAAGACAATCGTATTTCACTGTGTCTTGCGGTTTGAGATTGAGCAGGGCCATCATGTTCTCCTTTCAACACGTCCTTCGGACGGCAGCCGGTCACGCGCGCGCTTGCTTCACCTTGGCCACAAACTCCGCCCCAATGCGGGCCACGGACGCATAATCCCCCGTCTTGGCTCCCGCGGTGAGGCTTCCGCCCACACCCACGGCCACACAGCCGGCCTTGACCCATTCGGCCACGTTGTCCAGCGCCACGCCACCGGTCGGCATCATTTTCGCCTGCGGGATTGGCCCCTTGACCGCCTTGATGAACTTCGGCCCAAACAGCTCGCCCGGGAACACCTTCACGATGTCGGCACCGGCCTCCATGCAGGCCACCACTTCCCGGATGGTCATCGCACCCGGCATGCAGGCAACCTGATAGCGCAGGCAAAGCTTCACCACATCCTCATTCAGACAGGGGCTGACAATATACTGGGCCCCCGCGAGAATCGCGGCCCGCGCCGTTTCCGGATCGAGCACGGTGCCGGCACCGATGATGACTTCTCCCTTTGCGTACACTTTCGCCAGCTCGGCGATGACATCCACCGCACCGGGCACGGTAAAGGTGATTTCGATGGCGGCAATTCCCGCCTCAATGCAGGCTTCGGCAATCTTC
Organism: Bacillota bacterium; assembly: GCA_023459915.1. GTDB lineage: Bacteria > Bacillota > Clostridia > DSM-8532 > DSM-8532 > JAEWSN01. The sequence continues at coordinate 9,908 of JAEWSN010000207.1, forward strand.
CTCGCCTGGTCCGCATTCTCCGCGCGCACCACGGCCACCACGCCGCAATCCTGAATCCGCTTGAGCACTTCCTGTTTGTTCATTGATGTCTCCTCCCTTGCCCCTCCGGGCTTCCATGATGACTCCCTTGCGGGATGGTCACGCAGATTGATCGTTGGCGGCGTGTCGATGTCCCAGCCGCCGTGAAATGTCCTTGGCCACGGACGCCACCAGCTCTCCGATTTCCGTCTCCCGCTCCCTGGACACAACAGACGCGGGGCCCGTGAGACTGATGGCTGCCACCACCTTGCCCCGATAGTCGCAAACCGGCGCGGCCATGCACCGGATCCCCGCCTCATGCTCCTGATCGTCCACGGCAAAGCCCCGCAGCCGGACTGCCTCCACCTGCCGGGTCAGCGCCTGCCGGCTGGTCAGCGTGTTCGCGGTGTGCCTGCGAAAATCGCACTTGCGCAGCCGCTCCGCCAGCTCCTGTTCCGAAAGCCCCGACAGCAGGCATTTTCCCAGCGCCGAGCAGTGGACCGATATGCGCCGCCCTATCTGGGAATACAGCCGCAGGCTGGACTCCACATCCACCTTGTCGATGTATACCGCATCCAGTCCATCCAGGATGGCCAGATGCGTGGTGAGGTTCATGCGCGCCGTCAGCTCGCGCAGCAGCGGACGGGCCTCCGTTTTGAGTTCCACACTGTTGAGATGGACCGACGCGAGATCGACAAGCTTGAGACCGTTTCGATACACCCCCTTGCTGGAGGCCCGCTCGATATAGCCGCGGGAAGCCATCGCGTTGAGGATGCGGTGCACCGTGCTTTTGTTCAGTCCAATCCGGTTCGCGATTTCCGTCACGCCCATGCCCTCACTGACATCGGACAGCAATTCCAAAATGTCAAAGGCCCTGTCGATGACCTGTATGCCTTTGTCCGCCATGATGCTCTCCCTCTCCACGGGGTGGTCGCGCCGGCGTGCGTCCTCCCGATTGTTTCATTATATGAAACGCTGTTTCATTTTTCGATACAATCGTATCGGAGAAGGGACTGGCGGACAATGGACTTTTTCTACTGGAACGGGGAGAATTCAATCGGAACCCGTGCCGGGCACATCCGTGGCTTTGACCTCAAGCGTTGTTGGATGCGGGTTTTCGGACAAACAAGGTGCCCACGGGTTTGCCGTCGAGGATGTCCAGGATCCGCAGCGGGTTGTCCCCGTTGGCCAGCACCATGTGGCAACCCGCGTTTGTGGCCAGTTCCGCCGCGTTGAGCTTGGTCTGCATGCCACCGGTGCCTCTGGCGGTTCCGCTGCCGCCCGCGCAGGCCCGCATGGCGTCCGTGATTTCATGGACCGTGGCAATCAGCCGGCTGTCCGGATTCTCTCTGGGATTGGCGTCGTAGAAGCCGTCAATGTCGGAAAGCAGAATCAGCAGATCCGCGCCGATGAGCCGGGCCACCACGGCCGACAGCGTGTCGTTGTCACCGAACATGGTGAGGCTCTTGATCTCCTCCACCGAAACCGTATCGTTCTCGTTGACGATGGGCAGCACCCCGTACTGAAACAGGCTGGAGAAGGTGTTCAGGATATTCCGGCTCCGGGTCTCGTCCTCCAGATCCGTCTTGGTGAGCAGCACCTGCGCAACCACCCGGTTGTATGCGGACAGCAGCCTGCTGTACAGGTTCATCAGCTCGCACTGCCCCACGGCCGCCAGGGCCTGCTTCATGCCCATGCCGGCCGGCCGCCGCTCCAGCTGGAACTTGCCCATGCCCACCGCGATGGCACCGGAGGTCACCAACACCACCTCGTGGCCGTTGTTCATCAGCTCGGCCAGCGCCAGCGCCAGCCGATCCATCCGTGCCAGATGCGTGAACCCGTTGTCGTGGGTCAGGGTGGAAGACCCCACCTTGACCACAATGCGTTTGGCCCCGGCCAACCCGGCGCGCACCTGTTGATCCGGGGTCATTTCTCCCCCGCCAGTCCTCTTGCCCATGCAGTCCACTCCTTCGGCGCTTCCCGCGCCTGCGATGTCCGGGGTCTGACCCCCTGATGATGCTTGGGGTCTGACCCCCGGTGGCACCGGGGTCTGACCCCCTGTGCCACCCCTATGCCAGTGTGATGTCCCCCATGATGCCAAGCTGCGCGCCCAAAACCACCAGTGCTCCCCGGACGCCCGGTATGGCCGTTGCCCAGGCCAGCGCCGGCGTCACGTCCTCCGATTGCCGCACCCGGTTTCCCAGCGCGGTGGCCACCGCGTCCGCCAGTACAGCCGTATCCGCCAGGATGGTGGCCACGTCCGCCCTGCCCAGGCTCAGCGAGTGTCCGAACCGCCCGGAAGAGGAGCACAGGCCCACAGGCGTTTCCGTTCCCAGGATGCGCAGCGCCAGCTTGTCGCGAAACGGTGTGTCGCCGCACCACAGGCCCACCTGCCTCGGTCCGGTGAATTTCAGCCACAAGTCGCCGCCGTTCTCCACCATCACGTCAGGGAAATCCGCCGCCAAACGCTTCCCCACATGTTCCGCCACATGGCCCGCCACCGCCGCCATGGGCCCGACCTCCGCCTTCGCGGCCGCTTCGTACATCCGGCGGAGGGGCAGCGGACAGCCAGCAGGGGCCGCAAGCGGATGAAGGCTGGTCAGGAACGCGGGGAAGGCCTGCACATGCGCTTCAAGCTCCTGGCGGCAGCGGACGGTCTCCGCCAGGGCCGCTGCCTGCGCCGCCTGAACGCGCGCCTTGCCGGGACGCGGCTGCTCCGGCCCAAATCCGATGCCAATCCGCAAATCCGTCTGTTCGCGGACAACCGTGAAATAGGCCAGATCCGGCGCGGCATATCGCGCGCGGTAATGCCGTTCCTCGCGCCCTCCGCCGGCCGGCGACGCCTTTGCCGGGGTCATGTGAGCTTCATCACGGACAGCGGGCAGGCCTTCACACAAAGGCCGCACACCACGCATTTCTCCTGGTTGAACTGCAACGACCAGTCATCCGGCGACATGGTCAGCGCGTCGGTGGGACACACGGCCGTGCAGGCCCCGCAGTGCACGCACCGGTCCTCGTCCCAGATGAGCTTGCTGGAGAAGATGCGGTATTCCACGCCTGTTTCGTCGATGTACTGCAGGGCGGCCGCGATGTCCGCCTCCGCGCCGGTGATGTCCGCCACCAACGTGCCCACCTTGGTGAGGCCGATGTCGGCATGCAGAATGCTGATCTCCAGATTGTATTTCTTGATGAGGGTGCTCACCACGGGCGCGGTGATTTTGTTGACGGGGTAGATGATGCTGATCTTAATCGTCTTCATGGAAATTCCCCCGTATCTGCAGTTTGTTCAGCGGGCCGGCCTCCCTGGTCAACGGCGCGACCGGCTCGGTCAGCAGGAATTCCCCATTGACAATCCACGTCCGCAAGGTGTCTGCAATCTCGCGCGCCATGCGCAGGCTGGACAGCGGCGCGGTGGCAACGGATTTCCCCCGGATGTCGATGCGGCCGCTGCGCAGCTGCTCGTAGCTGACCCGGATCCCCAGGGTTTCCATGCCGCTCTTGTCAACGACTTCCGTGAAGATGTCCTTGTTCGATACGGCCGTTTTCTCCACCATGTCCTCATCGAGGATGGGAATGGGAATGCCGATGCCCACAAACAGGGACACGCCATACTTCTCATAGACGCAGGCGCGGATGTAGCGGCTGCTCATTCCCTTGAGATCCCCGATGACCGCCAGGGTTCCGGCCAGGTTCACCGGCGTGCCGTTGGGCAGACGCTCCTGGGAAGGATTGTGCTGTGTGCCCTCCCAGGCCACATATCCCTGTCCGCCACCGAGAAAAATCCGTGTGCCGATGCCGGTGGTGCGGTACAGGGGATCATTGAGCAGTGGGCTGAGCTCCCCCGCCGTGGCATAGGTGACATTCCCGAACTTGGGCAGCAGCGTGCCCATGTAGGTGTGCAGGATGCGATCGGTGGAATTGGTGGCCGCCGGATAGTTCTGGTACGCGTTGCGCGGGTTGAACATGTACGCCTGGTTGAGGTGCTCGCGCCGGACAAGGGTGCGGATGCGCTTCCTTGGGTAGCAATCTGTTCCCTGGCTCTCCGCGCGAAGCTCCACGTCCCGGTCGGAAAGCAAATCCTCAATGACATGCGCGCCCCCATACTGGATGCCGAGGCTTTCGGATGGCTCCGTGGCGCCAATATAGCAATCCACCGCCGCAATCCCGGCATACGCCGGCACATCATTGAGCCAAACCTTGCCCATCCGGATGGCCGGCACGGAATGCCCGAAATTGAGAAACGCGCCGGAAGAGCACATGGGGCTGAAGGTGCCGGTCGTGACAACGTCCACGGTCTTCGCCGTTTCCCTGACGCCCTTCTCCCGAACCATGCCGATGATCTCCTCCGCGGTGACCACAACGGCCTTCCCGGATTTGATCCGCTCATTGATTTCAGCGATTGTCTTTGCCATGCCGCCTCCTTGCGCCTCGCCGGCCCTGCCCGCCGGGCAGACGCCACCCACACGGTCGGGCTTGCCCGTACCGGTTTGCAGGCCTCCGTCCATTATAAAACCAGAACGCACAGGTAGCAACCGGGGGCGCAAACCCGTTCAGGGCAGCTTCAGGGCCTGCCACGCAAGGCCCGCCTTGTCGGCATACGGCTGGAGATCCTCCCAGGGAATCAGGAATTCACGGAAGGAAGCCGCATAGGAAGCCAGCTCGTAAGGCCCCCAGTAGAGCACCAGGCCCTCGTCGGTCATGCGGATGGGCTGGTCCAGGGTCACCTCCACGGACTCGACGAAGTAGCCAATCTCCTCCATGTCGCGCTGGATGTCCGCGGTCACGCGTTCGGACAGGAATTGCAGGGCCTCCTTCCGTTTCTCTGTCATGAACAGGTTGATCAGCCGCATCTCGTGTCCTGACGTGAGATCGAAGTGCAGGGTGACCATCGAGGGGGAGCCGTGAACCGCGCCAAGCGGATACCAGTACGGATATTGCTCCACCACCAGCATGTCGCCCACACGCCAGGCCTGCCAGCCCCCATCAAGCGTTTCGACGTACCGGATGCCGGTCTGCTCATCCACTTCCGGCTCGTCCGTGGCGCCAACCCCCATGATCTGCTTGATCCGGTTGTTGATCATGCCCTCGAGCATCAGGTCCGGCGCGCCCCGGAGGACGGGATAGGTGAGCTTGGAGTACCGGTTGCCCTCCGCCAGCGCGGACGTGAGCTCAAATCCGTCCCCCAGGGCCACCGCGGGACGGTTCTCCGCCAGCAGGGTGCCATCCGTCCGGTAAACGCTGTCGAATCCATCCGCCGTCCCAAACAGCAAATCGCCAAAAATCCGGAAGGTGCCGTTGACCGCAAGATCCGCAAGGCTGTCGTCGGGCCGGCCGGACGCGTCCACAAACCAGCTCCAGGTGCCGTCGGTCACGGACACACGTTCCGCATCGGCATCTTCCGCGCCCTGCAGGATGAAGTCGATGAGCATGTCCCCCTTGCGGTTGAACAACGCCATGTCCGTGTAATCCATATAGGGGATGTACCCAATCCAGCCGGACATCCGCAGGGGTTCCCCCACCAGGAACAGGCCGTTGCGCATGCGGCGGATGCCGCTGTACATCGGTTCGAGCACCCATTCCCCGGACGTATTGATCAACCCATACAGGCCCTGGTATTCATCCATGTTTGGATTGACGGACACGATGGCCGTCCCGTCACGGAAGGGCTCCGCCTCCAGATACAGGGCATCGGTGAGATACCGCCCGTCCGAATGGCGATAGCCGAACCGGCCGGTTGCCTCGTCCTGATACACCTTCCAGCCATCGGAGACCGATGCGGTGACATCCTGCCCGGTCTTGTCAATGTAGTGTTGCGGCCCTCCGTAGCGCTCCGCCACAACCGCCAGACCATCCACGAACTCGCGGAGATCCGCCGCCATGACGTAGAACCGGAGTTCGCCCTGTTCATCCATGTACCCGATGGGTCCATACCCGTCCGGGCCCTCGTCGTAAACCACGGCCAATCCATCCGAAAACAGGTTGACATCGCCCTGATCCGAGAAGCGCAACCGACCGGTCACGTCATAGGCTTCCGTTCCAGCGCTCCCCGTGCCGTCGCCAAAGGGGGAGAGCAGAATGAGGCCGCTGTGGGGCACCAGAATGCTTGCCTGGCGCCAGGGGATGACAAGGTTCCCGGTTTTGTCGACGACCGCGCGGTTGTCCGCGCCATCCTCCACAAGCGCCACCCCAAGGGCGGTAAACGGGTGGGCACGGACAAACGTCGGCGCAATCACGAACGAACCGTCCATGTCGGCGTACCCGTATCGCATGCCTTCATCCGTCATGGCGCCCTTGGGAACCGGCCACAGGTCTTCCGCCCTCACGGGATCCCCATTCCCCTGCGCCGGGTCGTCATCCCCGGGCGGAATCGGAGACGGTTCCGCCGTGGCTGTTTCTCCCGCGGAGGGTGCTGCCGTTGTGCCGGGCGCTGGCTTGGCGGAGGTTCCCGCATTGTCCCCGGAACCATTGTCCCGTCCCGGTTCCGCCTCCGCCGAGGCGATTGGCGGCTCGGTGGCATCTCCCTGCGGAGGCACCACGCGACCGCACGAGGTCAGCAGCATCAGCAGCACGGCGATGAAGGCGATCAGCACAATGACCCAGAAGGTCGGCACCCGCCAGAGGCGGCTTCGCTCCCTGACCCGGGAGCCCAGCAGCCTGTCGGCCGCGCCATGCACGGCCTCCCGTCCCGCCATGCGGGACAGGCGGCCGCCTTCCTGTGTTCTGTTGTGCCCCGAACCGCCTGTTCCGCTCATTGTGCCGACGCCTCCAGTCCAAGCCAGTTCTCGATGTTGCGGTGGCAGATGCCTTCGACAATCCGGCCGAGGAGGGCTTCGTCCGCGGGGAACTCGCCTGCCGTCACCCAGCCGCCGATGAGGTTGCACAGGATGCGCCGGAAGTATTCATGACGCGGGTAGGAGACCAGGCTGCGCGAATCGGTCAGCATGCCGACAAAACGGCCCAGCGCGCCAAGGTTGCCCAGGGTGCGCAGCTGTTTCTCCATGCCGTCCCGGGTGTCGTTGAACCACCAGGGCGCGCCCAGCTGGATTTTTCCCGGGAGGCCGTCTCCCTGGAAACAGCCGGCCATGGCGCCCAGCGCTTCGAGATCCTTGGGGTGCAGCGAATACAGAATGGTCCTGGGCAGGGCGCCCGCCATGTCCATGGCATTGAGCAGCTGCGCCAGCGGCGCGGTCACGAGATCGTCGCCCATGGTGTCAAAGCCGGTATCCGGACCCAGCGCGCGATACATTCTGGTGTTGTTGTTGCGCTGCGCCAACAGATGCAACTGCATGCCCCAGCCGCGCGCGGCATACTGGGCTCCCAGCCAGGTCATCAGCCAGGTGCGGTAGCGGCGGATGGCGGATTCGGCGAGCATGCGGCCTTCGAGCGCCGCGCGGAAGGTTGCGTCCGCCTCCTCCTCCGTGGCCTCCTCGAACACCGCCGGCTCAAGGGAGTGATCCGAGAGCCGGCAGCCGGCTTCGGCAAAAAACGCGATGCGTTCCGACAGAGCGGAGGTGAGCGAGGTCAGATCCACGACCGGCCGCCCGGCCACCGCCGACAGACGGGCCACCCACTCGGTGAACCCTTCCCGTTCAGGATACAATGCCTTGTCCGGACGGAAGGTCGGCAGCATCTGCACGGTGAAGGACTTGTCCCGCCGGAGGGCCAGGTGGTGTTCCAGCGAATCGGCGGGATCGTCGGTGGTGCACAGCGCGGAGACATTGGAACGCTGAATGAGTCCACGGGCGGAGAAACCGGGTTCGGCCAGTTTCAGGTTGCAGGCCTGCCAAATCTCCTCCGCCGTGTCCGGACCCAGCGGCACATGGACGTCAAAATAGCGCTGCAGCTCCAAATGGGTCCAGTGGTACAGCGGGTTGCCAATCAGCATGGGAAGGGTTTCGGCCCAGGCCTGGAACTTCTCGCGATCCGGGGCGTTTCCGGTGATGTGGGATTCCGGAATCCCATTGGAGCGCATGGCGCGCCACTTGTAGTGATCCCCGCCCAGCCAAAGCTCGGTGATGGTGGCAAAACGCCGGTCTGCGGCCACGTCCGCCGGCGGAATGTGGCAATGGAAATCCACAATGGGCGCCTTGGCGGCATGGGTGTGAAACAGATGCCGGGCCATCGGGGTCTGGAGCAGAAAATCTTCATCCATGAACGCGGGAGACGCCCCCTGCGCTGTCGTTGTTGATGTGCTTGTCATGATTCTTCCTCCTCGTTGTCATCGCGCCGGCCATCGAACGCTTCCAAACAGCCGGCTTGTGCAGCCGCCGTTTGGCACGGGCCGCTTCGCGCCACCTCTGTCCATCTTTTATTACCCATTCAGGAAATGCGCGACGCATACAACGCCGCCGCGTCGCGTTTCCACCGGTCATAGACCGCGACGGTCTCCGGATTTGGCTGAACGGTTCGGATGGGCGCCATGGCGGGCAGGCCGTCGTCAAGCGTTGTCACCGCGCCCACGGCATGCATGGCCAAAAAGGCCGCGCCCAGCGCGCCCGCCTCGGTCACCGCGCTGATCTGCACTTCCCGGTTGAACATGTCCGCCTGCATCTGCAGCCACAGCGCGGAATGGGTATACCCGCCGCTGGCCCGCAGCACACCCCGCGACTGGCACAACGCCACCAGCGCGCGATCCACGGTATACATCCGGTACATCACGCCTTCCATGGCGGCCCGCAGGACATGTCCCCGTGTGTGCGAGAAATCGAGCCCCGAGAGCATCCCCCGGGCACCCGCGTTCCAGTCCGGGCAGCGCTCCCCCAGCAGATAGGGCAGGAAAACAAGGCCGTCGCTGCCGGCCGGCACGCCTTCGGCCACCCGATCCATGGCCGCGGGCAGTTTTTCGCCTTCGCGGGCATCCATCCTGAACTGATCTCCAAACTCGCGCTGCAACCAGGTCAACACCACCGCACCGTTGTTGATGGCGCCCCCGGCAACCCAGCGATCCTTGAGGAAGGCATAGCACCAGGTGCTGCCATCCGCCGCGGTGAGCGGCGCAGTCACGGTGGTCCGGATGGCCCCGCTGGTGCCGATCGTGGAGGAGAAGACGCTTCGGTTGAACACGCCACTCCCGAGGTTGGCCATGATGCCGTCGCCGGAGCCAATCACAAAGGGGGTGTCGTCCCGCAGCCCCAGCCGCTTCCCCCACCCTGTCTTCAAGCCGCGCAGGACATGGGTGCAGGGAACGGTCTGCGACAGCTTGGAAAGCGGCACGCCGCCAAGGTCCGTTGCCAGCTCCCCGTCCCATTCCAGGCGGTGAATGTCATAAAACCCCTGCGCGGAAGCCAGGGTGTCGTCGACCACCCACTCCCCGAACAGGCGGAACAGCAGGTATTCCTTGATGGTCACAAACCGGCTGGCCCGCGCGAAAACTTCCGGCTCATGCCGGCGAAACCAGAGCAGCTTGGACAAGGGATACATGGGGTGCTGCACCCGGCAGCCGGTGCGATGATACCAGTCCGCCGCCTGTGGCATGGCGGCGATTTCCTCCGCCTCGGCCAGCGCGCGGTTGTCCGCCCAGGTTGTGACCGGCGTGAGCGGCGTGCCGTCTGCGGCGACCGCCATCAGGCTGTGGTGGATGCAGGAGATGCCAACGGCTTCCACCGCCGCGCCCGCATCTCCGACCGCGTCGTACGTGGCCTTGGCCACCGCCGCGACCACCTCGTCCGGATCGAGCTCGGCGCGGCCATCCGGGCCTGCCGCCAGCAGCACCGCCGCGTGTCCGGTGCCGGCCACGACGCCATTTCTGTCGAACAGCACCGCCTTCACGCCGGAGGTTCCCATGTCAATGCCGAGATATCGTTCGCTTCCTGTCCACTGTTCCGCCATATATCCTCCATCCATCACCCGCGCCCCGCACAGGCGTGCGCTCATTCCACGGGCTTCCGCCCGCTTTGCGGGCTTGCCGTCATTTTGCGGGCTTGCCGTCATTTTGCGGGCTAGCGCTCACTTCGCAGGCGCACCGCCATCATCTTTCCCCGCATCCGTCCGTGCCTCCGCGCCCGAACCGGCGTACCGCGCATGGAACTCCTCCCGGGTCATCCCGTAATGGAACACGTCACAATAACGTCCCCCGGCATAGTGGCTGCGCCGGACACGCCCCTCGAGCAGAAAGCCGAACCGCTCGTGAAGCCGCATGGAATCCGGATTGAAATCGTACACATGGGCATTGCATTTCTGATACCCGAGCTCGTCGAAAAAGTACCGCAACAGCAGCCGGATGGCCTCCGACGCATGCCCCTTCCCACGGAACTCCGGACGAACCCCGATCCCGTAGGAAAACGTGCCGGACAACCGATCGGCACTGTGCGAATTGATGTTGCCCACGGTTGTGCCATCCTTGGCCTCCATGAGCAGAAAATACTCGTCTCCGGCAGGGTCCTGCTTGTAAAAGGCCTCCATCCGCTGCTTGCGCTGCTCCGGGCTGACGGGGAAAAGCACCCGGTCTCCGGACCGCTGGGAGGCGGTGTTGAACGCCTCCGGCGTCAGGAAGTACCCCTCAAGGTCTTTTTCTGTGGGCGCGCGCAGGCGGATGTTCTTTCCCTCCCAGAGATTCTCCACGGCGGGGAATGATGGCACAATGCCCGCGCCATCGGAGTGCTCGGGCTGATTCACCGGGTTGTTCCTGTTCCACTCCATAACGGTTCCTCCTTGTGTAATGCCTGCAGCGCGCGGACGATGCCATCGCCTTGCAGCGGCCATGGCATTGTCTTGCGTGGTCGATGCCATGGCCTTGAAAAGACGCGCCACCGCGCATTTCCCACATGCCTCCCGGCGGACGAACACCGCAAGACGCCCCTTGTGGAGGCGTCTCGCGGATTGAATGACTCCGGCCGTTGAAATGGGCTTGCGCTACAGCGACACCGCGGCATGGGTGCGTCCCGACTGATACAGGCCCAAAACCAGGCGAAGCGCGGGAAGCCCGGCGGCACCGTCGACGGGGAAGGGTTCCCCTGAACGCATTTTGGCATACCAGTCGGCGACAAGCGCCTTGTGCCCGCTCCCCCAATACGATTTTTCACCCGTGATCACATCCTGCTCGGTGACCGTGACGACTTCTCCGTCATCGTACCGGATGGTCAGCATGCCGTCAAGGCGCATCACAGCGTGCTCACAGACGATTTCAAGCATCACGGGCGCGTCGGTGCAATAAGCATTGGTGGCGTAGAACAAGCCGTTGGCCCCATTGTCGAAACGGATGAACGCCTCGGCGGTATCCTCCACCTCAATCACCTCGCCAAGCTCCCGGAGATGCCAGCTGCCGCGGATGGCGGTCGGCGTGCCGAGCATCCACTGCAGCAAATCCAGCGTGTGGATGGCCTGGTTGATCATCACGCCGCCGCCTTCCTCCTTCCAGGTACCGCGCCAGTCACCGCTTTCATAATAGGTGTGATCCCGGTGCCAGGTCACGAATGCCCGGCCGCCCTTGACGGCGCCGGCCCGCGCGCTGCCGACCGCTTCCCGCAGCGCGGTGCTGGTGTTGTTGTACCGATTCTGGAAACAGACACCGAGCCGGCGTCCGGTTTCCCCGCTGACCTTCACCATCGTCGTCGCGTCCGACTCGGTGATGGCCATCGGCTTCTCCGTCAGCACATGGCACCCCGCCCGCATGGCTTCGATGGCCATGTTGGCATGGAGCCAGTGCGGTGTGCACAGGTGGACACTCTCCACCTTTCCGGACGCGAGCATCGCGTGCCAGTCCGTGTACACGGCCACGGGACCGTTCTGCGGCTTTTCCGCCGCAATGGCGGCCGCCATGGCCTCCGCGCGTTCCGCCACAATGTCGCAGACTGCGGTGATTTGAACCCCATCACAGGCCAGAAGCGCCTGCCGGTGTATTTGTGCGATGCCGCCGCATCCAATGATGCCCGCCTTGATCCTGTCCATGTTGTGCCTCCATGCGCATCCGCCCACAACCCATTCTTTTCGGGAAGGGCTGTGGGCGGCCTGAAACGTCATTCCAAATCGATGGGTGCTTCCCCATTACTTCGAGAAGGATTTCGACATGTCTGTCGCCACTTCCGCCACGGTCTTGACAAAGCGGGAGTTGGCCGCACGTTCCTTGAGAATGGCTTCGTACTCATCCCCGTCGAGCGGCAGCGCAACCTGGGCACCCTTGTGGGAGGAGAGCATGATGGCGTTGGCCAGCATGACAGAATTCAAACCCTCGTTGCCATCGGCGATGAGCGTGTCCCTGCCGAGGATGGTGCCGACGAAACGCTCGTTCACGCGGCGGTGTGCGCCGGGTGTGTTGGGCCTGGCCGGGATTTCCGTGGGCCATGCCTCCACATTGCCGAAGGCCTCCTTGGTCTCCTTGAGGAACTTGAACATGGACATGCGGTTGCGGTTGAGCTTGAGTTCCCCGTTCTCGTAGATGAGCCGGCCATTTTCGCCGACAATCTCAAGCCGGTTGGTGCCGGGTGTTTCCGCCGTGGACACGATGAAGTGCCCCACCATGCCGTTGGCATGCTCGAAATAGCCGGTGACCTCGTCCTCAACCTCGATATCATGGTATTTGCCGATGTGGGCGAACCCGCTGACCTTTTCAGGCAGGCCGAACAGCCATTGGTACATGTCCAGGTTGTGCGGGCACTGGTTGGTCAGGATGCCGCCGCCCTCGCCGGCCCAGGTGGCACGCCATCCGCCGCTGTTGTAATAGGCCTGCGAGCGGAACCACGCGGTGTTGATCCAGGTGGCGCGCACCAGCTGCCCCAGCTCCCCGCTGTCAAGGATGTCCTTGATTTTCAGGTAGTTCGGATAGGTGCGCTCCATGAACATCAGTCCGTAAACTAGATTGGGATATTTCTTTTTGGCTTCGGCATAGGCCGCGTCCATTTTTTTCGCGTCATTCACATGAACCGACACCGGCTTCTCGCACATCACATGGATGCCACGGCCCAGCGCGTCGATGGTGATGGGGGTGTGATCATAGTGCGGCACGGCGATGACCACGGCTTCGAGCCCGGATTCATTGAACAGGCTCCGGTAGTCATAGTACGCCTTGCTGCCGCAGGAAGCGGCGAACGCGTCCGCCTTCTCCCGCACGATGTCGCAGACCCCCACCAGCTCCACATCCGGCATGTCCGCCAAATCCCGGGCATGTGTGGATCCCATGTTGCCGAGGCCAATCAGCCCCACCTTGACCTTTTGTTGTGACATAACTTCCCTCCTGTGTTCACGGCCCGATGCCGTGTCTTTTTGTGTTCACGGCCCGATGCCGCGGCTCGGCCGGCTTACAGTGAAGCCAGCAACGTTCTCATGTAGCGGATGTAATGCGGCACCACCACTTCCGGTTCCGCCAGATGCGGCTGCCATTTCTTCTCCCATTCCAGGGACAGGAAGCCGTCGTAGCCATACGCGAGCAACAGCTTCACATCTGCACGGATGGGCACATCGCCCTCGCCGATGCCGCAGAGGCGGAACGTGCCGTCCGCCTGGGTCTCTGTGTCCTTGATGTGCACATGACTGATATGGGGTGCCGCCCAGTCAAAGAAAACGGACGCGTCCGCGCCATAGCGCTTGAACACATGCTCGATATCCCACAACAGGCCCAGACGACTGTCCGAAACCTTTTCGAACACCGGGCGCAGCAGATCGAGATCCGGAAAATCCCCATGCGTTTCCTGCAGAATCATGACATCCCGCTCCCCGATGTATGCGCACAGCGCGCGATACCCCTCGGCGATGAGATCCGTGGTCTGCTCCGCCTGGTCGCGGTTTGGCACGCGGTCTCCAAACACCCGCACATACCGGACCCCCAATCTTTCCGCCAGATCGATGTAGTCCTTCCCCTCCTGCAGGGCGGCCTCCCATTTCTCCGGATCGTGAAACGCGACCGAGGAGCCGAGATCCGTCAACACCAGCCCGCGCCGGGTGAGCTCCGCCAGTGTGTCCGCCACGTTCTCCGGCAGAAACGGCCGTGCCTTGGGCAGACACATCTCCCCATCGGCCCCGCGGACCTCGATGCCCTCGTACCCCAGCCGCTGCGCCTCATCCATCACCTTTGTCCAGGACCAGTCCGGGCAGGACAAGGTGGAAAAAGACAGTTTCATCCGCTCCTCCTTCCGCGCACACCGCCTTCCGCAATGCGGCGCGGTCTCTTTCATGGTAAACTAAAGCAAAACCATGTTCATCGCTTTTTTTGCCGCCATTGCGGCTTTTCTTGGCATCAGGAAGGAGCGTCCCATGCCCGGCATCAAGGAATCCGCCACCCCCTGGCCACTCATCTTCTCGCACATCCAGATTCCCGCGCCGCGGGTGGAATTCCACCTGCACGCAGGGTATGAAATCTATTTCCTGATTTCCGGCGACGTCAACTATTTTGTGGAAAAGCAAATCTATCCCCTGCAATACGGCGACATCGTCTTCACCAACAACCGGGAAATCCACCGGCCGTCCTTCAAGTCGGAAAAGCTGTATGAGCGGGTCTGCCTGGAGTTCAATCCCGCCATGATCCGCCCGTTCTGCACTCCTGATCTCGACTTGCTTGGCTGCTTCACCAACAGGGAAAACGGGGAGAAGAACAAGATCTCCCTCACCCCGCACCAGACCGAGGAGGTCATGGGGCTGTTCCGCCGAATGGAGCATCTGACGGGAGACGACCGGCAGGGCAGCGATGTGCTTCGGCTCGGTTGCGTGCTGGAGCTGCTGGTCCTGCTCAACCGCCTGTTCCTGAACATCGACGTCATTCCAGAGCGAACCCAGCTTCCGGAAAAGCTGGTGCCTGTACTGGAATACATCGACACGCATCTTGACGGCGATCTGAGCCTGGATGCCCTGGAAAAGAATTTCTTTCTCAACCGCTTCTATCTGAGCAAACTGTTCAAGGGCAGTACCGGCAGCAACCTGCACAACTACATCCTGTACAAGCGCATCGCGGCCGCCAAGCAGCTGCTGGCCGATGGTGCGAGTGTGAGCCAGGCCTGCGTGCAAACCGGATTCAACGACTATTCCAATTTTCTCAAGCAATTCAAGCGGACGGTCGGTGTGACCCCCGGCAAATACCGGCGGCAGGAGACTTGACAGGCACGATCACGTCGCATAGGATATCAGTATCTTTTGTATACCTTGTTCCAAAAGCGAATCATCATCGGACTTCCGATGCACCAAAAAAAGGAGGCAGTATGGCAGGACCAATCACACTCACGGACATGAAAGACAAGGTCACCCTCAACAACGGGGTGCGGATGCCGCGCCTGGGCTATGGCGTCTGGCAGGTCGAGGATCCCGCGGAATTGGACAATGGCGTCAAAACGGCCATCCGCACGGGGTACATCAGCATCGACACCGCCTATATCTACGGCAACGAGGAAGGGGTCGGCAAGGCCATCCGGGAATCGGGCGTGCCGCGAGAGGAACTCTTTGTCACCTCCAAGCTCTGGAACGGTCACCAGCGGGAAGGCCGCGACGCCATCCTGAAGGCATTCGAGGTCACACGCAAAAACCTGGGGCTGGAGGTGCTGGACCTGTACCTGATTCACTGGCCCCAAAAAGGGAAAATCGTGGAGGCCTGGAAAACCATGATTCACCTGCTGGAGCAGGGCTTCGTCCGGGCCATCGGCGTGAGCAACTTCCAGATTCATCATCTGGAAACCATCATGGACGCCACCGGTGTCGTGCCGGCCGTCAACCAGGTGGAGCTGCATCCCTGGCTGTCCCAAAAACCGCTGCAGGCATTCTGCCGGGAGAAGGGCATCCAGATGGAAGCCTACAGCCCCCTGATGACCGGGCATCTGGGAGAGGCAAAGGAACTGCTGCCCATTGCGAAGAAGTACGGCAAGACGCCCGCACAGGTGGTTTTGCGCTGGGATCTGCAGAACGACGTGATCATCATCCCCAAGTCCGTTCATGAGCACCGCATCCGCGAGAACTGTGATCTCTTTGATTTTGAGCTCTCCGCAGAGGACATGGCCGCCATTGACGCGATGAACCGCGACCACCGG
Organism: Bacillota bacterium; assembly: GCA_023459915.1. Lineage (GTDB taxonomy): Bacteria > Bacillota > Clostridia > DSM-8532 > DSM-8532 > JAEWSN01. Next base: position 25,867 of record JAEWSN010000207.1, read on the forward strand.
TTCCTTCCGAATCCGGACAACATCAATTTCTGAGGTGTCACAATCCTTCCCACGCACAGCCGCATGTCCTGACGGGAGGTGCCCCGCATGACCCCACGCGAAAACCTGTTGTCCCTGCTCCGAAGAACCGGATACGAGCACGCCCCCCTCGACATGAGCCTTTGTCCCTCCCTGGAACAGGACTACCGGCTTGCAACCGGTGTGGAGGGGCTCCTGGACGAGCATTTTGGATTCCCGGTCCGATACGTGGCGGATCGTCCCGTCCCCGCCCGGGACCCGGATCAAGCCCGCGCCCGCTTCAACATTCCGCTGCATCCCGAAACCCGGTTCGACATCTGGGGCATCGCCCACGAGCCCGGATCCGCCAAGGCCATGCATATGACCCGCATGCGGCATCCGCTGGCCGGCATCGATTCGCTGGATGAACTCAAGGCGTATCCCCTGCCGGATTTTGCCGCCGTGGACGGCGCCTTCCAAAAAGCACAGGCGGCGGCCATCCACGTGCGCGGACTCGCTTCCGGCGGCTCCATGCCCATGACCATCTGGGAAACGGCCTGGTACATGCGCGGCATGGAGGATCTCATGGGCGACATGATGGACGACGATCCGAAGGCGGAATGGCTGTTGGATGCCGTCACGGAGTGCAGCTGCGTCCGGGCGGCCTCCTATGCCGCGGCCGGCGTGGATTGCCTGTTTCTCGGAGACGACATCGGCATGCAGCACAGCATCATGATGAGCCGCGACATGTACCGCACCTGGCTGCAACCAAGGCTCAAGCGGGTCATCGACGCGGCGCGCGCCGTGAAGCCGGACATCATCGTGCTGTACCATTCCTGCGGGTATGTGACACCCTTCATTCCGGACTTGATGGAAGCGGGGATTGATGTGCTGAACCCGGTGCAACCCGAATGCATGGATTTTGCGGAGCTGCACGCCACCTACGGCGAGGTGCTGTCTTTCCATGGCACGCTCGGCACGCAAACCACCATGCCCTTCGGCACCCCGGACGAGGTGCGGGCGGTGGTGCGGAAAAACCTGGCCATCGCCGGACCGAAGGGCGGGCTGTGGGTCGCCCCCACCCATCTGCTGGAGCCGGAGGTGCCCATCGCCAACGTGCTGGCCTATGTGGACGCCTGCCGCAACTGGTCGTGAGCACAGCCCGCCCGATTGTGAATTTCGCCGCGCCCGGGCCCTCTCCAAAGGCCGCACCTGAAGTTGCCATGCTCCTGTCAACTTCCGTGCGGTATGATGGAGAGGAATCATTTCGCAGGAGGGCACACAGGATGAAGCTCCACCATTACGAGGATTTTCTGGAACGGGTGGAAACACTCGGCTTTCTTTTTCTGACCGCCGCGCTGCCAGGCTTCCCCTCCGTCTTGAACGAGACCGGACCGGACCAATGGCACACCGGTGAAACCGAAACGGATCCCTGGCAATGGAAGGACCGCGCCGCCGCTGAGAAAAAACTGGCGTTCGGGTGCCTGCTCGGCGGCCACAAAGGCTTCATTGCCCCCTGGCTGCACGCCGATTTCATGCGGGTCTGCCAGCCCGCCGGCGCGCTGGAGGAACGCTGGCACGAGGGCGCGCTGCGCCCGGCTGTCTGGGATTTGTGGCAGCAGTTCGAGCAGCGGCCCATCCTGGGCTCCAATGACTTGTCCGCCTGGTGGAAAGGCATGGGCCACAAGGGCAACGCCGGCCTGGATACCGCCATCCGGGAACTGCAGCGTGAATTCTTTGTCACCGTGGCCGGCAACCGGCAAAAACGCAACCGTCTGGGAGAACCCTACGGCTGGCCCCATTTGCTGTATGAGCGCGTGGACACCTGGCGCCCCACCACATGGCCGGCCGTTGCGGAAACGGAACCCAGCGTGGCCGAGGCGCGCGCCCGCATTTTGGATGCGGGGATAAAAGCGGCGCCCGACATTTCTGCCCGGGCGCTCGCAAAGGTGCTTCGGATTCCAGAGACATCACACAGTTAGGATTTTGCCAGAAAGGTGGACAGGCGGGTGGCCAAATCCATGCGTGCCATGCGGTTTGAGCCTTACAGCGGAAACGCCGACACCCCGGGCATGAACCGGCATGCATCCAGCACGGCCTGTGCCACATGCCCGTACAGGCATGAAACATGGTGGATGAAGGGGCCTTCCACCAGCTTGCGCTCCCAGGACGGCCAGTCCGCCACCTCAAACCAGGCGTAGGTGCCGCCTGTTTTGGGGCCGTCGACGGTTTTCCCCTCTCCGGCCATCAGCGCGTAGTCTCCGCGAACGCCGTCGAACCGCAAAATGGTGACCGGTCCGCGCTTCAATTCCCATTCCCCCGTTCCGGTGGCGCCCATGGCGCCCGGTGCCGCTTCCCTGCGCAGCGAGTGCGGGAAGGGCCCGCAATGCCACAGCAGCTCCGCGTTGTCATTCTCCGGATGCCGGATGGTGAGATCCGCAAAGAAGGTGGGCGCTTCCCCGAAATTGGCCGCCTGCGCGAGCACGGAGCTGATGGCCCCGTGGACATCCGCCTCACAGGCCACCGGATAGCCCCGATCCGTCAATTCTCCAATCACCTGGCAGGGAACCACCTCCAAAAGGGGCGGCAGCGAAGACCAGCACTCCATCGTCGCACCGGCGCACTGGTGTTGATCCATCGCCCGCCTCACCACGACAATCATGGCGGCAATGTTCCGCAGCTGCTTTTCCGTCAGCGCGGCCACATCCATTTTGTCGGCCAGCGTCCGCAATTCGCCCAGGAAATCCGGATCGGCCGAGGCCGCCATCGTCTGGACATCGTGGAAAAAACGGCCGGAGGCGTACGGCACCACTTCAATCCCGAAGCGTTCGAGGATCTCCGGCTCATTGACCATCACACTCATGAAATCCTTCGGGCGGTTTCCAATCAGCAGAATCCGCATTGCGGCGAAGGCGCGGGTCACGGAAACGGTTCGCGCAAAACGGTCCACGGCGGACAGCATTTCCGGCTCGCCCGGGCGGCAGTTGTTGATGTACAAGAACGGCACGCCATAGCGCTGAAGCACCTTGCCCGAGGCAAAAATACCGCACTGGGTGTCCAGCGCGCGCTCGCCTGCGGCATCCGGTGCCGGATCCCGGCCGCCCCAGAGCAGCACGGGCCTGGCAACCGCCTTGGCCACACGGGCAATGATTTCCTCCAGACCAAAATCACAATGGATGACAAACAGTCCGTCCACACCGGCACCCTTCAGGTGCGCCACAATGGCGGGAATTTGATCCGCGGTGGCAGCCACGCCATCGGGCACCACCCCGTCCAGGTCCACCCAGTCCACCGGGCGCCGCACCTGTTCCAGCGCCGCGAAGGCCTCACGCTTTGCCCGCAGCACGTCCGCGGTCTCCGAGAACCCCATGCCCCGGCGAACCGGAAGCAGTCCAATCTTGACCCGTTCCACCTGTTTCATGTCCGTACTCCTTTCATCGGCCGGCCGGTCCGTACAGCAACGCCATTTTTTTCGTCAGGAAGCGTTGGGTCTGCTCCCGCGCCTTGTCCATGCAGGTGAACATGTGGCCGCCCGCGGCATCGGCGCGCATCACCGCCGCGACCGCCTGATAGTAGGCCTGGTGGTAATCCGTGGCCACGTTCATCTTGGCAATGCCATGACCCACCGCGGCCCGCACCTGATCGTCGGGGATGCCCGACCCGCCATGGAGCACAATCGGCATGCCGAGGCGCCGGTTGATCTCCGCCAGCCGCGCAATGTCCAGCTCCGGTGTCCGGATGTAGTTGCCATGCCCGTTTCCGATGGACACGGCCAGGGAGGAAACCCCGGTTTCCCGGGCAAACCGCTCCGCCAGTGCGGGATCCGTGAATCCGCTCGCGTCCCCGATGTCCGAAAGGGACCCGCCGCTGCCCACATGACCAAGCTCCGCCTCCACATCCGCGCCGAAGGCCTTGGCCATCTCCACCACGGTGCGCGTGTTCGCCAGGTTTTCCTCAAAAGGCAGGCTGGAGCCGTCGTACATCACGGAGGGATACCCGGCCTCTAGCGCCTCCCGCACCCCTTCGGGCGTGCCGCAGTGATCCAGGTGAAGGCCCACGGGCACCGACACCCGCGCCGCCTGCAGCCGGGTGATTTCCGCAATCACGTCCAGCGGCACAAAGGTTTTCCAGCCCGGATAAAACTCTATCAGCACCGGCATGCCAAGCGCGTCCGCGGCCTGGACGGCCCATTGCACCGTCTCGTAGTTGAACACATTGAACGCGGCCACCGCCCGTCCATGCTTGTACGCGTCCCGTAGGATGTCTCCCGCCTTTTCAAATGCCATGGGGTCCTCCTTCATCATTGGGTGTTCCGAACAGCCACAAGTCCCTGTACATTCGCACACGGGCCTCCAGCTCTGTCCGGTCCAGCTCCCCTGTCTCGAGATATCGCTCAACCGTCTTCAAATCCGGAATGCCGGCCCTTCCGCCAATGGCGGTCACCTTGATCGAGGAAACCGCGTTGGCAAACCGGGCCACCTCCGGCGTGGCCCAGCCCTGCAGCAGCCCGAACGCAAACGCGCCGTGGAAAACATCCCCCGCGCCCAGTGTGTCCTTCACGGGCGTTGGGAACACAGGAACGGTAAAGGCGCCTTCCGGCCCCACTCCGGCGCAGCCGTTTTTCCCGAGCGTCACCACCACGATGGCCGGCCCCGCCTGCCGCAGCGTTTCACAATTGCGAAGGTATTCGGTGTCGGGAAACCGCTCACGATGGAAATATTCCGAGATGATCAGCGCGTCCAGATAAGGGAGCAGTTCGGTGAGGCCTTCGGATACCGATGTCCCATCATAGATCACCTGCCCGCCGGCGGCCTTCATCCATTTGGCCGCTTGAAGCTCCACCGGCCCGGAACCGGCCAGGTGCAGCATGCGCGCGGACGTGATGTAGCCTTTGTCGAGATCGGACAGAGTGAGGTGTCGAACCGTTCCCGGATGATACAGGATGCTGCGTCCGCGCGTTTCGAGATCGGAGACGATCATTGCGAAGTCGGAATAGCCGGATGCGTCGATGGGCGCGTGGGACAAATCGACCCCGTGACGCTCAAAATCGTCCCGGATGGCCCGGCCGTGGACACAGCCGCCGGACACCCCGACAAAACCGGTGCGGGCACCCAGCCGCGCCGCGGCCACGATGGCTGTCGGCACCACACCGCCCCCCTGGCGGCTCACCTCCAGCACCCGGGTGGACTGATCCGGCCCCGGGATACGCTGGACAACCGAAATCATGTCCATGCAGGGCTGTCCGATGCCAACAAGATCCAATGTCATGGGAACCCTCCAGCGCCGGCACGGCCGGCCGGCGATACATATAAACTGGTCAACGACATTGTATGGCATCCGCAACGGTGAGACCATGTAGCATTCCGGCTTTCTTGGCACAGGGAATGGTCAATCTTGACCTTTGTTCCGATGCCATTGCCGTGACGGCGTCTCCGACGCATGCGTCTGCTGGGTTTGCTGGGTTTGCTGCGCCCGCTTCATCTCGTGCTCCGCCAACGCGGTCACGGAGAGCGCCGTGATGGGGATGGTCAGCAGAAGACCGATGCTCCCCGCAAGCGCGCGCACCACCTCCGATGCGATGACATCCCGGTTGATGATGTCCAGAAACGGCATGTCGAATGCCGCGAGCAGCAGCAGCAGATGGAGTGCGCCACCGGTATAGGCAAGGATCAGGGTGTTGGACATGGTGCCCATGATGTCCCGCCCGATGTTCATACCTGATTTGAGCAGTCCGCGCGGCGGCAGTCCGGGGCTGTGTTCCCGCAGCTCGAACATGGCGGAGGACATCGACACCGCGACATCCATGGCCGCGCCCAGCGCGCCGAGCAGAATGCCGGCGAACAGCAATCCCTGGAAGTTGAGCACGAGGTCTCCGGGGATATACATCAGCATCTGGGAATCCTCGTCCCCGATGCCGGTGAGCCGCGCGGCGATGCCGACGCCCCGCGCGACAAGCCCGGCCGAGATTACGCCGCCGGTTGTGCCGATGAACGCGGCCAGCGACTTCCGGTTGAATCCGCTGACAATGCCCAGGGTTGCGACAGTAACCAGCATGCACACGCCAATGGTTGTCGCCACAGGATCCGCGCCACGCAGGATGGCTGGAATGAGCAGAAACAGAACGGCCGCCACGGTCAATCCCAGCGTCACCACGGACTTGAGGCCCTTGAGACCGCCAATCAGCACCAGCAGCAGCACGAACGCGACAACCAGCCACAGCAGGTGCCGCTCCCGGATCACGTCGGCCACATCCACCACCGGGTCGCCCTGCTCATCCTCTCCGATCACCAGCATCACCTGATCCCCGACCTGCAGGGCGGGCATCAGGTACTTCTCACTGAACCCGAAGGTACGGGCATAGCGGGCCTCCACGGTCTGTCCGGCCAACACGCCCTGATCCACCCGGATGCGCACATGCTGCAAATCTGTGGACAACGTGCCCCCGGAAAACAGCAGCTGCTCGGTGTCTTCCCCAAGCAGCGCCACAACCGTTCCGCGATCGGCCGCCTCGGACTGCCCGGACAGATCCACACCCGCCATCCATTCCGCATGGGCACGCACGGGCGCACCAAGGCAAAGCAATAACAGCAGCAAGGCCAACAATGGTTTGAACAGGCACCGGCGCATGGACACCTCCGGAAGAATTCGCATTGGGTTGAACCGCTCCCTCATTCTATGGCATCCTCCCCACCGGATGCAAATCTCCCCGTTACTCCCTCTCGATCAGTGGTAAGTCTTGGATGTGCCGGTTCGCATGATCCTGGTGCTGTCACCCCGTATCATCCTGGTGCGGTCAAGCCACAACGTTCGCACCGCCATCTCTGCAGTCCCCGTGACAGGCGGACTGCGCCGCGCAACCCCTTCCATCGGGAGGAACCATGGAAAAAGCCATTCTGCTTGTGGATGACGAGAAACAGATACTGAAATCATTTTCCCGGCTCTTTCAGGATTCGGCGCATACCATCCACCTGGCGGAAAGCGCCCGGGAGGCGCTGGACATCCTCATGCGCCATCCGGTCGACATGGTCATCTCCGACATGCGCATGCCGGACATGGACGGATATGCCCTGTTGCGGGAGGTCAAGCACCTGTACCCGCACACCATCCGGCTCATCCTCAGCGGCTATACGGACGAACGCATCATCTTCGACGCCCTGCAGAACAACCTGGCGAAGCTGTACCTGTTCAAGCCCTGGAACAACGAAGAGCTGCTGGGCATCATCAACCGCATTCTCGACGCGGAGGAAGAGCTCAAGCAGATGCGGCTGTTCGAGGCCATCAACGGGCTCGACGACCTGCCCGCGCACCTGACCACCTACAACAGGCTGACCAAGCTCATTGAGCGGGATGCCGGCATGGATGAAATCGCGGCCGTCATCGAGTCCGACCCGGCGGTCACCACCCGTCTGCTGCGCATCGCGAATTCCGCGTTCTATGGCACCGCCACCGGCTCGGTCCGCCAGGCCATCTCCTTCCTGGGGCTCATCAATGTCAGAAACATCGTGCTTTCGAGCAGCATATTCGAATCGGCGCCACATGACCTGCCGGTTCGGACAAGAATGGAACTGCTGTGGCGGCAGGCCGCCCTGACCAGCCGCATCATGCTGCTCATTTATCAGCATATGCTGCGAAGAAAACCCACCGGAGACATCCTCAGTGCGGGGCTGCTCCACGACATCGGCAAGATGATCACCCTGGCCCGCTTCCCGGATCGCAGTGCGGTCCTGTTCGAGGATCCGGAGCAGCGCGACACACCCTGGCACGACGAAAAGGAAACCGCCCTGTTCGGCAGCACCCACACGGACATCGGTGCCTACCTGCTCAACTGGTGGGGGCTGCCGTTCGCCCTGATGGAGGCTTCCCGCTATCATCACATCCCGGAGGATCCGCGCGTGGTCAACCGCGAGCTGGTCAGTGTCATCCACCTGGCCGATTGCCTGGCATGGGAGCTGCTGGGCATGCCGCCCCGGCATGGCATCAATCCCTTCGCGCTGCACCAGTTGGGTCTTGACATCGAGCCATTGCGCGCCCTGGTGGACCAGGAATCGGATTCCCTGCTCAGCCAAATCCCCTGATCTTCCGCCGCGGCACGGGGTCAGACCCCGCTTCTTTCCGCTTCTTTCTTTTCGCTGTTCGGGAGCCTGTTTCGGCCGCAACCCGGCCGCATCTTCCTTGACGTTTCACCGCCTTGTATGTTAATTTATACAGGATATTGGGCACCGTGAAATCACCTGTTCAACGCATGTTGTCCAATGTGTCAACGCGGCCCGCACCGGGTCGCAAGCAAGCCCTTTATTTGCGCTGCAGCTGCAGGCAACAGAAAGCGAGGTATCTCTATGTCCATGTCCGAAAGGTTGGCGCTCAGCGGCAACGTGGCTTTTGTGGGTGTCGCCATTGTTTTCATCATCCTTGTGCTGCTCATCGGTGTCATCGGAATCATGAAGCTCGTGTTTGTCCGCAAACCGAAGCAGTCACCTCCTTCCGGCCGGGTGGACACGGAGTCCGACGCCGTATATGCGGCCGGCGAAGAGGAAGCCCCGGATGTCGTCACCCCCATCGTGGAGCATGCCGGGAATGAGGATGAGGAAACCGTCGCCGCCATCATGGCCGCCATCACCGCGTTCATGGGCCAGGGCAATGGCTTCCGCCTGCGGTCCATCCGCCGGGCCGGCCGCAACAGTCCTTCCTGGAACCTGTCGGGCCGTGACGAATATCTGGCCACCCGCTTGTAATCTCCAGCCATTTCCGTTCATCCCACGCGCTTGTCATCGCAGTCTGCTCAATGCAGTGAGTGAACTTCGCAACGAAAGGAATGACTCACATGTTAAACGCTTTTTTTGAATCCATTGGAGAAATGGCGGCCGCCTCCGGTCTGGCCAACATGTCCATCCTTCACTTCTTCATGATCGCGCTGGCCTGCTTCTTCCTGTATCTGGCCATCGCCAAGGGCTTCGAACCCCTGCTGCTCATCCCCATCGCCTTCGGCATGCTGCTGGCCAACCTGCCGCTGGGCAACATGATGCATCCCGAAACCTGGGATCACATCAAGGAGCTGCAATTCCACGACCTGTTCGACGGTGCGAAGTTCGGATTGCTCGATCTGCTGTACCTCGGCGTCAAGCTCGGCGTGTACCCTCCGCTGATCTTCCTCGGCATCGGTGCCATGACAGACTTCGGTCCGCTGATTGCCAACCCCAAGAGCCTGTTGCTTGGCGCGGCGGCCCAGATTGGCATTTTCGTCACCTTTTTCGGCGCCATCATGCTGGGCTTCACCCCGCAGGAGGCCGGTTCCATCGCCATCATCGGTGGCGCGGACGGTCCCACGGCCATCTTCACCACCACCAAGCTCGCACCGCATCTGCTGGGGCCCATCGCATTGGCCGCCTATTCCTACATGGCGCTGGTGCCGGTCATTCAGCCGCCCATCATGAAGCTGCTGACCACCAAAAAGGAACGCGTGGTGGTCATGGAACAGCTCCGCCCCGTTTCCAAGACAGAAAAGATTGTGTTCCCCATCATCGTGGCCGCCATCGTTTCTTTGATTATCCCGGATGCCACCCCGCTGGTCGGCATGCTGATGCTGGGCAACCTGTTCAAGGAAGCCGGCGTGGTGAACCGCTTGTCCGACACCGCGCAAAACGCCCTCATCAACATCGTCACCATCTTCCTGGGTGTCTCCGTCGGTGCCACCGCCTCGGCCGACAAGCTCAACCAACCCGGGTTCGGCCTGATGGCACTGAAGATCATTGTGCTGGGCATGGCCGCGTTTGCTGTCAGTACCGCAACAGGCACGTTCTTTGGCAAAGTCATGTACTGGATCACCGGCGGCAAGGTCAATCCGCTCATCGGTTCCGCCGGTGTGTCCGCCGTTCCCATGGCGGCACGCGTCTCCCAGAAGGTGGGCCAGGAGTACAACCCCAGCAACTTCCTGCTCATGCACGCCATGGGCCCGAATGTGGCGGGCGTCATCGGCTCCGCTGTCGCGGCCGGCGTGCTCATCTCCATGCTGGGACAGTAACTGCCGAATCCATATTCAAGAATCCATATTCAAGAATCCATATTCCGCAAGCAAAAGGAGTGCTTCCCGCGAAGCACTCCTTTTTCACGCCCGGGTTCTTGGACTTGACGGTTACGTGAAACATGGGGTCTGCCTTTTCAACGGAAACCAACCCATCCAGGACCTCTCATCCGCTTACACCGGTTCCTGTCCCCGATGGTGTTCCCTCGCGGACATCAGCCCCGAAATGGTGCCAACGCCGGACAGCACCACGCCAGCCCCGGCAAGCATCAGGCCAAGCCGGCTGCCCAGCATGGTGATCTCCGGCATGGGCAGGAAGGGCAGCATGGCTGTTTGCTGCGCGGGAAGCCACGCGAGTCCGAGGGAGAGCAGGCCCGCCGCCAGCAAGCCGCCGCCGCCGCCGATGAGCACGCCAAACAAAAGGAATGGGGTCGCAATGTGGCATTCCGGCGCGCCAAGCAGACGCAGGGTACGAATCTGCTCCCGGTTGTGCACCACACCGATGCGGGTGATGTGGGACATGAGCACCACGGTGAACAGGGAGACCGCGACGCCAAACACCAACCCGGCCAGGCGCAGCGCCCGCTCCACCCCCATCAGCCTGTCCAGAACGTCCCGATTGTCACGAACCAGTTCCACCAGCGGCATGGCTTCCACGCGCCCCAGGATGGAGGCCAGCGAGTCCAGGGAAATCCGCAGCTCCAGAAAAGATCGGAACGGGTTCTCCTCCAGATGGGCAAGCATGTCGGCCTGCGCGCCGAGCAAGGTGCCCATGCGGACGCCCGCTTCCTCCGCCGGGATGATGCTGACCTGCGCCACCCCCGGAAGCAGCCGCAGCTGTTCGGCCACCGATTCCAGTCTGCCGGGCGTGGTTTCTTCCTTGACAAAAACCTGAATCTCCGCCTCTGCCCGAATCAGATCCACCCAGTACGCGCTCAGCCGCCACCCAATCAGCAACAGTCCCAGGAACAGGAAGACCAGCACGGTGCTGATCAATGAGAGCAGATTGGACACCCGGTTCGTCCAGAACAGGGCGGCCGTCTCCCGGATGTGATGGACCAGGTTGTCAAGGTGTCGCCGCATGTGCCGCCTCCTGTTCCGCAGAAGTCTGGTGATCTGCAGAAGCCTGTTGATCTGCAGAAGCCAGTTGATCTGCAGAAGCCAGTTGATTTGCAGACGCCCGTTGATCCATCCCGAAGGCATGCGCCGCCACCAGCACGCCGGCTTCGAGCCGCAGCGCGAAATCCGGCTCGACGGGCGCGATGAGATGCGTCGCGTGCGTGGTGATGACCACGGTCGTCTGCCGGTCCCGGAAGGATGCCAGCAGGTGCAGGATGTTCAGCGCGTTTTCCTGGTCCAGGTTGCCGGTTGGCTCGTCTGCCAGGATGAGCGCCGGCTTTCTCGCGACAGCCCGCGCAATGGCAACCCGTTGGCGCTCCCCCCAGGAGAGCCGATCCACAGGGGTCCGCGCCTTGTCGGAGAGCCCCACGCGCGACAGCACGTCGAGCGCCTCCTGACGCAGCTGCCCGGAGCAGGAGGGCAGGAACCGGCTGCCGGACATGACATTTTCCAGCGCGGTGCGTCCCGGAATGAGTCTGAACGCCTGAAACACCGGACCGACGGATTGCCGCAGTCGCCGCACCTCGGCATGGCCGGCCCGCCCCATGTCGAGGCCCAGGACGTGAAGTGTGCCCTCCGTCGGTTGCACCATGCCCATGAACAGCCGAAGCAGGGAGGTTTTTCCCGACCCGCTGGCGCCGGTGAGAAAAGTGAGCGAACCGACCGGTATCTGCAGATCCGCAGGCATCAGGGCCACTGTCCCATCCGGATACCGCAGGGAAAGGCCATGTGCCGCGATCGCCACTGCAGGCCGTGCGGCTGACGTCTCCTCGGGTCTTCGGGGGGTCTCCCGCTCATGTCTCATGAATTCCCTGACCTCCTGTCTTTTGATGTGCGGTGGGCTGTCCCACCTTGTTGCGGTGGGTTGTCCACGGCCTGTTCACCATGCCGCCATCCGGATGGACAAGGCGAGCACGCCCGCTGCCGGAACCGCCCGCGCGATGGTTGTGCCCATCAGGATGGGCTCGAGCTTGAAGGCCAGCTCACCATTTCGGGACAGATCCGCCAGTTGCGCCTCCGTCAGGATCAGCCCGCCCTGCGTGCCCGAAACCGGCCGATAAACCAGCGTGACCCCATCCTCGATTTCAAACCGGCCCAGTAAAAGCAGTTGTGCCTCCGGCACTTCCAGGACAATGCCTTCGGGCGTGAATCCGAATGCCAGCGGCGGCAGCCCTTCCGCGCTGTCGAGGATCTCCTGGAAACGCGCCTCCCGCAGGACGGCCGTGATGCCGGAAAGGCCAAAGGACATCTCAAGCGCGTCCTCGGGAAACCCACCCGCCGCAATCACTTCGGCAAACCCCTTGGTCAGCGCGGGGAACACCGTCATGGCCTGTGCCCAGGTTTCCGCCAACTCGGCCAGCATGGCCTCATAGCGGTCCCTGTCCGCCCGAAGGGAGGCCAGGGACGTTTCCAGCTCCGTCTTTTTCGTTTGCCGCTCCGCCAGGGCTGTCGACAGCTGTTGTTCCTTTTGCGCGACGTCCTCCAGGGTGTCGCGCAGCCGCGCCTCCCCTGCCGCAAGGGCTGCCTCCGTGGCCTCCAGGTCTGCCAGCAGGGAGGCGAAGTCCCGATCCAGCTGGCGCATCGCCGACAGACGCCGCAAAAAAACCGACAGGCTTTCCGATGTGAGCAGCAGCTCCAGCCTGGATCCGGGCCCGGCGGTTTGCCAGGACGCCAGCATCCCGGCCAGGGCTGTCCGGTATTCCTCATGGCGCAGGCCCACGGCAGCCTGCTCCTGCAGAAGCTGTCCGCGTTCGCGCAGCAGCGCTGTCCGCTCCGCTTCCAGCACAGCGGCTTCCGCCTGCTTTCGATCCATGTCCAGCTGCAGCGCGCGCAACTGCGCCAGTAGGGCATCCTCCTGCGCCGTGATTTGTGCCGAAGCCTCCTGGGGGGACAGCTCGGCGGGCGTTCCCATGCCCAGCAGAACCGGCAGCAGCAGGAACAGCGCCGCCAGCCGGAGGATCGGATGCATCTGCTGCCGGGCAAAACGGGGGGAAGTAACCCGCGACGTCAGTCGCTTCGTCGGACTCATCGGGCCGCACCGTCTTCATTCAGTGAATCGAGCCGGGTAACAAGATCGGCGGTTTTCAGGACCACCGTGTCAGCGCCCGCTTCCGTGAGCCGTTCCGGCGGGAAGGAGGTGGCCACCGCCACACAGCGCATGTCCGCCGCGCGCGCCGCCTGCACGCCCGACAACGCGTCCTCCACCACCACACAGGCCTGGGGCGGAACGCCGAGCCGTTCGGCCGCCAGCAAAAAAATGTCCGGTTCCGGCTTCTTGCGCGCCACATCCTCACCGCTGCACAACACATCGAACAGCGACGGGTCAATGCCGGCGGCCGGCAGGTTCGCGCGCACCTTCACCGCATCCGCGCTGCTGGCCACGGCGGTCTTGAGGCCCCGCTCCCGCAGCGCGGCGAGCAACGCCGGGATGCCCGGATAGGTCCCGATTTCCGCATCCACAATCTTCAGATAGATTTCGTAGGTGCGCCGTTTCATTTCCAGCTGATAGGTCACACCATGCTGCTGTGCCACGCCGCCGATAAAACGATCCTCCCCCATGCCGGTAAAGGGATGAAAATCCTCCGCCGCCGCCTGCACCCCGTATTCCGCCAGCGCCAGCATGGCTGCCTTGGTGATGACGGGTTCCGAGTCCACGAGCACCCCGTCCATATCAAAAATGACCGCCTGCACGTCCCTGCCGTCCGGGCTTTTCCACCTTTTCATCCTGTCCACCTCCGAAGCCGGGTTTCCCAAATGGGTTCCATCACATCGTACCACAGAATGCGCGTGCGTCATCCTGCTTTCTGTCACTTCCCGCACGGGCCCCGCGCAGGACATGCCGGATTCCTGTAGGCTTGCCGGAAGCCGGGATGGTATACTGGTGGTGACAACACACAAAGGGGAGGCGCCCATGAAATCACCACTGGAAATCCATCTGGAACAGGAACTGTTCAACATGCTCAATGGCGCGGCGCTGGACATCGCGCGCATCCTTTGCAATGACGAGGAAATCCACACCTATCAGGAGCTCGCCAACACGGTCTCCATCAAGCGGCTGGGTTTCAATGATCACGGCCCCGTACACATGCGCAAGGTGGCCATCAATGCCATGCGCATGTTCAACCTGCTCATGGAGGCCGGCATCCGGCCGAGCCTGGTCAAGGAAGACATTGGAACGGAGACGGACAGCCGCATTGCGGTGCTGCTGGCCGCCTTCCTGCACGACATCGGCATGTCCATTGGCCGGCAGAGCCATGAGATGAGTTCCTTCATCCTGGCCAATCCCCTGATGGAACGCGTCCTCAAAAGCATTTTCCCCGACGAGGCCGCGCGCTGGATCGCCATCAAGACCGTGGCGCTCGAAGGGATCATGGGCCACATGACCCATCACGCCATCCACACGCTCGAGGCGGGCATCATCCTCATTGCGGACGGCTGCGACATGGAAAAGGGACGCGCGCGCATCCCGATGCTGCTCAACCAGCAGTCACGGGTGGGCGACATCCATAAGTATTCCTCCGCGTCCGTTGAAAGGGTCACCATAGAAAAGGGTGAGGAAAAACCGCTGAAAATCACCGTGGAGATGTCCGCCTCGGTGGGCTTCTTCCAGGTGGAGGAGGTGCTCATCAGCAAAATCATGGCCAGCACCGTAAAAAAACATATTGAACTGTACGCGTTTGTCAGCGGACGTGACGTGAAGCGGTATATATAGTCTTGAGCCGCCTCAGGAAATGGTTTTCACGAAAACGGTCCGGGTTGGATAGGCAAAATCGATGCCTTCTGACTCGAATTTTTCCTTGATGTCCAGGTTCACTTGCTGCCGGATGTCCATGTACACCAAATACTCGCTGGTTTCAATGAAGAACACAATCTCGTACTGCAGCGCGGAATCACCGTATGTGACAAAATGGGCCCGGTCAAAGGTGGCTGTTTCCTGCGCCGAGATGATCTCCGCAATCCAGCCGGGTATCTGCCTCAGTTTTTCGGTTGGGGTTTCATAGGCGACGCCTACCGTGAAGACAACACGCCGGCGCTGCAGCCGCTTGAAATTCCGGATGCGGGCGGAGGTGAGATCCGTATTGGGCAGGACAATCTGCTCGCCGCCGATGCTGCGGATGCGGGATGTCTTGATGCCGATTTTCTCCACGGAACCCATGTGCTCGCCCACACTGATGAAGTCTCCCAGCTCAAAGGGCCGGTCAAAGAAAATCACCAGGCCGCTGAACAGGTCCCCCAGCACGGTCTGCGCGGCCAGCGCGATGGCAATGCCGCCGATGCCGAGGCCGGCCAGCAGCGTGGACACATTCACGCCAAAATTGTCGAGGATGAGCACCAGCGCCAGCACCCACACGGCCAGCCGCACCAGAAAATTCACCGTGCGCAGGGCATGCACCCGTGCGGCGTCCTCCTCACGGGCCGCCATCATCCGCGACATCACATACTGGTAAACGCCCAGCAGCAGGCTGACAGAGGCCAGCACCAGCAGCACCGACATCAGCCCGTTGACAACGGGTTCCAGTTTTTCACCCCAGCCGGGGATTTGGAATGACAGGTAAATCACCAGGCTGACAAGGAAAAACCGCATTTTGCGCTCGAACTTGTCCAAGGCATTCGAGACGGTGGCGGACAGCGCGGCGCCCGCTGAAAGCCCGATCTGCGGCGCCTGCGTCGTCTCCGGGGCGGACGCCTCCGTGGCTGCAGCCTTGTCGACGGCCGCCGCCTCGCGGGCCCTGGCAAACCGCCGAAGAATGGGCCGCAATACAAACCGGTGTGCCAGCAACACCACAAGCAATCCGCCAATCAGCACCGCCGCGGCGGTCAGCCAGACGGCCATTGTGTTGTTCATCACTTCCAATTGCATCCATTTCAAATCCGGCATGTGCGTCTCCTGTCCCTTTTCATCCGTTGTGGATATTTTACCGCCACCGCAATAACGACCGGGATCATATCCGGGGTCATATAGAGTGTACCGGGATTTGCCCAACCCTGCAATCCGCACGCACACCGGCCGTCGAAGACATCCGGAACGGCCGCCCGCTCAAGGATCCGGCCCGATCCCCCCACGAGGGAAACCGGAAGGGCTTCCCGTCCGGCGCACGGGGCGGTATGATAGATGGCAATGGCGTCCGTTGATCCGGGGCGGCTGTCACGCAAGCCACGGCCCCTACCGGTTCCAAGCCCAATCAAGCGGTGACGGATACCCTACATTCGGCGCCATCACACAGGCAGCAGGGAGGACAAGATGAAGCACAGTTTTCGAAACGATTACGGGGAGGGCGCGCATCCCGCGCTCCTGAAAGCCCTGATGGAAACAAACACCGTCCAGCAGGATGGCTATGGCGAAGACCGGTACTGCCGGGAGGCCGCCGACATGATTCGTGCCCGGCTGGGCAGGGAGGATGCGGTCATCCACTTCCTCAGCGGTGGCACCCAGACCAATCTCATCGCCATCTCTTCCGCCCTGCGCCCGCATGAGGCGGCCATCGCCGCGGAAACAGGCCACATCCTGGTGCACGAAACCGGTGCGATTGAGGCCACCGGCCACAAGGTCATCGCCATGCCGGCCGAGGGCGGCAAGCTCTCCGCCGCTGCCATCCAGGCCGCCGTGGACGCGCACACCGACGAGCACATGGTCAAACCGGCACTGGTATACCTTTCCCAATCCACGGAAATCGGTTCCATTTACCACAAAGGAGAACTCGAGGCGATCCGGGCGGTCTGCGATCGCAACCGGCTGCTGTTGTATGTCGATGGGGCCCGGCTGGGATCCGCGCTCACCGCGGCATCGGGTGATGTCACCCTGGCGGATATGGCCCGGCTCACGGACGCCTTCTATATCGGCGGAACTAAAAACGGTGCGCTGCTCGGGGAGGCCCTGGTGCTGAACAACCCGTCGCTGCAGCAGGACTTCCGCTTCCACATGAAGCAAAAGGGCGCACTGCTGGCCAAGGGCCGCATCATCGGGCTGCAATTCCGGGAATTGTTCCGGGACAACCTGTTTTTTGATTTGGCCCAACACGCGAATCGCATGGCCGCCCGAATGCGGGATGGCATCGCCACATCCGGGTTTGCTTTTTTGACAGATTCTCCCACCAACCAGATTTTCCCCATCCTGCCCGACACCTTGATCCAGCGGTTGCAGGAGCACTACGGATTCTACGTCTGGGCCAGGGAGACCGATACCAGCTCCTCCATTCGGCTCGTCACCTCATGGGCCACGCCGGATGCGGTGGTGGAGGCATTTCTTGAGGATTTTGCCCGCGCGGCGGCGGACAGATGACAGCCCCTCACCCGTGATACCGAAACCGGACAGGCGCTTCGGCCAACCGCTTGTCCACCCGGATTTGCCGGCGGATGTCGTGGTTGTGGAACACCAGCCGCTCAATCGTCGCCCACAGGAACACCCATCCGCCGATGGACAGCCCTTCGAGGAGGGTGCCGGTCAGCACCCCCTCGGGCAGGACGCTGCCCAGATAGTACCCGCTGGAGATGAACGCCACAAAAATCAGAAACTTAAAGATCGCCTGCCGGTAAGATTGGCGGATATCCATCTCCAACGAGAAAAGAATAAAGTCGAAGTAGTTGCGGAGCCCGGCCACCACGCGCGTCTCCAGGCTTTCATCCTGAACCTGACGGGGGATGTCGATGCGCAGGGCAACCGGCAACCTCAGCGGCATGTCCTCGGAGCTCTGGTGAAGATACTGGAGCAGGGAGTCGTCCAGGTCGCGCCGGCGGAGCGGCGCGGAGTCCCATTCATTGAAGAAATCGGCATACACATCCACGGAAACAGGAATGATGTAAGCCCCCGTGTCCGGATCCCTGTCGTAGAAGCGGGCAAGCATGGCAGCCGGTTTCTGGCGCATGGGGCACCTCCCTGTCAGCTGTTGACCAGCACTTCACCGGCAAGCACCCGCTTGTAGTCCTCCAGATTCCGGCGCAGCAGGTTGGGCGTATCGAGATCGTAGGGGCACTGGGCCTTGCACTGCCCGCAATCCAGACAATTCTCAATGTTCATCATCTTCTCCTGCTGCTCCGCGGTGAGCCAGCCGGCCGAAGGCGCGCGCCGCAGCAGCAGGGACATGCGGGCACAGGTGTTGATCTCGATGCCCACAGGACACGGCATGCAGTAGCCGCATCCTCGGCAAAACTCGCCCATCAGCTCCAGACGGTCCTTCGCGATCAGCGCTTCCCGTTCCGGGGTCATTTCCGGCGGCTGCGCCATGTAGGCGAGGAACTCATCGAGCTCGGATTCGCGCTGGATGCCCCAGATGGGCAGCACATTGTCGTACTTGTCCATGAACGCGTAGGCCGCGGCCGAATCGGTGATGAGTCCCCCGGACAACGCCTTCATCGCAATGAAGCCCATGTCCGCCTTTTTGCAATGCGCAACCAGGGCCAGCTCCTTGTCGGTGGACAGGTAGCTGAACGGAAACTGCAAGGTGTCGTACAATCCGGAATCAATGCATTCCTGCGCCAATCCCAGCTTGTGGTTGGTGAACCCGATGAACCGCACCTTGCCCTGGCGTTTGGCCTCCGCCATCGCCTCATACATGCCTGTTCCATCCCCGGGCCTGTAGCAGGTCGGCGGATTGTGGAACTGATAGATGTCGATATAATCTGTCCCCAGTGTTTTCAGGGAGGTTTCAAGATTGTCCCAAAAACCCTCCGGTGTGCGGGCCATCGCCTTTGTCGCGATCACAATCCTGTCGCGCATGCCGGCAAAGGCCTTGCCCAGCTTCGCCTCGCTGTCGGAATAGGCGCGGGCCGTGTCGTAAAACGTGATGCCGCCTTCGAACGCCTTTCGAAGGATGCGCACCGCGGTATCCATATCCGCCCGCTGTACCGGCAACGCGCCAAACGCGTTCTTGTTCGACTGAATGCCTGTTCTTCCCAAAGTGACTGTGGACATGTTGACTCCTTTCGAACCATGCGTGTTCTCTTTCCATTCTGACCTGATTCGCGTCATCACGCAAGTCCATCCCATCCCGCAGAGGGTTGCTCCGGCCGTTGGGCATCCAAAACAATTTCTTCCTGAATCATGCTCCCACAACGGCCGATATGATGTTCCTGTTCACACGCCAACTGCCACAAGTGACCGTTCCGGATATATCGCGCCCCCGCAATAGGCAAAAGGCCGCACTCCCTGCTACAATGAATGGGATTGCGTATTGCATCCCACAAGGAGGATGTCACATGGTCCGCCCGGTCACCTGGTACACAAAAGGCTTGCGCGATGGCATCCCCATCGCACTGGGATATCTGGCTGTCGCCTTCACGCTCGGCATCGCGGCCGTGGGGCACGGCCTCACGCCGTTCCAGGCATTTCTCATGTCGCTGACCAACAACACCTCGGCCGGCCAGTTCGCGGCGCTTGGCGTCATTGCGGGCAGCGGCTCCTATCTGGTCAACGCCATGACGCAGGCGGTCATCAACCTGCGGTATTGCCTGATGTCCGCCGCGCTTTCACAGAAGATCGATCCCCGCACCCCGTTTTTCCATCGCTGGATCATCGCCTTCGATGTCACCGACGAGGTCTTTGCCCTCTCCGTTTCGGTGGAGGGGCCGCTGAGCCCGTGGTACAGCTACGGGCTGATGACCATGGCCATTCCGGGATGGGCTGTCGGCACCCTGCTGGGCGGCATCTCGGGCAACCTGCTGCCCGCGCGCGTGCTGTCGGCCATGGGCGTGGCGCTGTTCGGCATGTTTCTGGCCATCATCCTGCCCCCGGCACGAAAGAACCGGGTCCTCGCGTGGCTCATCCCCATCGCCATGGCCTCGAGCCTCGCCGCAGCCTCTGCACCCGGACTTCGCGCGCTTTCCCCCGGGATGCGCGTGATTGTGCTGACCCTGACCCTTGCCGGCCTGGCCGCCACCTTCTTTCCCCTGCCGGATCAACCGCCGCCGGCACAAGGTGATGCCGATGCGCAGGGCGGTGCCGATGCATCAAACCAGCCCCCCCGGCAGGGTCTGCCCCCCCGGCAGGCTCCGTCGGATCCTGCGGCGCCACACGCCCGAAGCAACGCGGGCACATCCCCCAAACTGAGTGAACGAGGTGGTCCGGCATGACAAACAACCCGTTGGTTCACATTCTGGTCATGGCCGGCGTCACCTATCTCATCCGGGTGCTGCCGCTGCTGCTGATCCGCCGTCCCATCGAAAACCGCTGGATTCGCTCCTTTCTTTTCTATGTGCCTTATGTGACACTGGCTGTGATGACCTTCCCCGCCATTCTCTCCGCGACCGGCAGCTTTTGGACCGGCCTCGCGGGGTTTTTGACGGCCGGTGTGCTCGCCTGGCTGGACAAGGGCCTGTTCCGGGTCGCGGCCGGGGCTTGCGCGGTGGTGTTTGTGCTGGAGCTGCTGCTGCCGCTGGCCGGATTTCCCATTTCATAGTACAATAAAGGGAATTGCTTCATTAAGTACGCGGGTCATGTTCCAGACCATGACGGAGACCGGAAAGGACGTTTCATGTCTTCACCCGAAACAGACACCGCCCCCATTCGCAATCTCGCAAAATACCGTGCGGCCTGGCATTCCAGCGCCGCAGACATCAACCATACCGCCCACCTGGTGACAGATGGCATCTATGGCGCATACGGGAAGCCGGATTCCCGGGGGATCGGCACAGAACCCGCAGCCGGCGGCAACCTTCCCCAAAGCGCATGGCACAGCGGCGGTGGACATCGGGAATGGATCCGGATCGATTTGGGCGCGGTTTCCGTGTTGCACCACATCGACATCCATTGGGGAACGTCCACTGCCGAACGCTACGACATCCAAATTGTCCCCGCGCAGGCACAGCAAAAGGATGCCACCGTGCCTTCCGCCGGCAGGGGGATTCCGGAAGCGGACTGGCAAACCATCGCGACCGGTCAGGGACAGGAGCAGGACGTCACGCAAACGCCGCTGAACGGGCAATCCGCCCGTCATGTCCGGATTCTTTGTCACGCCGCCACCGGCGACCGCTTCATCATCCGGGAAGTGGAGATACTGGGGTCGAACCGGTTGACGTACACACTGGCGGACCTTCCGGCCCCGACCGAAACCATGCAGCCGTTGAAAGGTGGCAACTGGCGGGTGCAACGGGCCTCCGAGGTGCCGGCCGACGGCGCCGCCCTGTGCGAGCCTGCCTTCGACGATTCAGCCTGGCTGCCCGCCTCCGTCCCGGACACAATTCTGGTTTCCTACCTCAAGGCCGGCGCCATTCCGGATCCCAATCATGATGACTGGCAGGATCAGATATCCGACAGCTTCTTCACGGCGGACTTCTGGTACCGGAATCATTTTGACATCCCGGTTGAACGCAGCGGCCGTCAGGTGGTGCTTGCCTTTGACGCCCTGAACTGGAAGGCGGATGTCTTCTTCAACGGCCATCACCTGAAAAACCCGCTCCCGGACAGGGAAAAATCCGTTGAGGGCGGGTTCATCCGCGGCCAGTTCCCGGTCACCCCGTATGTGAAATTCGGGCAGAAAAACGTGCTGGCCGTCCGCATTTATGCCAATGACACCCCTGAGTTCGGCCATCTGGTACAGGGACCGGACGGCCCGGTGCTCAACAACAAGGCCGGCGAGGGCGAGAAAATCATGGTCTCCTCCCAGGGACTTGCCGAAGGCCCCTGGAACAACGGCGGCCGGCTGGGGCTCGACAGTCCCACCTTCCACAGCGCCATCGGCTGGGACTGGATCCCCACCGTCCGTGGACGCGACATCGGCCTGTACAACGATGTCTGCCTGCGCTTTGAAGGCCCGGTCGCTCTCGAGGATCCCTGGATGATCACCAGGCTGTCCATCGGGGAGAACAAGGCGGACATCGAAGCGGTGGATCTCGCGGCAGGCTGCATGGCCGCCGCGCCGTCCGACGCAAGAGGGGATGCCGGGACCATGGCGGGCATCGAGACCGTGACAGGCGTTGAATCCCTGACGGGCATCGAGACCTCGACGGGCATTGAATCCCTGACGGGCATTGAGGCCCTGGCAGATGGCAACACAGCGACCCATTGGGTGTTCAACGCGCCCGCCGGCAGCGCGTTCACGCTCGACCTGGGCAGGACAACCCCGGTTGGCTGCGTGGTGATCCGCTGGGGCGAGGTGCCGGACACCGCCGCCTATGAAAGCCAGAACGCCAGGCGCTTCCGCCTGGAATCCTCCGTCGATGGCCAAAACTGGCAGCTGTTCGACGCATATCCCGGCGGTGAGATTGAGGCCCGCTGGTTCGGGCCACAAAAAGCCGCTCCATATGCCGGCACCGACAGCCATTTCGGCCAAAATGTCGCCAACAGCCTGGAAGGCCCCACCGGACGGGTGGTCATGGATCTGCGGGAACATGGCGCCGGCATGGTGCCGCTGACGGAGGCCGCGCCCGCGCCAATCCGCTATCTGCGCTTTACGACCCTGGAATGGATGACCAGTGTCAATTCCGCCCACGGCAGCCTGCCACCCAAGTTTCAAGCCATCCAGGTCTATGCGGAACCGCTGGACAAAATGGAACAGAGCATGGTCCGCACGTACCGGCTGGACGACACAGTCGCCAGTCTCACCTTCCGGACGGAGGTTCGCAACCATACCGCCGCGCCGGTGGAGGCGGTGGTCTCCGGAACCGTTCAGCCAGGCGGCCTCTCTTTCTCCAAAACCGTCACCCTCGCGCCACTTGAGGTTCGCACGGTGGAAGTTGCGGATCTCACCTTGCGCCAGCCCCGGTTGTGGTGGCCCAACACCTATGGGGAACCCTTCCTGTATACCGCCTCCGTATCGGCCATTGTCGGAGACAGCGTTTCCGCAAGCAAATCCTTCCGCTTCGGGGTCCGGGAGTTCACCTGCCCCATCGACGGGAACCGGCTCACCCTGTTCTGCAACGGTACGCGCATCGTCGCCAGGGGCGGCAACTGGGGCATGGACGACGCGCTGAAGCTCGACCGGGCACAGGCCTACGACGACAAGGTCCGTCTCACGGCGGAAGCCAATCTGGTGATGATCCGCAACTGGGTGGGACAGACGCACAACGAGGCATTCTATGACGCCTGTGACAAATATGGCATTCTGGTCTGGGATGACTTCTGGCTGGCCAACCCCGCCGACGGGCCCGATCCGAAGGATGAGGCCATGTTCATCCAGAACGCGATGGACAAGACCCGCCGGTTCCGGCACCACGCCTCGCTGGCCCTGTACTGTGGACGAAACGAGGCAAATCCGCCGCCATCGCTGGATGAGGCCATGCGAACGCTCACGGAGGCGCTCGACGGCACCCGCATCTATCTGCCGAACTCGGCGGCCGCCCCGGTGGGCAGTGGCGGCGGTTACGCGCTGCGGCATCCGCGCCAATACTTCGACGATGTGCCGGACGTGACGCTGCGCAGCGAAATGGGCATCCCCAACATACCGGACATCGAGAGCATCCACCGGTTCCTGGAGCCGGAACACCGCTGGCCCGTCAGCGAGGCCTGGGCGCTGCACGACTTCACGTTCTACATGAACGGACCTGCCAACACCTATGTGGAGGCCCTGACACATTACAGGTCCTTATCCTTCGAGCCCGTGCCTAGCCCCGGGTTTGTCTGGGGATCCACCCCCGCGCTGACCCACGCGGAGCATCCGGATTTCCTGGCCTACAAGGAAAACGTGCTGCGGATGCTGTCCGCACTGGGACAGGAAGCCACCCTCAAGGACTTCTCCCGCATCGCCCAGATGATCAACTACGATCACCACCGGGCCATGTTCGAGGGATTGTCCGTAAAACGCTCGAACGGCGCGCTGATGTGGATGAGCCAATCCTCCTTCCCGTCCTTCATGTGGCAAACCTATGACTACTTCCTCGCCACCAATGGCGGGTATTTTGGCCTGAAGGCGGCCTGCCAGCCCACGCATGCCGTACTGGATCCGCGCACGGAGGAAATCGTGCTGGCCAACGCCACGCCGAACCATTACCCGGGCGTCACCACCACGGCCGTGCTCCATGATCTCCATGGGCGCGCGGTTTCCGAAAAGACCTATCAAACCGCGCTGCTGGGCCCCGACAGCTACGGCGTTGTGCTGGACCGGCTGGATTGCAGCCAATCCACCACCGATGTGGTGTTCCTGCGACTGACCGTCCGGGATGGCACCGGCGACGTGCTCGGGGACAATCTGTACTGGTACAACCGGCGGGAATATCAGAATTACCGGGCATTGGGCGACCTGCCCCAAACCGGCCTGACGCTGACCGCCTCACCGGTCGAAACGCTCGAGAACGGGCATGTGCGGCGCACCTTCACCCTGGCCAACCCCACCGGCACACCCGCGCTGCAGGCCCGGTTGGTGGCTGTGAATCCGCAAACCGGAGATGCCATCACACCCGTATTCTGGAGCGACAACTACCTGTGCCTCATGCCGGGTGAATCGCGCGCCATCACGGCCGAACACGCCCCGACCACCGACGCCGTCGGCAATCCCGTCCCTTGCCGGTACAGGCTGGATGGATGGAATGTGGCCGAGCAGGAGATGGGATGAACCACAGACCCACACGCGCGTCTGCTGCATGCTACTTCACGCCGACACGCATGCGGTAACAGAAGTTCAGTGGGTAGGTCCCATCACCCATCCGCTGCCGCACAGTCTGCGTGAACACGTCAATGGCCGTCTCGAGTGACGGTTCCCCGGCTTTGCGCAAGGCCTGAAGACCGCCCTGGCTGAGTGCGATGGCGATGAATCGCTCCGCGTCGCAGGGTTCCGTATTGGCAAAGACGATCTCACGCACATATCGGAACTGACCGTACTCCCGAAGGTGCTGCAAATGATGGTTTTTGTCCCAGCGGACAAAGCTGTCCCTGGTTTTTGCATTGGTTTTCTCCAACGCGTGTGCCACAACGAACAACTTGTTGTAAGCCTGCTCCGCCTCCCAGTGACAGACCGGCGGCCAGTCGCAGTCGTACGCGGCGAAGATGCCTCCCGGCTTGAGCACACGGTGGGCTTCCCGCAATGTGGTTTCGGGATTCATCCAGTGGAAGGACTGGGAGCAGGTCATGATGTCCACGCTTTCATCCGAAAAACCGGTTGCGTCGGAGAACGCCTGCTTGAATGCCAGATTGGCCTGGGCCTTCCCTTTTTCCCGCGCAATGGCCAGCATGTCCAGACTCGGCTCTATGCCGACCACCCGTTCGGAAACCTCGCACCACATGAGCGTGGACAATCCGGTTCCGCACCCCAGATCCACTGTCAAAGCAGGTTTCCCGCCCAAATAACGCAACAGCATTTCCCGCATCTGATGCGGCGCGGACGGTCGGGCACGATCATACAAGTCCGCAAATCCCGTGAAACGGTCCGCGTTCTTTTTCAAGTCATCATGGGAGGAAAGGCTTGTCGATTGCGACATGGACGTCCCCTTTCGGACAGGCAGACTGCATGCTGTGCCTGCGGGTGAATGTGCCGGCCTCCCTGCTCACATGCCCCGCATGCGGTTGAAATCCGCCTTCAGAATATCCATGAACACTTCATCGTGAAACTGTCCGCGGACATAGTAGGATTGCCGGCGACGGCCCATCTCCCGGAACCCAACCTTCCCGTAGCACCGAATGGCATTTTCGTTGAACGAGAACACCCGAAGCATCACATTGTTCAGGTTCAATGTGTCGAACGCGTGGGCCAGCAGCAGATTGAGCACCTCGACGCCATACCCCTTGCCGCGATTTTCCGCTTCCCCGATGAACAGCCCCACCTCGGCGCATTGCCGGAGGGCATCGATTTGGTGAAGCCCGCAGTTGCCCAGCAACTGATGGTCCGCCTTTCGGATGATGGCGAATTGGTTTGTACCGGCGTTTTTCTTGATCCACTCCTTCTCATCCTCCACCGACATGACCCGGCAGGTGTTGCCCAACCCGTCGGTCACAAGCGGATCACTGAGCCACCGCACATAGGTCTCCGCGTCCTCGACCTGCATGGGCGAAAGATAGATTCTGTCCCCGTTGAGCTTGTTGACATACTTCATCCGATGTCCCTCCCGTTCACGGTTTTCCACATCATACGTTTTCCCGATGCAGTTGACAACACCCAACTTCCTGCCTCCTTTCTATTGTGCCCGCGATACATGCCAGTAGGTGGGCGACCCCGGATCCTGCTGACTGACAAGCCGTTCCGTCACACTGAAAAAGAGGGGGTCTGACCCCAGAAAGTCACCCTCCGCCCGGTCGAGAACGGCCGTGCATACCGGCTGCCCAGCCATGACAAAGACCAACACCTGCCGGCCATCATCCAGATACGCGCGTTCGGAAAGCCATCCGGAAAACAGATGATCGGTAAAAGATGTGGAAAGATACCATTTCGTGCCGACAAGCGCGAATTGCTCCGCTTCGGGCAGATAGGGTCCCACCACGAAGAACCCGTCCGCTTCCACAGGGATTCGACCCGCATCGGACAACGCCTGAGGCTCGTCACGGATTTGCAACAGATAGGATTTCATTTCACCCGAGCAATCCACGCGCACCCGATATCGATGATAGTCGACCGAAACCCAGGACAAACGGAACAGCAACAACAGTCCGCCGAGCAAAGCCAGCCATCGCAGGCCGCGGAAAATCATGGGGTTTGCCGCCACGGGCGCCCCTTCTGAAATGTGCGTTTGACCCGGCGGGAGAATTTCAGATACAACACGCCAAGGACGGCCGAGATGACGGCGACCACCACCACATCGTAAGAGAACAATTCTCCCGGCAGCAGCCAGATCATGATCAGCACACCGGCGATACTGAGCAGGGTATTGACAACAAACACCCCCACCATCACCGCCGGGAACCGGATGTGCCGCATGAAAAACAGCACCACCGCCCACACGCTGAGCCCAAACAGCAGCGCATAGCCCAATGTGTTGCCGATGACCGCGGCCATCAGCCCGTCGCCCATCATGCCCGGATTGGCCTGCACCAGCGGATCGAGCAGCGGGGACAGTGTGGTGAAAAAATTCACCGCGGCAATGATGACAAGGGATATCAGGAACATGCCCAGCGGAATCAGCCATCCGCTCAACCCCTCCAGCTCCCGATCCTCTCCATGATCACGACTCAGTGCTCTTGGCATGCGTTCCCTCCGATATGTCGCCGGCAGCGTCATTCATGCGTTCCCTCCGATGTGTCGCCGGCAGCGTCATTCATACGCGCCTTTTCCTCAGATGACAGTGTATCACGCAACCGCGTGCGCGTCAGGTCCTGCCGTGCTGCCACCGTCTGCTTCAGCTGTTCGTTCGCCTCGTCGATGACCACCTTGAGCTCCCGGGCTGAAAGCAGCGCGCTGCCGGCGCTGCGGACAATCATCTGCTGCAATCCGTCCGAGGTGGCCACGGTGATGTGGTACTTGTCCTTGTTGACATGGGCAAACCGCTCGATATACTGATCCGCCGTCTGCGCCTCCCGGGTGAACACCACATGGATGTTGTGGAACGCGGTGATTTCCTCCCGCCGGCCGGGCACATTGTAGGCGTCGAACACGGCGATGATATGGCATTTGCGGATGCCCTGGTAATTGCTGAGAATGTCGAGCAGATGGCTGCGGGCGCTGTCCAGATTCGCCTCCGCCAGGGTCTTCAGCTCCGGCCAGGCATGGATGATGTTGTAGCCGTCCACCAGCAGGTATTCCTCATCGGTTTCCTTTTTCCGGCTGATATGGGCGGACGTCTCGAAACGCCGTTCCTCCTTGACACCACGCCGCTTCCAGGCGGAGCGTTTTCCACGGTTCCCGTAATGGGCGCTTTCCAGGATGTTGTGGATCTCCTCCAGGCTCAGTTGCCGTGCCTGGGAGCCGGAAGGGGGCGCCGTCGTCCCCGTGTCCCCTTCCGGCCGTGTCGGCCGCAGAAACGCCTCCAGATGCATGTGATCCTTCACGTCACACCAGTCCACGGAATAACCCGTGCCATGGGTGCAGAAGACGGAGCCGGTGGGATTCGCCATGTCCAGATCCGGATCATACCCGCTGGCCGCCATCACTTCCTCCGCGTTGTGGCAGGGCGCAAACCCGCCGGCACGCAACGAGAGGCGCCCCAGACCACGTGTGTAGGCGGTGACGGTCTGCTGGTAATTCTTCATGGTGACAACCGGCGCGGTGCCGGAGAGCGTCACCATCTCCCCATCCGTCCCGGCAATCTCACAGGTGCCGTGCATGCCCTCGACATCGTGCATGGCCCGGCCGACCACCTTCTCCGGCAACACCAGCGTAAAGGCATACCAGGGTTCGAGCAGCACGGACTCCGCCTCCATCAGGCCCTGCCGAACCGCCCGATAGGTCGCCTGCCGGAAATCCCCGCCCTCCGTGTGTTTGTTGTGGGCTTTCCCGGACACCAGCGTGATGCGCATGTCGGTGATGTCCGAACCGGTCAGCACGCCGACATGGTGTTTCTCCTCCAGATGCGTCAGCACCAGCCGTTGCCAGTTTTTCGCCAGCAGATCCTCACTGCAGGCGGTTCCGAACTGCAGCCCGCTCCCCGGCTCCCCCGGTTCGAGCAGCAGGTGAACCTCCGCGTAATGCCGCAAGGGTTCGAAGTGGCCCACGCCCTCCACCACGGAGCGGATGGTCTCCTTGTACAGCACCTGCCCGGCATCAAAGGCAACCTCCGCGCCAAATCGCTCCAGGACGATGCTCTGCAGCACCTCCATCTGCACCTCGCCCATCAGACGCACATGGATTTCCTGCAACGGTTCATTCCAGTCGATATGCAGCTCCGGCTCCTCCTCCTCGAGCAACCGCAGCTTGGGCAGCATCAGGCGGGGATCGGTACCATCGGGAAACTGGAGCCGGTAGGACAGCACCGGTTCGAGCACCGGGGTTTCGGAGGCTTCCTCGTCTCCCCATCCCTCTCCTGATTTGGTCCGGGTCAGTCCGGTCACCGCACAGACCGTACCCGCCGCCACCTCGCCCATCAACTCGAACCTGTCGCCCGAATAGACCCGGATGGCTGTGACTTTCTCCTCCCAATCCGCGTGACGAATGGGATCCCGAACCCTGAGCACCCCGCCGGTCAGTTTCAGATGCGTGAGCCGGTTGCCCTGTTCATCCCGTGTGATTTTGAACACTTTGGCACCAAACGCCTGCGGCCGGGAAGGGATCAAGACATGCGAGGCAATCAGGTCCAGGAATTTGTCGACGCCGTCAAGCCGCAGGGCCGACCCGAAAAAGCAGGGAAACACCTGCCGGTTCCAGATGGCGGCTTTCATGCTGTCCAACCCGATGCCGCCGGTGTCCAGATACTCGTCCATCAAGTCCTCGCCGCACATGGCGAGCTGATCAAGAATCGCGGGATTGCCCTCGAACGCGATGCAGCCGTCATCGAGCTGCCGTTTCAGATCCGCCAGCAGCCGTTCGCGATCCGTTCCGGGCTGATCCATCTTGTTGACAAAGAGAAACGCGGGAATCCCATATCGTTCAAGCAATTGCCAAAGCGTGCGCGTGTGCACCTGTACGCCATCGGCCCCGCTGATGACCAGGATGGCATAATCGAGCACCTGCAGGGTGCGCTCCATTTCCGCGGAGAAATCCACATGTCCCGGGGTATCCAGCAGGGTGAACCGGACATCCCCCCTGTCAAAGACGGCCTGCTTGGAGAAGATGGTGATGCCGCGGGCTCGCTCGAGCTCAAAGGTGTCGAGATAGGCATCCCGGTTGTCCACCCGGCCGGGCGTTGCGATTTTTCCGGCCGCGTACAGAATGGCTTCGGACAAGGTGGTCTTGCCCGCATCCACATGCGCCAGAATGCCGATGGTCAGCTGTTTCATGATGACGGGCAACCTCCTTCTCCTGATGCCTCAGGGTCATTGAATGGACCAACCATGTATGGGATGCCGTGGGGTCACTCCTTCATTGTACACGGAATCTCCGCAAAAATGGCCATGAATCCATCATGGCCATTGCATCCGGGCTGCCTGCGACATCATGCCACGCCATCACCCTCAATGGGCGACGGGGTCACCGTTTCTTTCTCCACCACCCGCATGTTCCGCCATTTCCCACCTCTCCAGCGGAACATGACGATGATGCCGCGCACCCATTCGTCCAGCGCGAAACCAAGCCAGATCCCCACCAGCCCGAACCCGGCCACAATGCCGAGCAGCCAGGATGTCATCACCCCCACACTCCACATCGCGATGATGGCCACCATCATGGGGAACCGCACATCGCCGGCGCCACGCAGCGCGTTGTTCTGTGTCACATTCGTCGCCCGGCCAATCTCCACCAGGAAGTCCACCACCAGAATCATGCCACCCAATCGGATGATTTCCGGATTCTCTGTGAAGACTCCCACAAGCTGGTGCCGGAAGACCATGGCCAGCAGCGACAGGCCGGCATTGGCCACAACGGCAATCCGGAGGTTTTTCCAGTTGCGGCGGTTTGCCTCGTCAAAACGGCCGGATCCCACCAGATGGCCCACCATGATCTGGGAGGCCTGCCCCACCGACAAGGCGAACACGGAGACAAAAAACACGATATTTTGCACATAGACGCGCGCGGTGATGGCTTCCGCACCCAGCATGCCCACCAGATAGGTGCTCATCATCTGGGCAAAGCTGTAGGAGAAGAACTCGATGCCGGCGGGAAGCCCCACCCGCAAAATCTGCCCAATTTCCTTGCGCGGAGTGGGGAACAGGTTCCTTACGGACAATGAGATGCCAACCTTTCGGGTCAGCAGCCACACCATCAGCAGGAACCCGCAAAAGGCGGCAAATACTTGGGCGGTCGCAACACCGGCCACGCCGGTGACCGGCATGACCTCCGGACGGTAGATGACAAACCAGTTGCCGGCCAGATTGATGAGGTTCATCACAAAGGCCATCAGCATGGGCAACCGTGCCATGCCGTGGCTCCTTGCCACTGCGGACATGGTGGCGGTCATGGCCTGGATGAAGGAGGTGCCGCCAACAATCCGAAGGAAGGTGGTGCCATCCGCGAGCAGCTCCGGCGGCAGGTTCATCACAACCATGATGGGCTCGGCAAACAGAAAAACCATCGCACTGAGGATCAGGCCCATGGCCGCGCTCATCCATACCGCAACCGCGCCAACCTGCCGCGCGTGCTTCTCCTGCCCCGCGCCCAGATACTGGTTGCTGACAATGGCCGCCCCGGACGCGGCGACCGAATAGATCATGAGCATCATGTTGATGAATTGGGTGGCCACGCCCACCGCGCCGACCGCGTTGTCGGAATACCGGCCCAGCATGAACACGTTGACCGTGCCCATGGCCATTCGGAGCGCATTCTCCAGCAAAATGGGCGCGGCCAGGGACGGGAGGGACAGTCCGGATTTGTGCTGCGACATGAAATCCTCTTTCTTTTGCACAACTGGCCATATTGGCTGTACGCTGCCCTGTGGGGCAGGCCGCAGCCAACAGCGCGGATGTGTTCCTGTTGTCTGTAAACACGAGTTGATCCTTATCGTACCAGAAATCGCAGTCCCTGAAAACCGGAGAAATCGAACCATGCAATCCGCTTGAAGTGACTGCATTTGCCTTGCCACTCGCTTGTGTGACCCCTTTAAAACCACAATATGATTGGGTTGCAGGACACACGGCATGGGGCATACAATGGGGTGGCGGACAGCAGGAATCGTTGATGCCGGCAGCCCAACAGGGCGTTGCAAACAACCTCCCTGCCGACCGCCAATCGTCGGACCAAGAGGAGGTCTCCATGAAACCCATTCGCGTCACCATCTGGAACGAATACCGTCACGAGAAGACGGATGCCGCCGTGCAAAAGGCATATCCCGAAGGCATCCACAAGGCCATTGCCGCGGCCTTTGCCGATCCGCTGGTCGGCGGGGACAGCGCGGGCTTCATCACCCGCACCGCCACGCTGGACGAACCCGAACACGGCTTGACCCAGGATGTGCTCAACGACACCGATGTCCTGATCTGGTGGGGCCACATCGCGCATCAGGAAGTCTCGGATGAAATCGTGACCCGTGTGCAGGAACGCGTCCTTGGCGGCATGGGCCTGATTGTGCTGCATTCCGCGCACGCGAGCAAAATCTTCCAGCGCCTGCTCGGCACCTCCTGCCGGCTCCGCTGGCGCGAGGCCGACGAAAAAGTGCGTCTGTTCAATATCCGGCCGGATCATATGATCACGCAAGGCATTCCGGACACCTTCGAGCTGCCGGAGGAAGAAATGTACGGGGAACGGTTCGGCATCCCGGATCCGGACGAACTCGTTTTCCTGGAGTGGTTCCAAGGCGGGGACGTATTCCGTGGCGGCTGCTGCTTCCGGCGAGAGAAGGGAAAAATCTTCTATTTCCAGCCCGGTCACGAGACCTACCCGCAATACTACAACCCCATCATCCGCCGCATCCTGATCAACGCCGCCCGCTGGGCCGCGCCGCTCTCGGAGGTCTCTCCGGAACTGGACTGCCCGAATGTGCCATTGTTTGAGCAGCTCCCCAAGAAGTAATGCGCCGGAAATTCCCAATCCGTCCTCTTCCTGGAAATACAAAACTCATCTTGTTCTTGGATGGATGGCGCCGACCTCCTGCCGCCACGCTGCAAGCTGCCGGCGCAGGAGGTCGGCTTTTTCCGGATGCACCGTTGCCAAATCGGTGGTTTCCCCCACATCGTCATGAAGTTGGAACAACTTGCAGGCACCTGTCTCGTCCTGTTCCACCAGTTTCCATTCCCCGTCACGAACAGCCGCTCCCGGTGTGCCTCCCTGATTGCCGTAATGGGGATAATGCCAAAAGATGGGTCCCCGTGTCATTGATTCCCCACGCAGCAGGCGCAAAAAGCTGACGCCATCCCGATGTTGTTCCGGGCGTAATGACAACCCGGCGGCCTCGAGCAACGTCGGATAAAAATCGGGACTGGTGACAGGCGTGCCACAAGTGCTTTCCGGAGCCACCACTCCCGGCCAGCGGACCAGCAGGGGTTCACGCACGCCCCCCTCGGCCATCCAGCCCTTCCCTTCGGCGAGCGGCGCATTGCAGGTGGGCGAGCCTTCCGCCGTTGCCAGCCCGCCGTTGTCGGAAGTGAAGATGACCAGGGTGTCCTGTTCCAGCCCCTCTTCCCGGAGCGCGCACAGCAGTTTCCCCGTATTCTCGTCCAGGTTGCGGATCATGGCGGCATAGGCGGGATCGGACTGCAGTCGGCGCCGGGTGACGCGCAGGTGTTGCTTCTGCACGGTCGGAAATGATTCCCCTTCCTCAAGCGGGCTGACATCCAGCCCCATCCGCCGCGCCTTTTCCTCAAAATAGCGGATGTCCTCCGGCTTCGCCTCAATGGGCGTATGCACCGCATAATGCCACAGGTTCAGAAAGAATGGCTGTGTGCGGTTTCGACTGCGGATGAGCCGGATGGCCTCTTCTGTCAACCGGTCGGTCAGATACTCGCCCTCCGGTCCTTCCGGCAGGGTTTCGATGCCATAGGGGCTGAAATAGCCCTGCGCGGGATGTCCCCAATGGCAGCCGCCGACATTCACCTCGAAGCCGTGTGTTTCGGGATAATGGGCGCGTTGGCCAAGGTGCCATTTGCCGACATGCCAGGTCTGGTAGCCGCCATCATGGAGTGCCCGGGCAAGACTGGTTTCCGCATGGGGCAGGTGGTGATAATAGGGCGCATCCACCAGTTTGCCATAGCAGGGATGATACGCGCCGCTGTGATCAATCCAGTCTGTCACGCCGACACGAGCAGGGTACTTCCCACTCATCAGGCTGGCCCTTGTGGGAGAACAGACCGGACACGCGGCATACGCATCCGTAAAGCGCATCCCATCGCGTGCCAGCTGGTCCAGTACGGGTGTTTCATAAAAAGCGCTGCCCTGGCAGCCCAAATCCATCCAGCCCATGTCATCCATCAGGATGAACAGGATGTTGGGACGTTTTGGGCTCCGGGGAAACTCCCTGTTCTGCATGACGTTCCGCCACCTTTCCGATACCGATGTTGTCCTTGTCAGACTTTTTACCCTTCGTCCGGCCATCCGAACGGCGCAAGCTGAAACGGCTGTTGCGGTCCTGCATAAGGCGCGTGTTCATAACGGCAGTCGGGAACAGTTTCTCCATGTGTGCTGAAGGGTCCACGTGGCGGGCTCCCTCCAGCAGAAAAGCTCGCCCCATCCCATGCCTCCATGCAACCGGCATGCCCTTGCTCCGCCTCCACAACACGTGGATCCTGCTGGGCCACCAGACATTGGAACAGCCGATTCTCCAGTTCCCACTGCACCTTGGCGTAGGCTGCCTGCCCGGCCACATTGTGCATTTGCGCGGGATCCCGGGTGACGTCGTACAACTCCACCAAGGGCCGTTTTCCAAAAGCCAGTGCCGCATGCCCCTGCCACCGGGGCTGATCCCGATGCCACACCATCCATGCCTTGGTGGGCCCGGCATCCATGTCGGCATACACCACATGGGTATCCGCCTCCAGCCTCTCGTAGGGAATGGGATTCCCCCCTTGCGACAGCAATCCGGGATCTCCCATGGGATGGCGATCCGGCGCGAAATTCACAATCAACAGGTGATCCCGGGTGCGGATGGCGCGCTGCGGATAGGGAAGACAGCCTTCCCGTGCCGTGTCGACATGCCGCTCCCGGCCGGTGACCACAAAATTACGGGTGGCCTCCACCTGCCCGTCAGAGGTACTGGTGAGGACGGGCCACAAACTGCTGGCGGTCATGCCCTCCGGTATGGCCACACCGGCTGCCTCGAGCAGGGTCGGCGCAAGGTCCATCAAATTCACGAAATCGCTTATCACACGGCCGCCGGGAATCCGGTCCGGCAGCCGGACAGCCAGCGGCACCTGCAGTCCGATGTCATAGAGGTTGCACTTCGCGCGGGGCATGCCCGGGATCCCATGATCACCGCTGACAATCACCAGCGTGTCATCCAGTTCGCCACGCTGCTCCAGGCAGGACAACAACACCTCCAGGCCGGCATCCACAGCGAGGCATTCCCCAAGATAGTCATTGAAGTCCCCACGCACCTCCGGAACATCCGGAATGAACGCGGGCATCCGGCATTTGAGCTGCTCGGGATCCATCCCCCAGACGCTTTTGCCGGATCCCTTTTCCCATGTGCGATGGGTGTTTGTGGGTCCCCACCAATAGCAGAAGGGCTTCCCCTCCGGGCGCACATCCAGGAAGGAGAGAAAATTGTCACGCACCTCGTCGAGCAGCTCCTGCTTTGCCGCCGGCATGCCCACCGAATCCGCCCGCCGGACGGCTTCATGGGAAAACCGGTTGAAGCGCACACCTGCTCCCTCGTAAGCGGTACGCCTGCCGCCATAGGGCGCATTGTAGCTCTTACCCGGAGACCAGACCTTGTAGGTGTGGCCGATGAACCAGCCGTTCTTCTCCAGCTCCAACGGGAAGGTGGGAATTGTCTCATCCCAAACAGCTCCCAGCAAGATGGCCCCCAGCCCCGTCTGCCAGAAGTAGCGCCCCGAGAGCAGCGAGCTGCGGCAAGGCGTGCAGCTGGGGGCTGTGACATACGCATTCTCGAACAGGACCCCCTCGCGGGCCACCCGGTCAAACGCAGGCGTTTCCAGCAGTTGGGAAATGCCGCCAAACGGCCCCCTGTCGGCATACGCAGACGCATATCGTCCCCAGTCATCGGCAAAAGCAAACAGGATGTTCATGTTGATCCTTTCCTGACGGCGCTGCCAGCACATCCGGCAGCCAGGCTGTTTCGATGCCGCCGCGAGCGTTCAGTGCAGCACATCGATTTCATAGTGCGTGGAATGCAGGCCTGGGAAGCATTCGTTTTTCCGGCAGACCGGATCCGCCTTCTGATCGCGCCAGGCACCACCGATGTCCAAATCCGCATGCCCCACCGCACGCAACCGGTGCTTGAGCTCGCCTTCGAGCCGTGTCAGCACCTCGGCCGCCTCGAGATCTTCCGCCAGATTGTGCAGCTCCCTCGGATCGGCGTGCAGATCGAACAGCAGGGTCTGACCCCCATTGAGGTGGTGGATGTACTTCCACCGGCCATCCGTGATGAAGTGCTTGGGATGATCCCCGGAAATCTCTCCCATCGCGTATCGCACCGGTTCACCCTGCGCCATCCGCGCCTGTGTTTCCTCCGCGATCAGCGTCAGCACATCGGCGCCGTCCGTCGGCACATCATGATGGGCCAGCGAAACCCCCGCCACCGCCATGACGGTCGGCAGCACATCGCAAAGGCCCACCGGCACCGCGCATCGGGTTCCGGGCGTGATGCCCAGCGATTTTGGCGGCTTCACGACAAATGGCACATGGGCGCTTCCCTCGAAGCACATGGCCTTGCCGTAGCCATGATGGTCGCCGAACATCTCCCCGTGATCCGAGGTCAGCAGAATCAATGTCTCCTCCCACAAATCCATCTCATTCATGCGCGCGAACAGGCGACCCAGGTTGTAGTCCACCTGTGTGATGAGCCCATAATAGGCACGCAGCGCGTCATCCCGGACATCTCTTGGCAGGAAGTCGTCCGGGTGTCCCCTGTCGTCCCAGATGTGTCCCGCCTTGTCGTGCAGGTTGTCCGTCCAGTCCCCGACGGCCGGCTCCGGCACCGGTTTTCCCCGGTACATGCTGTAGTAGGGCTCCGGCGGATCCAGCGGCGGATGCGGTTTGGAGAAACTTGTCCAGAGGAAGAACGGACAGGTGGGATCCCGCGTTTCCAGAAAATCGATGGATTCCTCCACCGTCCATGCCGTGAGGGTCTGCGGCTCGGCCACCGTCGCCATGGTTGGGTACATTTCGTTCTGCCCCACGCCATGCATCATGGGACGACCCAGATGCGGGTGCTTTTCCATGTAGCGGTAATAATCGCGTGGCAGACGGACGGAATCGAACCCATAGCGGGCACGTTCCGGCCAGAAATGCATCTTGCCGACCGCGTGCGTCTGATACCCCGCTCCGGACAACAATCCCGGCAGGGAACGCGCGGGATCCACCGCCAGGGGATCGCGATCCTGATAATAGGCGTGCTGGTAGCTTGCCGCGCGCAAGCCATTCATGATGGTCCATCGCGCCGGAATGCAGACCGGGCAGTCCGAATAGGCGCTGGTGAAGGCAACCCCATTGCGCACCAAATGGTCCATATGCGGGGTCCGGATAAACGGGTTGCCCAGCGAACGAATGGTATCGAAACGCTGCTGGTCCAATGTGATGAGCAGAATGTTCGGACGTTGTCCAGATTCCATGACAGCCTCTCTTTCTGTGGTTCCCCCGGAGTTGGGATTCGCGCAATCCCGTGTAAGGTTCAATTCCCGCGCAGGTGCGTTCCACGCGTCAGCCGCGCAAATCCGGTTCGTGCGGCACCACATCGCCTGTCTCGAGGAAAAAGGTGAGCATGCGCTCCTTGAGTTCGCCAAGCACCCCGGCCAGGGCCGGGTCATCAATGCGGTTGTGCCGCTCGCCGGGGTCCGCGGTGAGGTCGTAGAGTTCATCGGATTCGTACAGCCGGCGCACATACTTGTGCGTGTGTGTCCGAACCATGACCGCCTTGGTATGCTCCGGGCCTTCGGATTGCTGCAGCCCCACTCGGGGGAAGTACAGATTGTCCGGATTTTCAATGCCGTGTTCCATGCAATGCGTTTCGCCATGAATCCGGCCACCTTCGCAAAACACGGCATCCCGGTGCGTCTGCGTGTCTCCCGCGGCCAGCGGCAGCAAGGACTTTCCGAAATGGGTGTGCGCGGGCGTGATGCCGCACAGCGCCTCCACGGTCGCCGGAAAATCAACCAGCTCCACCAGCGCGTCCCGGATCCCCGGCACACAGGACACATCCGCCGGGGGCTTGAACAGGAACGGCACACGGGTCAGGCAGTCCTCAAAGGTGTTCTGGGTTTTTTCCACCAATCCGTAGTCTCCGGTGAAGTCGCCATGATCGCTGAACACGAAGACCGCGGTGTCATCGTACAACCCCTTTTCCCTGAGTGCGTCCATCAGCAGGCCGAATTGCGTGTCCAGCCGGCTGCACATGCCGTAATAGGTGGCCCGTAGTTCCCGGAACCGTTCGGGGGTCCAGTCACGCAGACGCTGCCGCTCCCGGATGCCCTTGAGCAGCGAGGGTTTGCCGACCCAGCCCTCCGGTTCGGGCAGCGGCAGCGGCACCTTCTCCCTGTTGATGGCGGAATACCAGGGGTCCTCCACCCCGTAGGGGGGATGCGGATAGCCCAGCGGCAGATACAGGCACACCGGCTTGTCATCCGGAGCGTTCCGAATGAAGTCGATGGCCCCGAGCACATGTGCCCAGTCCGAATCCGGGCGGTGCGGGGGGATCCGGCCATCCCCGCTCCCCGCCACCACATCCGTCAGTTTGCCGGCATGGAAGGAAAACCAGTTGTCTCCCTCCCTGTCCCCGCGCCAGTCCTGCGAGACATGGAGGTTTGGCGCGACGGCTTCCTCCGGATGCTTCACGTCACAAAAGTCTTCATACCCGTCCTTTCCCGGCACCAGGTCGTTCTTGCCGCCCCACCAGACGGTGTAGCCCCCGTCCTTGAGGGTTTTGAGCAGCACCGGTTCATGGGCATGCAGCATGTGGAACATGGTGCGGTGCCCATGAACATGGGGATACCAGCCGGTCATGAAACTGCAGCGGCTGGGCGTGCACACCGGGTTCTGGCAAAAGGCGTTCCGGAAAGAAACACCCTCTGTTTGCGCCAGCCGGTCCAGATTCGGTGTGATCGCCGCCGGGTTGCCCAGATGGCCCAGCGCGTCGGCACGGAACTGATCCGGGTTGAATATCAGCAAATGAGGTGGCTTCCGCTTGTCCATTTTTCCTCCAGCTCCGCCAGAACGGAGTTTGGGAGCCGGTGGAAGGGCAGTGGATACACGGGTTCCGCACCCGCATCCACAAGCCCGCCACCGGCCAAGCCATCGGTTCAAGCCATCGGTTCAAGCCGTTACGCGAACTCGCCGGGATGACGCCGTTTGAGCTCCGGGATCGCTTCAGCGCGCCCGGTTTGCTCCAGATAGTCGCAATATGCCTTCAAATGCCCGCGCGCATGGAATGGTCCGCCTTCCTGCATCACAATCCGCATGGGATCGATGGGCGAGGACATGGTCCGCATCATGTCGTCATGCCACCCGTTCAACCGGTACACGGCCTCCAGGCAGACATCCCGGCGCGAAGCCGCCAGGTTGTGCTGCTCGTGGGGATCCTCCGCCAGGTTGAACAGCATTTCCTGGGGGAACAGGTGGTACCCGTCGTGGTAGGTCCGGATGTACAGCCAGTCGCCAAACCGCACGCTGCGTTGGCAGACATGCGCGTTCTGGCTCAACACCAGATGCTCCCGGCCACAATCCGCGCCTGTTGTCAGCACACCGGCATAGCTCTGCCCGTCCCAGCTCTTCATCCGGGGTTGGCTGAACAACTCCGCCAACGTGGGCGCAAGGTCCAGGTTGTAGTGCAGGCCGGCATCCACATGTCCCTGCACGCCGCCCGGCCAGCGGACAATCATGGGAATGCGGCAGGTGATTTGATCCGCGGTGGCATGCTCGGCATAAATGCCGAGTTCACCCAGATTCTCGCCATGATCGGCGGTGACGATGATGGCCAGGTCGTTGAGCACACCCTTTTGTTCCAGTGCCTGCAACAGTTGTCCAATATGCCCGTCCATATACCGGATACCACAATCGTAGCCGTCCATCACACGGCGCAATCCTTTTCTGTCCCGCGTCTCTCCCGGCTGACGCGGGTTCTGCGGATTCTCCCGATTGTCATACATGTTGATTTCCCGTGCCCCATGCGGCCCCACAAGCTTCTGGTGGGCGGCCAGCACATCATCGGTGAGCCATTCGGGCAACGGATCCTCGGCAAAGGGATTTCCAAATGCTTCGGGCGCCCGGTAGGGGGTGTGCGGATCCCAGTAGTTGATATGGAGGAACCAGTCATCCTGCGTCGCGTTGCGCTCAATCCAGTCCAGCGCGACCGGTGTGATCTCCTCCGCGGACTCCCCGCCGCTCTTGCCGGTGTTGTACATTTCCGTGAATCCCGCATAGAAGGTCCACGCGGAGTGGCGTTCGGCAAACGGGCTGATGGACGCCGTGCGATACCCGGCGCGTCGGAACACGGTGGGCAGACTTTCGGTGGCCAGCATGTCCTTGAAATCGCGTGGCGGGCCCTCGAGCCGGAAGTCGGCCGCGGTGCCGCCATGTCCGATGGCCCCGGTGTGGATGCCGAAGCGGCCGCTCATCAACGCGGCCCGCGAGGGCAGACAGGGTGCATCCGAGCAGTAGTAGTTGTCGAACCGGACGCCTTGGGCGGCAATGCGGTCGATGTTCGGGGAGGTGTCACGGGGATAGCCGTAACACCCGAGATGGTCGGGCCGCAGGGTGTCGAGGTCCAGAAACAGGATTCTCATGATGGGGTCCTCCTTCCATATAAAGCGGCGACCTGCCGCAATCCAGGCAATGCGTGGGCAAAGAATGTCCGATAGGCCTCACAATGCAGGTTCAGACCCGGCATCCGGCCGGGTGTGTCGAAATGCTCCCGATAGCGCCGGCATCCGCCATGGCACAGCGTTCGCCACGGACATGCCGTACAGGCGGGATCCTCCGGCAGGGACATGTCAATGAAGCGTTCCGCCGCCTCGGATGCACGCATTTGCGCAAACCCGTCCGTCAGGATGTTCCCGATTTTCCACTCGTCCAGCACATAGAAATCACAGGGGTACACACCGCCATCCGCCTCGGTGACAAACTGGCAGGAGCAGCGGCCGGACATGCCGCAGGCCTCCGGTGGCGCGCCGAGCAGCATGCCGGCCAGGTTGTCGAACCATCGGATGCTCACGGGCGTTCCACGGAGCGCATCTTCCTTCCACAGGTCGAACAGGGCAACCAGAAATGTGCCGTACCGCTCCGGCGTGAGCGAGTGGGGACGGGAAAAGGGTGGTTCCCCCAGTGGATCCAGACAGGGGATGTATTGCTGGTAGCCAAATCCCTCCTGCTTGAAAAACCGGTAGATCTTCGCCGCATGCCGGGCGGACCAGCCGGTGACCACCGTAAGGATGTTGAAGTCGGCTCCGGCGGCACGAAGGTGCGCAATCGCCGCCATGACACGATCAAACGACCCCTTCTCCCTTGCGTCCACCCGATTGGCGTCATGGACATCTCTCGGCCCGTCCAGTGAAATGCCGGTGAGAAAGTGGTTTTGGGCAAGAAAACGCGCCCATGCGGCATCGATGGCGATCCCATTGGTCTGGATGGCATTGTGGACACGCACCTTCTTCGTGTTGTACTGCCGCTGCAGCGCCACCACACGCTCAAAAAAGGGCAGACCGGCCACCGTGGGCTCACCCCCCTGAAAGGCAAAGGTGCAGTCCCCATCGGTAAAAGCCAGCGCCTTCCTGACCAGCGTTTCCAACACTTCGTCCGACATGATGCCGTGCGACGGGGTTGCCCGGTTTTCCGCCACATCGTGGTAGAAGCAATAGCGGCAATCCAGATTGCACAGACTGGAGGCGGGCTTGATGAGCAGGCTCAGTGGTGGCATTTTTTCCCTCCCATGTGGTCTCCGGCTTGTCACCCAAGCGCCGGAATCCCGGCATACAGCACAATGCCGGCAACGGCTGCCAACCCGATGAGCAGCACAGGATGCATTTTCCAGCGTCCCAGCAGCAACAGGAACACCCCGAACAACACGATACCGGTCCAATCCAGCGCTGCCAGCGGATTGGAGAACAGGGAAGGCCAGAAGGCCCGGTGTTCCGGCACCCGGGACAGGGCGGTTTGGCAAATGGAGATGGCGGCAGCGGCAATCAGGCCTGTCACCGCCGGGCGGATGCAATGAAAAATGGATTTCTGCAGCGGATGGGTCCGGTACCTGAAGAAGAAGGCGTACAGGAACAGGATGAGCAGCAGCGACGGCATGGCGACACCCAGCGTGGCCACCAGACCGCCAAACACACCGGCCACATGAAACCCCACGAAAGTGGCCGCGTTGACGGCAATCGGTCCGGGTGTCATTTCCGCAATGGCAATGACGTCCACAAACTGCGCGGCCGTCATCCAGCCATGGACCTCCAGTTCGTGCTGGATCAGCGGAATCATGGCGTAGCCGCCACCGAAGCTGAACAAACCGATTTTGAAAAAGGTTCCGAACAAGAGCAGAAAGGTCATGACGCACCCCCTTTCGGCTCATCCGGTGCTGCGGCCGGCGCATGGCCTGACGCAGCCTTTGGTGCCGGTGGTTCCTCAAAGTTGCGATCCTCGTCCGGCTGCACCTTGCGGTCCCCGGCCATCAGGCGCGCCATCCAGGCCGGTGAGAAAACATGCAGCGCGATGCCAACCACAGCCGCGCCCACAATGGCATACAGCGCATGCAGACGCAGCACCACCACCGCAAAGGTGGCGACAACCGCCAACGCCCAGCCAAGCCCGTCGCGCACGGAGCTTTTCCCAACCTTCCAGACCGCCAGCACCAGCAATGCCGCCACGGCAGGGCGAAGCCCCCGGAAGGCCGCCTGTGCCACCAGCGCGTCCTGAAACCGGGAGAAAAACGCGGCGATGAGGGTGATGATGACAAAGGAGGGAAGAATCACGCCTGTTGTCGCGGCCAACGCACCCCGCGTGCCGTGCAGCCGCCTTCCCATGAGCGTGGCGGCATTGATGGCCACCGCGCCCGGCACCGATTGCGCCAGCGCCAGCACATCCACAATTTCCTGTTCGTCGATCCACTTCCGTTTCTCCACCAATTCCCTGGATATCAGCGGAATCATGGCGTACCCGCCGCCAAAGGTGAACAATCCAATCTTGAAGAATACCGAAAAAAGCGTGGGGCAGGTGACCCTTCCCGCTTCAAGCCCCTGTTCCCGCAGCTGTGTTTCCACAGCCTGTTTCTGTCTCATTCAGATCCCTCTCCCTTCAACAGCGTATCGAGCACAAACGCGGCGGCGCCGGTGGCAATGCCCCATTCATCAAACCGCCCCCCCTTTTGAAACCGAACCGGCGCACGCGCCAATGGCTTGAGGAACTGCTGCGCGGCAGTGACCGCGGTATTGAAATAGTGATTGGA
Source organism: Bacillota bacterium (assembly GCA_023459915.1). GTDB lineage: Bacteria > Bacillota > Clostridia > DSM-8532 > DSM-8532 > JAEWSN01. Next base: position 68,918 of record JAEWSN010000207.1, read on the forward strand.
GCCGCGAACCACGGGTCCGCTGAGAATCACCAGACGCAAATCCAACAACCGCACCAGCACGGCAAGACCGGCGCCGAAGGCCGCCGCCGCCTGTGCCACCACTTCATGGCCGGGGTGCCCGGCTTCTTCGGCAGATTGCAGAGCATTTGTCACCATCCGGGGCATGGAGGCGGCGTCTTCAATATCACATCCCAGCAACGTGGACAAGGCGGGCAGCGTCGCCACCGTTTCCATACATCCACGATTGCCGCAACGGCACGTTCTTCCATGCAAATCAACCGTCAGATGGCCAAAGGCATCCGTCTCCTCCCCGACATGGCGGAGCAGGCGGCCGGCGGAAAAGACACCGGTACGGACCCCCATGCCAAGATGGACATATGCAAGCGGCTCCATGCCTTTGCCGCCGCCGGCAAGGCGTTCCGCGAGGACGGCCATGTTGGCTCCGTTGTCTGCAAACACGGGAAGGCCAAGTGCTTCGGACATCATCCGGGAAAGGGGCACCCCCTGCCAGGCCTCATGCAGATATCCGGCATTGTCGCGCAGCATGCCACTGTCGCGCGCAACCTGACCAGCCGTGCCAAGGCCCACACCCGGGATCTCCGCAGGGCTGATCTCCAGGCGCGACAGGGTTTTCCGGATTCCTTCCGTGATGCGGCAAACGGTTTTCTTCGGATCATCCCGGTTGGTGAGCTGAAAAAGAAACTGATCCATCGGTTCGAGGGTGGGGCGGGTGAACCGGACACGCACTTCCGTCCGGGAGAGTTCCACGCCCACAAGCATCCCATGATTCCGTCCCATGCCATACAATACGGCCTTGCGGCCACCGCCGGACGCCGCCTCACCCACCGCTTCAATGAATCCTTCGGAGACAAGCGTCCCCGTGATTCGCGCCATGGAACTGGAAGACAGGCCCAGCCGTTCCTGCAGATGCTGACGCGTGGCCGGACCCCCATAGCGCAAATGCGTCAGGACAGTCCGCTCCTGCGCGTCCAGTCTGTTCAGCCGTTCGAGAAAGGTTGACATGTTGGGCCTCCATGACCTGAGAGAAAGACACCCTCCCCCAAGAGTCTTGGGGGATTGCCACAAGTCTATCGACTTTTTCCCGTTTTGGCAATAAGAAAAGCGGCCCGCATCCGGACCGCCCTGACAACTTTCGCCAATGAGGAAGGCATCACCCTTGCGCCGAGGAAGGGGGTCTGACCCCATCAAACCAACGGGTGGTCCGGTTCGCAATCGACACCAGAATCAGCATCACGGGCACTTCCACCAGCACACCCACAATGGTGGCCAGAGCAACCGGAGATTGTGTGCCAAACAAAGTCACCGCAACGGCCACAGCCAGCTCGAAAAAGTTCGAGGCGCCAATCATCCCGGCCGGCGCGGCCACATCATGGGGCAGCTTGAGCTTTCGGGATGCCAGATACGCCAGGAAGAAAACCAGAAAGGTCTGGATGGTCAGGGGGATGGCGATGAGGAGGATATGGAGCGGATTCTCGAGAATCACATGACCCTGGAACGAGAAAATGATGATCAGTGTCAATAGCAATCCGCCAATGGTGGTGTAGTGGAATTTTGGCAGAAAGGTTCCTTCAAACCACGCCAGACCGTGTCGCGCCACCAGAAAATGGCGGGTGGCCATGCCCGCAGTCAGCGGAATCACCACAAACAGCACCACGGAGAGCAGCAGCGTCAGCCATGGCACGGTGATGCCACCAATTCCCAGCAACAACCCCGCAATGGGCGTGAAGGCCAGCAGGATGATCAGGTCGTTCGAGGCCACCTGCACCACGGTATACGCCGGGTTCCCACGGGTAAGGTGGCTCCAGACAAACACCATGGCCGTGCAAGGTGCCGCCCCCAGCAGAATGGCGCCGGCCAAATAATCCCTGGCCAGTTCGGCACCAATCCACTGCCTGAAAACCACAAAGAAGAACACCCATGCGATGGCATACATGGTAAACGGCTTGATGAGCCAGTTCACGGTCCACGTCACATACAATCCCCTCGGATTTTCGCCCACCTTGCGGATGGACGCGAAATCCACCTTCAGCATCATGGGGTAAATCATCAGCCAAATCAGGATGGCGATGGGGATGGAGACATTCGCCACCTCGAACTTTCCCAGGAAATCAGGGATGGCCGGCAGAAATTTCCCAATCAGAATACCAGCCACCATGCAGCCCAACACCCACAGGGACAGGGTTTTTTCAAACAGGCCGATGCCGCCCGCATTCCCGCTTTGTTCGCTCCTCTCTTTTTCTTTCATGCCCCGTTCTTTCACGCCTGCTTCTTTCATACCTGGTTCTTTCATGCCTGCTTCCTTCATACCTGATGCCCTCTCATTTTTCGTATCTTCTCGTACTGCTTGTGACCGCCCGAGAGATTGTAGACCTGCCGGACACCACAGTTTTTCAGGATGTTTTGCGCGGCATTGCCGGTGACACCCTTGTTGCAGTAGGTGACGGCCGTCACGTCCCGGTCGAGGGTGGCCGCGGCCTCGCGAATTTTCTCATGCGGCAGGCTGCGGGCCTGTGACACATGGGACTTGTCGTACTGCTTCTCCACCCGCGCGTCCACAACCTGTATCACCTCTCCGGCCGCCTCCCTGTCGAGCAACGCATCCGCCGTCATCAACGGCCGTGAGCCGGACAGATCATTGGCCAGAATCATCCCCGTGTAGATCACGGGATCCTTTGTCGTGGAAAACGGAGGTGCGTACGCAAGGTCCAGATGCATCAGATCCTCGGCCTTCGCACCGAAGGTGATGGCCGTGGCCAGCACGTCAATCCGCTTGTCCACACCGGCACCGCCGACAATCTGCGCACCGAGGAGTTTGCCGGTCTTCCTGTCCGCGACGGCCTTGATGAGCATCTCCTCGCCACCAAAATACTCCGGCTTGTCGGGCTTGATGTTGTGGCACACCGCCACGTCATATCCCTCCCGAAGGGCTTCCTTTTCCGACAGCCCGGTTTGCGCCACCGTCGCGTCAAACAGACGGAAGATGCCGGTCCCCAACGTGCCGCGGAAGGTCAAATCACCCCCGGACACCTGATCGCCCGCGATGCGGCCCATCTTATTTGCCGTGGACCCCAGCGGATGCCAGAAGGGTTTTCCGGTGACGCCATGCAGGCTTTCCGCGCAATCCCCGGCGGCATAGACATCCGGCAGGTTCGTCCGCATCCGCCCGTCCACCGCGATGGCGCCTGTGGGCCCCAGGACCACTCCCATTTCCCTGGCCAGCGATACATTGGGCTGGATGCCGACTGCCATGATGACCACGTCCGCCTGCAGGGTTTTCCCGCTGCGCAGCACCGCGCGGTCAACGGGTGCGCTTTCACCAGGCACACCCTCAACAGGTACACCCTCAACAGGCACACCCTCAACAGGCGCGCCTGTCATGGATGCGCCAGCAAAAGACGCCACCGCATCGGAAAGATGAACCCCGACACCATGCTTTTCAAGCGCCTCCTGCACCCAGATGGCCACATCCGGATCCAGCGGCTTCATCAGGTGATCCGCCATCTCCACGACATCCACCTGCAGGCCCCGTTTCGAAAGGTTTTCCGCCATCTCCAGACCAATGAACCCCGAACCGACCACCAACGCCCTTTGTGGGTTCGCTTTTTCGAGCCACGCCTGCAGGGCGCGCATCCGCTGCGGGTTGCGGACCAAAAACACATTGGGTGCATCCGCCCCGGGGATGGGCGGCAGAACCGGCGTGGCACCAGTGGCCAGAATCAGCCGATCATAGGTGTCCGTGAACCGCTCCCCCGTGTCCAGTTGTTCCACAAGCATGGTTTTTGCCTGCGGATCCACCTTCAGGACACGGTGTGCGGTTCGGACATCCACCCCGTACCGCTTCTGAAAATAGGCGGCGTCCCTTGGCACCAGCTGCGCCATGGTGTCCACCTCACCCCCAATCCAGTACGGCATGCCGCACGCGGAATAGGAGATGTCCGTATCCATCTCGTAGATGCGGATGTCGTCTGTCTCACTGTTGCGTCTGGCTTTGGCCGCCGCCGACGTGCCCGCCGCCACGGCCCCGATGACTCGAAGCTTCATCTTTTCCTCCTGTCTTGAACCGACTTGACCCGGATCATGCACGAATTCTTCCGACACGTCCGTCCCCGGGCGCCTCAGCAATGGGCTCCCTTGCGTTCCAGCCACCGGGAAAGCCTCACCTCGTCGGCAACGGCAATTTCAGTGGCCGCCGCCCGCACCTCGATGAGCCGATCCAGTACCGGCATCCACCATCCGTCAAACAGGCGGTAGTACATCCACTGGGACCGGCGCTCATCCACCACCAGCCCCGCCGCCCGGAGCACCGCGAGATGCCTCGACACTTTGGCCTGGGACAGGCCCAGCCCCTCCACCAGATCACACACGCACAATTCCCGGCCATGAAGCAGATGAAGAATACGCAAACGCGTTTCATCCGACAAGGCTTTCATGATTTCGGCCGTGTCCTTCATCACCCACCATCCTCTCTGGATTTCCACGACGACTTTTATTCTTATATTCGCATATCCATATATTAGCGAAACAAAAAACGGGGCGCAAGGCCCCGTCTGTTGGATTCATGTTAAATACCCGTTCTTCCGGCATCCCTGCCGGTTGTCGTGATATGCGGAAAATCACGCCCGTTATACGCCCACCGGTTCCCCAACCTGCTCAACAAGCACCTTGCGACAGGTTTCCAGGAACCCGGTGACCCACTGGTACAGCTGCTCCGGGCTTTCCTGGGACAACACCTCGAGCACCAGGGTCTCCGGTGGCTGCAAATAGGATTCCGCCAGCAACCCTTTCTCCCTGAAAAGGGATACTGCGTTGACCACGATCTCCAGCGTGAGGTGGATGCACAACCCCAGCGCCGGCAAGTCGTTCGGTGAAAAGAAGCTGTAGACTCCGGAAAGCCATTCGGCCAGGCGACCGGAATCCAGATCCTCTATGTGGGCACGCAACTGATCGAACCGGAACTGGAACCCTTTGGGATAGATGTCGCGCCGGCTGACAATGTCCGCGTAGGAGATGATTTTACCCTTTGGCTTGACATACCGGTAGTCCTGCAAGCCCACCGCGGTACGATAGGAAGCACGCCATGCACCCAGCGGATCCTCCGTGGTGTCAACCACATTGCCGATGGTGATGCACAGGTTCTCCTTGGGCATTTGCGCCACGCAAACCTTGCGCACATCCGCCAGCATGTCCCGGCATTGGTCTTCCCAAATGGCATCCATGAAAAACACCAGTATCACTTGGCTGCACTTGTCCGTCATCAGCAATGCCTCTTCGGAATCACTGGTTCTTCGGCAGGCATCGAGCACCACGGCCAAATGTTCCGGGGTGCAAACCGGACCAACAAGCCGGATGATGGCCACCTGAACCGGCCGGTTGGCAACCTCCGTGCCGCAAATCCTGCCCAGCGCATCGGCCCCCGGAGAGACCGGCATCAGGCCATCCCGCATTTCCTGCCTCTCGAACAGGCGCCGATAAAGGAAATCCGGTGAAATCTCATCCTTTGGGTTCATCCAGTTTTCGAACCTGGCTTTTAGCTTGTCGAACATCTCAAGCCCCTTTCCGCAGATGGGGATGCCATCTTCCCATCACAAGGCAATGGAAGATCCTGCAGGGTGCGTCCGGATACATCGGAACGTGTCCCGTGACATCAATTATACCTGATTCAATCGGGCCGACACCAGCCTGTCGGCGAGGTTTCCAAATGTTTTCATTTTTGTGCATTCTTTTGGGTTGAGCGGAAGCCATCGGTGGGAACAGAAAAGTAGCGCAAAGCAATTCGTTGCAATCCATTTGCAAATTTGTTATAGTGAAAAACTGGGTCGTTTTTGATTTCATGACAGCAGGAGGAGAAGACAAAATGGAAACAGCTGCAGGAACCCATGATTTCTACCATTTTCTTCTGGATTTGGCCATCATCCTTATCTCAACCAAGGTTTTTGGTATTTTTTCCAAACGCATCCGAATGCCCCAGGTGGTCGGCGCGCTGGTGGCCGGGGTTGTCATGGGCCCTGCACTGCTCGGTGTCATTCACGAGACGGATTTCATCAAAAAGCTTGCCGAACTCGGCGTCATTGTGCTCATGTTTTCCGCCGGCATGGAAATCGATCTCAAGGAGATGAAGAACAGTGGGAAATCCGGGCTGGCCACAGCCGCAATGGGTGTCCTGCTTCCCATCGTCGGGGGATTCCTGGTGGCAGGCGCCTTCAATGGCGGATTTGCCAACATGGATCAAAAAACCTTCCTGCAGAATGTTTTCATCGGGGTGGTGCTCACCGCAACCTCTGTCAGCATCACGGTTGAAACACTCAAAGAATTGGGGCATCTCAATTCCAAGAGCGGGACCATCATTCTCAGTGCCGCACTGATCGACGATGTGCTGGGCATTGTGTTGCTCACCATCGTCACCGGCATGTCCGACACCTCTGTCAGTTTGTGGCCCGTACTCCTGAAAATCGTACTCTTCTTCCTGTTTGCGGGTGTTGTGGGATTCATCTTCTACAAAGTGTTCGAGCGCCTGACCGGCGAACAGCGCGAACGCCGCCGCTACGTATTGGTTGCGTTTTCTTTCTGTCTCATCCTGGCCTGGATTGCGGAGGCATGGTTTGGGGTCGCGGACATCACCGGCGCTTTCATTGCGGGGTTGGTGCTGTCAAACACCCGGCAGGTTCATTTCATCAACCGCAGGTTTGACATCCTCTCCTACATCCTGATCGCCCCAATGTTCTTTGCGAGCGTGGGATTGAGCATTGAGAAGGTTGATTTGAGCTGGTCCCTGTTGCTGCTGACCGTGGTCCTGCTGGTGGTCGCCATCTTGTCGAAGATCCTCGGGTGTGGTCTGGGCGCAAGGCTTTCCGGCTGCAACACCAAGGAATCCATCCAGGTCGGCACCGGCATGGTCTCCCGCGGCGAGGTGGCGCTGATTGTCGCCAACAAGGGATTGGCCCTCGGGCTGATGCCGGCGCTGTTCACCGCGCCGCTGATCCTGGTGGTTGTGGTCACCACCATCGTCACACCCATCATGCTCAAAATGGTCTATCCGGCGAAACAAACCCTCTGAGGCTCATGTCTCCCGTGCCCGCGAAAGAAACCGGCGAAGATTCGCGAGTCCCAGGGAAATCCCCTTGAGGGGGTCCTCCAAACCCTCGAACTCCACAGACAGCACCCCGTCATAACCCGCGCGCTCGAGCAGTTGCACGCACTGTGCCACCGGGGCGTTGCCATGCCCGATGATGGCCCCGCGCAAGTGGTTGCCCGCCCGGCTGGGGAACCACCCCTCTCCCGGATTGGGTTCCATGCCGGATTTCACGTGAAAATCCTTGGCATGGACATGGAATGCGTACGGGAGTACGCGCCCCACAGCGATCGCCGGGTCCTCATCCGCGCACAGGAAATTCCCCATGTCCACCAGCAAGCCAAAGTTCGGATGATCCACCGCGGCAACCAGCTTTTCCACCCGCCCGCTGTCCTGGGCGAAGTAGCCGTGGTTCTCCACCATGGTCCGGATGCCGAGTCCGGCCGCGTATTCCGTGACCGCACGACAACCCTTGGCCAGGACAGGCAACAGGGCATCGAAGCTCCTTGCGCCCGGCCGCTCCCTGGCGGGGCCCCAGGTTGCGTCATGCCGCATGCCGGGAGAGCCCAGGATTGCGGCCACCTGCACTTCTTCCTTCAGGCGTTCCACTTCGGCCTGCCAATCGCCGCCCGAACCATTGAGAAAATCCGCGTAGATGGTGTAATTGGCCACCTTCAGGCCAACCCGATCACACTCGGCCCGCACCTTGGGCGCAAAGGAAAGCGGTGTTTCGCCCTCCGGCAGGGTGAAGGTGGAGAATTCGATGACATCGAACCCCATCTCCCTGGCCTTTTCGATGATTTCCAACTGGGTCATGACCCCCGTGGACACCAGTTGGTGGAAACTGTAGGAGCTCACGCCTATTTTCATCTGTCTCATCCTTTCAGGGCCTGCAGCGCGGCCGTGTCGGCAACAATGGTGACATCCGGGTGAAGCTGCAAAATGGATGCCGGCACCGCGGGGGTGACCGGGCCGTTCAGCGACTGGTCCAGAATGTCAGCCTTGTCCCCACCGCTGACCACCAGCAGGATTTTTTTGGCTTGCATGATGGAACGGATCCCCATGGATATGGCAGTTTTCGGCACTTCCGACACGTCACCGAAAAACCTCGCATTGGCCTCGATGGTTCGCGCATTCAACGCCACGCAATGGGTCCGCCTGCCAAACGCCTGATCCGGTTCATTGAACCCGATGTGCCCGTTGTGGCCAATGCCGAGCAGCTGCATGTCGATGCCGCCCAGCGACTCAATCAAAGCGTCGTACCGCGCGCACTCCGCGGCGACATCCGCCGCGCGGCCATCCGGCAGATGGGTGTTTCCCATGGGGATGTTGATGCGGTGAAAGAGGTTCAGGTTCATGTAGTACCGGTAGCTTTGCGGATGATCCGGCGCAAGCCCGCAGTACTCGTCCAGATTGACGGTGCGGGTTCGGGAAAAATCGATATCCCCCTTCTCATACCAGGTGGCCAGCTGCTCATAGACCCCCAGCGGCGTGGACCCGGTCGCAAGGCCGAGCACACTGTCGGGAAACAGAATCACCTGGGCGGACAGGATGTTGGCCGCCATGCGGCACATGCCCTGATAATCGGCCGCTTTGAGAATTCTCATGTCTGCGCCTCGCGTTTCAGCGGGAAGCTGCCCTCCCTGGTAAAAACGATACCTTCGCCGGAATCCGGCAGATGCATGATGTCCGGAAGCAGATTGGTGGAAACATTGAGATACACCAGAACCTCTGTTTCCGATGTGTTCTTGAGCAGATGGGCGCCCTCCGGCGTGGCCGGGCAGATGATGACATCCCCTGAAATCACCGGCCTTGATGTGACGGTGTTTCCCCGAAATGTTCTTGTTCCCGGAGACACATCCTCCATATTCCGAATCACAAGCTGATGCATGGCATCCTCCCCCAAAAACGAGACAGATGATATGTTTCCAAGGTATCACACGCCACGACAGGCGCCAATGTCATTTTATTCCACATGTCAAGGCTTTGTTCCTGTGGTGATCCCGGGTGCAATACAGGCCTGATATGGGTTTTCCGCATCGGATGCACGGCATCCCGCCCGATTGGATCAATCTTTTGCCGATTCGGTCATGGTGATTCCCGGTTCCCTTTCATAGAATGAACAGTGGGTTTGAACCGGGCGTCTCATGGATACCAAAGAGTATATGGCCATTTCAACCGATGCCGGTGCAACAAGACGTCCCCACTGGAGGTAATGAAGATGAAAACAATCCGACCAGCCATCATCCCACCCTGCGATCCCGGTTTTATCCCCGCTTCCCTGTATGTGCAGGCATTTGAGAGCGATGTGCTGGCTTCCGGCGTCGACATGCCGCTCATCATCGCGGTGGAACGAGGCAACGGCGTAATCTCCCGGTACGAAACACGCGTGTTTCAGGACGCGACAGGACATGATGGGGAGAACAACGCTTATGTGGAACGGCTTGTCAAAACGTTGCTCTGGATCCATGGTGGGTGGAAAGTCACCATCGCCGGGTCATCGAGGATTGCCGGCTACATCCGTGACCTCTATCAGCCCGGGCAACTGCGCGCCTTTGACGCAGAGTTCATGGGCCGCGTCCATGAAAAAAGGTTTGCCGTTGTCTCCTGTCCCCTGGAAGACGCCCCTGCCGGCATCGACAGCGCCCGGCCGGTGGGCCGGCACCTCGATGGCTGCCGTATCGGGTTTGATGCCGGCGGAAGCGATCGCAAGGTATCTGCGGTGGTGGACGGAAAGGTCGTCTACAGCGAGGAGGTCATCTGGCACCCGAAGGTTCAGACGGATCCGGATTATCACTACAACGAAATCCTGACCGCATGCAAAACGGCCGCTTCCAGAATGCCGCGCGTGGATGCGCTGGGCGTCTCCTCCGCAGGGGTGTTTGTTGACAACCGCGTCATGGTGGCCTCCCTGTTCCTCAAGGTCCCCGCGGAACTGTTCGACGCCAAGGTGAAGGATATCTACCTGCGTGTGGCGAAGGCGCTCGGGGATGTGCCGGTCGCGGTGGCCAACGATGGTGACGTCACCGCGCTGGCCGGGGCCATTGATCTGGATGACAACGGGGTGCTCGGGATTGCCATGGGAACCAGCGAGGCAGGCGGATATGTCGATCCAAACGGCAACATCACCGGATGGCTCAACGAGCTGGCCTTCGTGCCCGTCGATTTCAATCCCGCGGCCATGGTGGATGAATGGTCTGGCGACCATGGCTGCGGGGTGAAATACTTCTCCCAGGACGCGGTCATCAAACTGGCTCCGGCGGCCGGCATCGCGCTCGATCCCAATGCGACGCCCGCCGAGAAGCTCAAAATGGTTCAAGAACTGCACGTGGCCGGCGATTCGCGCGTGGATGGCATTTTTGCCTCCATCGGGGTTTACCTCGGCTATGCGCTGGGGTATTACGCCCGCTTTTATGACATGCGACATGTTCTGGTACTGGGTCGTGTCACTTCCGGACGCGGCGGCGAGCTGATCCTTGAAAAGGCCCGGGAGGTTTTGCATGCGGAGTTCCCTTCGCTGGCCCAAAAGATGACCCTGGGGATGCCTGATGAGTCGAACAAGCGCGTGGGACAGTCCATTGCGGCTGCCAGCCTGCCGGAGCTCCGGAAATAGGAAGGAGATTGTATGCAATTCAACAAAGAGAACGCGACGTTGTACATCCCCGACGGGAAACCGGAAAAGGAGGCCCTGTCACGGACCACGGTCATGGGGGTTGGCGCCCACCAGGATGATCTCGAGATCATGAGCTATCAGGGCATTCTGTCATGCTTCGGCCGGGAAGATGCCTGGTATTTCGGTGTAGTGGTCACCAATGGGGCCGGCAGCCCGCGCAATGGCCTGTACGAAGCCTGCTCCGATGAAGACATGCAAAACATCCGTCGCCGGGAGCAAATGAAGGCCGCCCATGTTGGCGAATATGGCGCCATGGCCATGCTTGACTACACCAGCAGCGAAGTGAAGGATGGGAAGAACAACAGCGTCATCCAGGAGTTGCAGGGGCTGGTGCGACAGTCGCGTCCGGAAGTCATTTACACGCACAATCTCGCGGACAAGCACGATACGCATGTCAGCGTGACACTTCGCCTCATTTCGGCCCTGCGGGGACTGCCCGCCGAAGAACGGCCGGCCAAGGTCTACGGATGCGAAGTGTGGCGCAATCTGGACTGGATGATGGACAACGAGAAAATCCAGTTCGACGTCAAGGGGCATCCCAACATCATGGCAGCCGTGCTTGGTGTCCACGACTCCCAGATCATCGGCGGCAAACGCTATGATTTGGCCACGCACGGCCGGCGTCTGGCCAACGCGACCTATGCGGAATCCCACGGCACAGACACCACCGATCAACTGGCCATTGCCATGGACTTGACGCCCCTGATTGAAGACCCCTCACTGGACATCAACGCCCATGTGCAGGGCCATATCCGCCGCTTCGCCGAGGATGTGGCCGCCAAATTGTCCAAGTTCGCCTGATCTGCCATGTCCACTGCTTGCCCCAAACCAAAGAATCCCCGAACATCGCCTCGTCAGCGTGTTCGGGGATTCTTTGCGTGGAGCCCTTAATCGGAATCGGACCGATGACCTCATCCTTACCATGGATGCGCTCTACCGACTGAGCTATAAGGGCCTGCCTGTTGCCGCAAAGCAAGAGGTCAATGGAGCGGGTGAAGGGAATCGAACCCTCGCGGTCAGCTTGGGAAGCTGAAGTTCTGCCATTGAACTACACCCGCGCAATCTGGGGCGTTGCGGCGAGATTTATTCTACCATGGGAGGCTCTGTCTTGTCTACCCTCTTTGCCGAAAAAAGCGGCAGATCCAGGTCGTTTCCGGCAGCGCCCTTCTGGGACAAGGATTCCGTTGAAACCGGGGGTTTTCGGCGAGGGATCAACCCGTCCTGCGCATCCAGCGCATCCTCATCGGGCAGGCTGGAACGCTCCACGGAAAAATCCTGTTCCCGTGAGATTTCCCGCATATTTTCCCGTGCGCTTTCCCGTGCGCTTTCCCGTACGCTCTCCCGTACGCTCTCCCGACGCTTGCGCAGCCTGCCCCCTTCGCCCGTGCCGGCCGGCTTGCTGCCTTTGGCGGGACGCGCGCCGAGGCCATCGCCGCCCTCTGTGCCGTTTGAAAGCGGTTGCAGGTGCATGAGCTTTCCGTGAATGCCGAACAGCATCATGGACATCTCAAAAAGGATGCGGACGATCAGGAGCAGCAAGACCATGCCGACAATGCCGCCGAAGAAATTCACGAAAAAGGTGGTCATCAGTCCGGACAGGATGAGAAACACGGAGATGGACAGGTAGAGCACCCGTCCCACAATGGGCCACAGAAGCGATTCAAAGCGCAGAAACGAGCGCAGGCAGGACACCAGTGTGACATGCTGGGGTTCGTGCCGGGCCACCAAAAGGTAATACAGCCACACACCCGCTATCAATGACACCAGCACCAGAATGGGCAACCACACGGAAAACACTTCCGTCATCTTCTTCAATGCGCCAAAAATACCCAGTTCCGCTGCCTGTTCCATGTGTCCTCCTCTTTTGTTCGCCGCCGACAGTATACCAAACCACTCACGCCATGACAACCTGACGCATCTGCGGCAAAGAAGGGTCAGCCATCAGGCAGGCCACGCCCGCCTTGCGGGCCTGGTCATAAAACGCCGCGTCCAGCTGTTCCCAAGCCGGCGCGTCCGGTGACAGTTCCGACAAATCCAGAACCGACGCGATCCCGTGGGTCTGCATGAGCCACCCCGCCGTCCGCAGCACCTGTCGCGGTTCCGTGTCCCCGGCAAGCGCCAGCATGGCCAACGGGGTCAGTCCCCGGGATTGCGCATGGGCCAATGCCTGCTGCTGTGCAACGGGAATGTCCTGTTCCGGGGTGGACAAGGCGGCACCGGGCACCGAAACGGGGATGGCCAGCGCGGCGCCATATTTTTCGGCCAATGCCGTCCAGGCCTCGGACTGTCCGGCATTCCAGCCGGAGCCGGGACAAAGCATCGCCCTGCCCGCATAGGCTCGCAAGGCGGGTGCCACACTGTCCGGATGGCTGCCGCCCAAAACCAGCGGCACCGGCGCGGCCTGCGCGACGGTTTGCGCCATCTCCTGCAGCGCTGACGCCTCGTCGACGCCGTTCGCCGCAGCGCTGAGCCACAAGGCTCCCGCGCCGTCATCCACCTGCTCCCGCGCGAGATCGAATGCCTCATCCACATCCATCCCAGCCAGGATTTCTTTCATGCCGTCCGACAGCTCCGGCTGCATCCGATTGCCAATCAGGCACACCGGAAAATCCGGCCCGAGCGGAACCGCTTTGCGCATGGCGCTCAGGACCGTTCCTGACAGCGGCGCGGGCAACCCGGGCGTGCGCCCGGCCGCCGCGGCCGCCAGTTTTGCGATGAAGCCGGGATCCGTGCCGCAACACCCGCCAAGGGCGGCCACGCCGGCGTCAATGAAGGCATCCGCATACCCTGCATAGGCCTCCGCATTCATGTCGAACACGGTTGTGCCATCCACCAGCTTCGGTTTTCCGGCATTGGCCTTGGCAACCAGGGGAACCCGGGCATGGGGACGCATGGCCTGCACCACAGCCACCATCTCCGCGGGACCGGTGGAGCAGTTGGTGCCCACCGCGTCCACGCCAAGGGCCTGCAGGGCAATCAGGGCGGACACGGGATCGGTTCCGGTCAGGGTGCGCATCCCGCTTTCAAAGGTCATGGTCGCGATGATGGGCAAATCACAGAGCTCCCGCACCGCAAGCACTGCGGCGCGCGCTTCCTGCAAATCCATCATGGTTTCCACCACAAAAAAGTCGACGCCTCCATCGAGCAAGCCGCGAACCTGCTCCTTGTACGCATCCACCACGTCCTCGAAGGCGGTATCCCCGTATGGCAGGAGCATGCGCCCGCTCGGCGCCAGGTCACCGCCCACCAGGATATCCGGGCCAACCGCCTCTCTGGAGATGGCGGCCAGCGCCGCGTTGATTTCTCGTGTGCGGTCACCGGCGCCATACGCCGCCAGTTTGAAGCGGCTGCCGCCAAAGGTGAACGTGTACACCGCACGGGAACCCGCGGCCACATACGCCCGCTGCACCGACAGGAGGGCATCCGGGTGTTCCATGGTCCACAGCTCCGGACAGACGCCGGAAGGCATGCCCCGCTTCATCATTTGTGTGCCTGTCGCGCCGTCCAGTATCAGGATCTGTTCAGCGAGCATCTTCGAAAACCGGCTCCTGGTCATCTGTTCCTCCACGCTTGCGTACATATGTGTCCGTGTCCGTACAGTCCTCATGAACCGACGGTTTTGTCCGGGCCGTCAGGCCCTTTCCCCGGTCCTTCCTGCGGATTCCCCGCAGGCATCGCCGACGAATCCGGCTGTTGCGGCCGTTCGAATGCGACCGGCCGGTTCTGGGGTTGACCTTGCATGGGCTGGCCCTGGGATTGTCCCTGGATGGGCATCCCCTGCATGGGCTGGCCCTGGGGTTGTCCCTGCATGGGCTGGCCCTGGGGTTGTCCCTGCATGGGCATGTATCCCTGCGGCGGGTGCGAGGCCTGCCAGGCTTCCTTCTGCTTGCGGTGCCTGCGGCGCGAGCCTCTGATGACAAGCAGCACAATCACCAGCACAATGGCCAGGAAGATCAGCACGAACATGCTCTCAACCACCCAGACCAGGAAGTCCTGGGACCATTCCACCAAGCCTGTCCAGGCATAGTCGAACGCCTGTGAGACGCGCTCGCCCAGCGTCTTCGGCACGGGCTTGACCTCTGTGACCCGCTGCACCTCCTCGATTTCAAGGCTGATGCGGCTGAAGGTGAGCAACCGGTCGTAATTCCTCAGCGAATTCTCATAGCTCTCAATCTGGTACCGCAAGTCGGACAGGCGGGCTTCGAGGGTGACAATCTCCTCAAGCTTTTCCGCCTTGGCAATCAGCTCAAGAATGCGGGTCTCCTGGATTTTCAGGTTGCGCACGCGGGATTCCGTGTCCGCGTACTGATCCGTGATGTCCGTGCCATTGCTGTCGCTCTGCACCACCGTGCCCAGCGCGTCCATGGCATTCATGATTTCATCGAAGGAGGCCGAGGGAATGCGAATCACGATGCTGGCACTGCGCAGGGAACTGTAGTTGTACCGCCCACCGCGCACACTTTGCGACTCTATGAAACCGCCCTTGTCTGAAACGAGCTGGTACAACCCGTTGACCGTTGTCTCGAATTCAAGGGTCTCCATTTCCACCCGGCCATCCCGGATGATCTTCCGGCCCAGCTCGGCAGGCGCGGCAGGGGGCTGGTTCAGGCTGCCCGACGTGTCGGCTTCGCCGGCCTTGACCGGCATCTCACTGATGCCTTCTTCGCCCGAATAGTCGTAATCCGCCTTGTTGTCGGCATAGCCATCGGCCGGCGCTGCGGCCGGGGCCTGCATGGATGTGGAACTGCCCGCACTGCAGGCGGAAAAGACCATCATCATGGCAACAAGAAGAACGCCCGCCAACCTGGTTTTTCGTGAACCTTTCATGGAACTTCCTCCTCAACAGGGCACCGGTGGGACACCGGCGCATCGGATCACCTTGAGTTTACCCTTTATCGGCAACGGAACGCAACCGGGCACGCATGCTGCATCCGCAACAGACTGTCAGGGGATCGTCACGAACCCCTTTCCGCAACACCCCGCATTCCGTGGAAGCCGCATGCCGGCCATGTCCCTTCAACGAATTGGACGGAAGAAGCTGCCAATCGGTTCACAAAAAACCCGGAGCCTGACGACTCCGGGTTTCTTCCAATCCTTGTCTGGAAGGATGCACTGTGCTGTTGGTGGCATCCGGCGGGCTCATCCACCGGCAGACGGCCTTATTGGATCGGTGCAATGATGGTCGAAGAGAAACCGTTGGAGAAGATCTCCTCGAACTCCGCGCCCTCAAGCCGTTCCTTTTCAAGCAGCGCCTTGGCCACCGTGTGCAGCTTGTCCATATGTTCGGCCAGCAGTGCCTTCACACGCACATAGCTGCTGTCGATGATTTTCTTGACCTCCGCATCAATCTTGGCCGACACATCCTCGCTGTAGCTGTGCATGTGCCCGTAGCTCTTGCCCAGAAAGACCTCGTCGTTCTCGTCGCCGAAGAACAGGTTGCCCAGCTCCTCGCTCATGCCATACTTGGTGATCATGCTGCGGGCCACGTTGTTGGCCTGCTTCAGATCTCCGTACGCGCCGGTGCTGATTTCGCCGAGAACCAAATCCTCGGCCGCGCGGCCACCGAGCGCCACCACGATGCTTTCGAGCAGGTGGCCCTTCGTCTGGTAGGAGATGTCCTCATCCGGCTTGTGAACGGTATAGCCGCCCGCGCGCCCGGAGGGGATGATGGAGACGCGATCCACCTTGTCGGTGGTGGACGCCAACCGGATGGCCAGCGCGTGCCCGGCCTCGTGATAGGCGGTGAGCTTCTTCTCCGCATCGTTCATGACCCGGCTGCGCTTTTCAGGGCCCACCATGACCTTGAACACCGCTTCCTTGATCTCCTCCATGGTGATGGATTTCTTGTTGCCGCGGGCCGCGAGCAATGCGGCTTCATTGAGCAGGTTTTCGAGATCCGCGCCGGTGAACATCGGGGTGATCTTGGCAATCTCCTTCAAATCGACATCCAGGGAGAACGGCTTGCCTTTGGAATGAACCCGGAGAATGGCTTCGCGTCCCTTGACGTCCGGGTAGCTGACCGTGACACGGCGATCGAAACGACCCGGACGCATCAGCGCGGGATCGAGGATGTCCGGCCGGTTGGTCGCCGCCAGGATGATGACGCCCTCGTTGACCCCGAAGCCGTCCATCTCCACGAGCAGCTGGTTGAGCGTCTGCTCGCGCTCGTCGTGGCCGCCGCCCATGCCGGCGCCACGATGGCGGCCCACCGCGTCGATCTCATCGATGAACACAATGCAGGGCGCGTTTTTCTTGGCCTGCTCAAACAAATCCCTGACACGCGAGGCGCCCGCGCCCACGAACATTTCCACAAAATCGGAGCCGGAGATGGAGAAGAACGGCACACCGGCCTCACCGGCCACCGCCTTGCCCAGCAAGGTTTTGCCCGTACCGGGAGGGCCGACGAGCAGCACGCCCTTGGGAATTCTCGCGCCAAGCTCCACGAACCTGCGGGGATCCTTGAGGAAGTCGACGACTTCCTTGAGCTCTTCCTTTTCCTCGTCGGCGCCGGCCACGTCCTCAAAACGAACCTTCATCTTGCCGTCTTCATTGGCGACACGCGCCTTGGACTTGCCGAACTGCATCACGCGGTTGCCGCCGCCCTGCGACTGCTGCATGAAGAACACCCAGATGAAGATGAACACGCCAATCATCACAAGCAGGGACACCATTTCGAGCCAGAACCAACCCGGAATGCCGGATTCCTTCTCCACATCGTAGCTGCCGATGCGTCCGGCGTCCGCCGCAGCGATGAGATCCTCGAAAAAGACGTCCTGGCTCAACACACGGATTTTGTACCGGTAGTCCTTTTCATAGGGACCGGCCGCATCCGTCAGCACCACATCCGCCTCGCCCGTCCGGATGTACAGGTTCTTGACATTGCCGTCATAGAGCTGCTCCCGGAAATCCGAATATTTCATGTCGGACGTGTTGCTGAAATTGTTGAACATCGTCAAGGCCAACATCATCAGCACAAAGATGATGATATAGAAACTGAGCCCTCTCACACCCTTCAATTGAACCAACCTCCCGCACCCGTACATCCATGAAGCCATTCATCACCAGAAGCCCTGGCGGTCGCCGGATGCCGCAATTGTCATGTAATCGTATCATGATGGTCAGACAAAGTCAATCCGCATCCGACTTGACTTCTGCCGTTCCCGCCGCACAAGGCGCACGCGGCAGCTGCCCTCCGGCATGTCAGTCGTCGACCACCACGCACACATCGGGCAGGTTGCGGTATTTCTCCGCGTAATCCAGCCCATACCCCACCACAAACGCATCCGGAATGATGATGCCGTCGTAGTCCACAAACAAATCCACCTTGCGTCGCGAAGGCTTGTCCATGATGGTGCACACCTTCACGGACGCGCACCCCTTGGCCGCGAACAGATCCTTGAGATAGTTCAGGGTGAGGCCGGTATCGATGAGGTCCTCCACCAGCAGCACATGAACGCCTGTGATGTCATAGTCGATGTCCTTGAGAATCCGGACAACACCGGACGACACGGTGGAATTGCCATAGCTGGAGCACGAGATGAAATCCAGGCTCACATCGATGGTCAACGCCCTCGCCAGATCGGCCAGAAACATGAATCCGCCCTTGAGGACGCCCACCAGCAACAAATCCTTGCCGGCATAGTCCGCGGAGATGCGCTCGGCGATTTCCTGGGTCTTTTTCTGCAACTCTTCCCGGCCAATCATGACTTTCAGTTTACTCACACGCTTCTCCTTTTGTCTTGCCTTCCCATTCAAACAGATAGGCGTCGTTGGGCGGGGTGGCCGTCATTTGTCCGGCGGCGCGATGCCCCGGCACCCATAATACCATGTTTCCGGCTGCCAGCAGTGGCATGCGGGCGCGCTGCGCGGCCGGAATTTTCCGATCAATGAACCATTTTTTCATTTTTTGTCTGCCCGGCGCCTGCCAGGGATGCAACACATCCCCATCACGCCTGTTTCTTATGTGAATACCCGCCGGCGCCAGGGCTGAATCAAGCAACTGCACGTAAGCCGTCTGCGCCGTCCGCATCCGGGGAAACCGTTCGGACACCTGTTCCATGGCCAGCCGGGTCACCACCAGCGCCCCGCCTGCCTCCGGCACCTCGAGGCGAACCGCCAGGCCCGCCGTTTCGGGCAGCGGCACCGGATGGGCCCACATGGCCGGCGTCCCCCCGGCAGCCAAAGGGGCCGGCCCGATTTCACAGCGATCACCGTGCCGGAAGGCCACGTACCCACCGGGAAAATTCAACCTTCCCTGGGCCTTCCCGTCCCGGCACAGGCGCAGCAGCATCTCCACATGGGCCGCCTCAAACCCGGTCTTGTCCCCGGCAACCCCTTCCCAGGCCAACAACGCCACCCGGCGGGCCAGCGCGTCCGGCAATGCGGAAAACGTGGCTGCACGCCACCGCGCGTACCGGGGTTCCTCCCGTCCGATGTCGAGGTCGCAACGGCTTGCCGCCTCTGCGGCCAGCTGCCAAAGCAGCGCCTGATCCTGCTGCTGGTAAGCCGCAAAGCGTGTCAGCGGGCCGGTGGGATCGTGACCGAGCGCATCGCGCAGCCGGGGGATCCAGCGATGGCGCAGCGCATTGCGCCGAAACGTGGCGTCCAGGTTGCTCTCATCCTCGCGGAACGTCCACCCCTGGAGGCGCATGCAGTCCCGCAGGCTGTCGGCACGAACCTCAAGGAGCGGCCGGAACAGGCCGCCGCGGTGGGCATGCATGCCGCACAGGCCATCGGATGCCGCGCCCCGCAGCAAATGAAGCAGCACCGTTTCGGCCTGATCGTCCTGATGATGGGCGAGCACCACCGCCTCCGCGCCTGTTTGGGCAAGGATATCCGAAAACGCCCGATGCCGCAGCCGGCGGGCCGCGTCCTCAAGGGAGCGTCCTTCCCTTGCCGCAAGCGCGGGGGCATCCACCGCCACCACGTGGCAGGACAGCCCCAGCAGCCCGCACTGCTCCCTGACAAACGCGGCATCCAGGTCCGCCGCCGGACCGCGGATGCCATGATGCACATGCAAAACGGAAAGTGAAAACCCCATGGGCGCGCGCAGCAGGTTGAGCAGACGCAGCAGGCACATGGAATCCGCGCCCCCGGAAACCGCCGCGACGAGCGCTGCGGGGCCTGCGGGCCATTGCGCGCGGATCGCGGCCTCCACATGCCGGGACAACTGCCAGACGATATCCATGGACACCCGCTTCCTCCTGCCCTACGGGACAAATTCCAGATTGCCGAACTTGGTGTACTGGGGAATCCAGGCCAGCTCGACGGTTCCCGTGGAACCATTGCGGTGCTTGGCCAGAATGACTTCCACGACATTGCGTTTTTCGGAATCCTCATGGTAGTAGTCGTCGCGGTACAGGAACATGACGATGTCGGCGTCCTGCTCGATGGCGCCGGATTCGCGCAGGTCCGAGAGAATGGGCCGGTGATCGGTTCGCTGCTCCGGCGCGCGGGACAACTGGGACAGGGCGATGACCGGCACATTCAGCTCCTTGGCCATGATTTTCAGCGCGCGGGAAATCTCCGAAATCTCCTGCTGCCGGTTGTCGCTGCGCTTGCGGCCCTCCATCAGCTGCAGGTAGTCGATGACCACCAGCCCCAAGCCCTTTTCCATCTTCAGCTTGCGGCATTTGGACATCATCTCCATGGTGTTGCAGCTGGCGTTGTCGTCCAGATAGATGGGCGCCTTGGACAAGGGGCCCAGCGCATGGGCGATTTTGGTCCAGTCATCCTCCATGAGCTTGCCGGTGCGCATCTTCTCGAGATCCACCATGGCCTCGAGGGACAGGATGCGGCTGACCAGCTGGCTGCGCGACATCTCCAGGCTGAACACCGCCACCGGCACCCTGGCCATGGCCGCGTTCACCACCACATTGAGGATGAAGGAGGTTTTGCCCATGGCCGGACGTGCCGCAATGAGCACCAGATCGGAGCGCTGGAAGCCGGCCGTCTTGCGGTCGAGATCCCGGAAGCCGCTGGGAATGCCGGTGAGATCGCTCTTGTTCCGATACAGCTCCTCAAGCTGGGTGAAGGTTTGATCGAGCACATGGCTGATGGGCTCCAGGCCGCTGCGGCTGATGCCCTGGGAAATGTCGAAGATGGCCTTTTCGGCCAAGGCCAGCACGTCGTCCCCCTCATGGCTGCCGGATAGGCCCAGATCCGCAATCTCTCCCGAGACGCTGATCAGCTGCCGCAGCAGCGCCTTGTCCTCGATGATGCCGGTGTAGTATTTCACATTGGCGGTGGTCGGCACACCGGTTGCCAGATCCGCGATATAGGACACATCCCCGACCCGTTCCAGCGAACCGCGTCGGGAAAGGATTTCCGCCACCGTCACCACATCGACGGGCAACGAGTCCTCGTACAGGGCCATGATGCCCTCGTAGATTTCCCGGTGCTTTTCCAGGTAAAAGGACTCCGGCTTGAGCCGGCCCGACACCTCGGAGAGGGCGTCGCGATCGATCAGCAAAGCCCCGAGCACGGATTGCTCCGCCTCGAGATGGTGCGGGGGGATTCTGCCCTCATAACGCGAGCCGTTTTGCGATCGTGTCTGGGGCTCCTCCCGTGCGCCGCCGGGATTGTCCATGTATTGGGTGTCCATGTGCGCCTCCACCGGTTGCGTTATTGTTCGGCTTCGACCTTCACCTTGATTTTGGTGGTGACACCCGCATACAGACGCAGCTCCACCTCCGTCTCGCCAAGCGATTTGATGGCTTCGGGCATGTGGAACATCTTCTTGTCGAGGTCGTGCCGGTGCTGGGCCTTGAGCGCCTCGGCCACATCCTTGCTGGTGATGGAGCCGAAGAGCTTGCCGTTCTCACCCGCCTTGGCGGTCATCCGGACGGTCAGCGCGGCGAGCACGCCGGCAAGCTTCCTGGCGGTCTCCAGCTCGTGATCCTTGCGGTGCTTTTCGGCCTGCAGTTTGGCTTTCGCCTCGTTCAGCGAGGCGGCGGTGGCCTCCATGGCAATGCCGCGGGGAATGAGATAATTCCGCGCGTAGCCGTCGTTGACATCCACGATGGCATTCTTCTTGCCCAGATTCTTGTCGTCCTTTTTCAAAATGACTTTCATGGTTCTACCTCCATGACAACCCGGTGATATCAAGACAGCCTATAGACTCTCATCTATAGGCTGCCTGTGCTTGCACTTTGTTTTCATGTCAACAGGCACGCGCACATCTTCCACGCATTGCCGCGAACCCGGGCGCATTCCATGCTCTGTTTCCCCGGTTGCGACCATGCGCCGTCCACCGGATTGACTCAATCGTTGGTGTAGGGCAGGAGCGCGATTTGACGGGCACGCTTGATGGAAACCGTCAGCTGGCGCTGATGCTTGGCGCAATTGCCGGAAATGCGGCGCGGCAGAATCTTGCCCTTTTCGGACAGGAACTTGCGCAGCTTCATGACATCCTTGTAGTCGGTGGCTTCCACCTTGTCGGCGCAGAACGCGCAGACCTTGCGGCGGGAGCGACGCATGCGGCCACCCGGGCCACCGCCGGAACGCGGCCTGCGATCTCCGCGATCGCCGCGATCGGAACGGTCATTTCTTGGGCCTCTATCCCTATTTGCTTCAGACATCCTGGGAATGCCTCCTTCCAAAGTCTCTTGATCAGGAATCACACATTTCTTTTATTCCGCGATGGCCCTTTGGGGCATTTCCTGTTCTGTCAGGATATACATCGGGTACAGCCTGATAATGATACCACAGCAGTTTTTACGTGTCAATTGAGGTTGTTCACCGCTTCACCCTCCCGGAACGAGATGTCGAGCGTCACCTCGAACGGGTCGGCCAAATCCCGGATGTCCGCGTTTCGGGTCTTGAACACCGTGTTGTAGGAAAAGTCCGGATCATTTTCGGCCAGCTTGCCGGAAATCACGTCGATGGCCTCATCCTCAAACTGGATGAGATACGCCGTCACCCCCGGCTCGCCATTTTCCCCGTCCTGATAGGTCAGCGTTTGTGACGTGTAGGACTTGTCCTTGTTCTTGGTGATTTCCATGACGGTCTTTTGGATGATTTTGCCGCTGCGCTCCGTATAATACATCACCCGCATCGATTCATCCTTCTCGTCGAGCTCGCCTTCCCAGTATTCCCGGTCGCCCTTCTTGTCGCTTCCCACGTCTTCCTCCCTGACATGGTCCGCGCCGAAGGTGATGACGTCACCCTTCCTGTCACGATAGGCATTTTTCAGCTCGAGCATCATGACATAGCCGGTTTCATCCACAATGTCGAACAGCGGCACAAACGCGACATACAGATCGACCATGGCCACCCCGAGCAGGCCCATCGTGAGGTTGAAATCCTCTGAATCCGAAAGGGACTCGTTGAGCATGTCCATCGGCTTGGACTTGGCTTCCGTATAGGCGTTGACAAAGGCCGTCAGCTCCTGGCCCTCCTGATAATCCACATCATCCGCGTCGTCTTCGGGTTCATCCGAAGGCTCATCCTCCGGTTCATCCTCGGGTTCATCCGAAGGCTCATCCGAAGGCTCATCCGAAAGCTCATCTGAAGGCTCATCCTCCGGTTCATCTTCAGGTTCATCTTCCGGCTCGTCCCGGGCCGAATTGTCATCGGCATCCGCGGCGCTCTGGCCCGCACCATCCTCTCCACCCGTAGACGCACGGCCACATGCGGAAAACATGCCGGCAATCAGAAACAAAACAAGCAGCAGGGACAAAATACGCCTCAGTTTCATGATGCTTCCTCCTTCTGGTGGCGGACCGACAATGGAAAGGTGTTTTTTTACATTGTGTTCAACAGATGTCAACAGTTTATGAATACCGTCACGGTTTGTCAACGGGGTGCCGCACAGCGCTCCCCGATACATCCTTACCCATTATCAGCACAAACATGCCCCACCCATTTTTCAAATCGTTCCCTGCGCGGAAGGGAAAGTCCCGGCTGTCCGGCTGCCCGCCGGATGATATAATGGAGCAGCCGTCCGTGGTGGCGACAGCCGTCCGTGGTGGCGACAACCGTCCGTGGTGGAGACAACCGTCCGTGGTGGCGGTGCCAACCGAGCATGGCGGTGCCAACCGAGCATGGCGGTGCCAACCAATCCGAACACGTTCCGTGAAGACAGGAGCATCGAATGAACATCTCCGCCTTTCTCCGCCTCGTTGAAATCAGAACCAAGGTGGCCAGCGTCATCCCGTTTCTCACCGGCACCCTGTTCGCCCTGTATCACCATGGGCAGCTGCGGTGGCTGCCCGCCCTGCTGTTTCTGCTGTCCATGCTGTGTTTCGACATGTTCACCACAGGCCTGAACAACCGGCAGGATTTTCGGCGCGCCCGCAAGCGGGAGGGCTACAATTACGAAACCCACAACGCGATTGTCCAGTACGGCCTTTCGCTCCGGCAGGTGGATGTCACACTGGCACTGCTTTTTCTCCTGGCCACGGTGGCGGGAATCCTGCTGGTGACGGTGACGGATCTGTTCGTGCTGGCGCTGGGCATGCTGGCCTTTCTGGCCGGCATGCTGTATTCGGCGGGTCCCATGCCCATCTCCCGCACCCCGCTGGGAGAAGCCGCCTCCGGCATCTCCATGGGCCTGGGCATCCCCTTTCTCTCCTGGTGGATCCACGCGCCTGCCGGGCATCTCTTCTCCTTCCACGCGGACTGGACCGGCATGACCCTCTCGCTGCAATGGCTGCCCGCCCTGCAGATTCTGCTCGCGTCAATCCCCGCGATCTGCTGCATTGCCAACATCATGCTGGCGAACAACCTCTGCGACCAGGAGGACGATCTGCAGAACCACCGCTACACCCTGCCCATCGTGGCCGGTGCCCGTTTCGGCATGCTGTTGCACCACCTGCTCTACCTCGCCGCCTACCTGGCCATCCCCGCCGCAGTCCTCGCCGGCGCCGCACCCTGGCCCTGTCTGCTGGTTTTGCTCACCGTCCCAAAAGTGTTGTCGAACCTTTCCGCCTTCCGAAACGTCCAATCAAAGAGGGAGACCTTTGGCACCGCGGTATCAAGCTTTCTGCTGATCTGTCTGCCGTTCGCCCTGCTGATGGGCGTCGGCGCGCTGCTGTAGGCCACACATCTCCCGCCCTCAAGACAAGGATTGTGCCGGCATGTCCGGCTGGAAATGGAGGCCCCCATGAAACTCACCCTATGGTTTCGAAAACTGGGCAGCGCCCTGCTGACAGGTTTGCGCCGCTTCCCGTTCGCCGTGCTGATCTCGGTGGCCATCACCTTCGTCATCCTGTGGCTGAACCACTGGTCCAACCAGATGGGCAACGCCGAACGCGACGATTGGACAAGAGCCCTGATGGTGCTCATCCTCGGCTTCCCCATCGTCCTGGGTGTCCATCTGATGCTGGAACGCGGACAAAAGGCCCCCACCTACAAACCCGTCGGGGTATTGTGGCGCGTCCTCGCCTTCGTACCCGTGGCTGCCGGCCTGACCGCCTACGCCTGGTTTCTGCTGCCGGTGCTCGACGACATCCCCATCATCCGGCTCATCATGCTCACCGCGTCCGCCGTGCTGATTTTTGTCTTCACACCCTATTGGTGGCGACGCGAGGGCATAGCCCTGCACAGCACACGCCTGCTGACCCGGAGCCTGGTGACCATCCTGTATGCCGGCATCCTGATGATGTCCCTGTTCGCCATCCTGTTCACATTGGAAAACCTGTTGAACGTCAACATCAAGGACGATCACTACGCCGACACCGCCACCTTCGTCTGGGCGCTGTTCGCGCCGCTGTTTTTCATGGCCGGCATTCCCGGCATCCGGGAAGTGCCCACACAGGCGGACTCCCCCAAAACCCTGCGCTTTTTGATGCACTACATTCTCATTCCATTGCTCTGGGTCTACACGGCCATCCTCTATGTCTATTCCGCCAAGATTCTGATTGAGCGCGAGTGGCCGCGCGGCATGGTTTCCAGCCTCATCCTGGCCTACCTCTGCGTGGGGCTGCTCATCTGGCTGCTGTCTTCGCCCGTGCGGGAAGACACCAAAATCGCGGTGTTCCATCACCGGTGGTTCGCCTGGTCCGCGCTGCCGCTGTTCGGCATTCTGTTCACCGCGCTGTTCATCCGCATCAATGAGTACGGATTCACAGAAGAGCGCTGGTTCGCGTTTCTGCTGGCAGTCTGGTGCGCCTTCGCCATCCTGTTTCTGGCAATCCGCAGCCTGTTCCTGAACAAGAATCCCGAAGCCGTCGGGCTTCGTCTCATTGTCCTGCCGGTCACCCTGGCCGCGCTGGCCATTTCTTCGGTGGTCGGCCCCTTCAGCGCCTTTGCCATCTCCGTGCGAAGCCAGAACCGACAGTTCGAGCAGCTGCTCGACCGGAACGGCATGCTCGTCGCTGGTCAGGCGGTCCCTGCCGAAGGTACGCTTTCCAAAGACGACCAGTCACGGATGGTCAGCATCCTGTACTGGTTCGAGGAGACGGACCGGCTGCCGGAGGTGGACAGCCTGCCGGCGCTGCAACAGGTATCCCAGGCGGCGGCGCATCTGGCGCTGAGTCTGGACGAAACCTACCCGGACACGCGCTATCAGTATGTCCAGCTGATATCCGAGGCCGAAGCCCAGCCGGTGGACATCGCAGGATACGATCTGCTGGTGGAGATCGGCTACAATGACAACCTGTTCACGGACACGGCCTCGGGATTGTCGTTCCGGATGGATCAGCAGATCCAGGAGCTGCGTGTCACAAAGGCCGGGGAGCCCCTGATGAAATGGGATACAAGCGGGCTTCTCCAGCCGCTCGTCGAGAAGTACGGCGACGGCGCGCCGCTTGGGGAACTGCGGATCCCCAAAGAAGCGATGACCTTTGACCGGGAGGTTGATGGCACGCGGTTCCGGCTCCACCTTGTGCGTCTCGGGGGCAACCTGAGCCCGGACGCGTCCACCCGCGACAAGTACACACAGGGCTGGCTGCTGGTGGACTTGCCTTGACCAATGAAAGGACTGGTCGCTGGCGGACTTGCCTTGACCAATAAAAAGGCTGGCCGCTGGTGAATTTGCCTTGACCAATGACAAGGCCGCCGACATGCGACATGCCGGCGGCCTTTTGCATTCTCTTCCCATTCCGGAAACACCCCGATTGGGGGTCATCCCTGAACAATCTGAAGCATCCTGTCCAGACAGGTTTTCGCCTTGAGGCGGACTTCTTCTTCCACCGCAATGTCATACTTCCCGTCCCGCAATGCCTCATGAACACTTCGCAGGCTGGTTTTCTTCATGTTGGGGCAGACAAGGCCCGGGCTCATCAGCCAGAAGGTCTTGCCCGGATTCTCCTTTTCGAGGGGATGCAGCACGCCCATCTCCGTTCCGATGATGAACTTTTCCGCCGTGCTGTTTCTCGCGTAGTTGAGAATCCCCTGGGTGCTGCCGACGTAATCCGCAAGCGCCGTGATGTCCGGGGTGCATTCCGGATGCACCAGCAGGAGCGCGTCAGGATGCACTTCCTTCATCTTGAGCACCTCGTCGCGACGGATGCGGTGATGCGTGATGCAACAGCCATCCCACAGGATGAGGTTTTTCTCCGGCACCTGTTCGGCCACCCAGGTGCCCAGGTTTTGGTCCGGCACAAACAGGATGTCCTTCTGGGGCATGGACCGAATCACGGACACCGCGTTCGACGAGGTGCAGCACACGTCGCACTCCGCCTTCACGTCGGCGGAGGTGTTGATGTAGCACACCACCGGCACGCCGGGCAGCTCCGCCTTGCGCGCGCGCAGGGCATCGGCCGTGATGGTGTCCGCCATGGGGCAGCCGGCGTGAATCTCCGGCAGGAGCACGGTCTTTTCCGGCGAGAGAATCTTGGCGCTCTCCGCCATGAAATGCACGCCGCAAAAGACGATGGTGTCGGCGGGGCTGTTTGCGCAAAAGCGCGCGAGGGCAAATGAGTCGCCCACCACATCCGCGACATCCTGCACCTCGCCCACCTGATACATGTGCGCCACAATCACGGCATTCCGTTCCTGTTTCATGCGCAGAATCTCGGAAACCATCTGTTCCTTGTCCATCCTGACCTCCCACGTTCCCGGGACTCGGCCGAGGCCAACCCGGAAACGGATGCATTCCATGTTATCGGACGGCCGCCTGTCGGCGGCCGTCCGTGTCATGATTGTACCACAGTGGAAAGGGAGGTGTCAGGCGCCGGGGCAACCAAACAAGCCGGTCGTGTCCGTCACGATGTCCATGGCGCCACGCGGCCGGTTCGGCAACACGGTCAGTTCGGCAACGCAGCCGATTCAGCGCGCCGCGCGCAGCCAGACCGCCATTTCGCCCACCCCCCGGTTGTTCCAGGCATAATAGGGAACGGCGCGCAGCTTCACAGGTTCAGGCGCGGCATCCGGCGTGTTGCCCGGCCACGGCCGGTAGAGCTGCCCATCCGCCCAGTCGGATTCCCTGTCGCGCAGACCGTCGAGGGTGACGGCCACCACGCCGCCCAGCAGTTCCGGCTCAAAGGTGGCCTTGAGCGTGGTGTCGGCGGGGATGGACAACGCAGACAGGTTGTCGCCATTGTCAACCTGCTCGAAGCAGTAGGCGAGCGGGCCATAGGTCAGGGCCACGCGACCGGCATCCGCGCGCACCCGCGGGTGTGCCTGCACAAGCACAGGCCGCAAATCCAAATCGAGGTCCAGCCAGTCCCCGGGCACCCATCGCTTGCTGACATGGGCATATCCGTCCTTCATCAGGGCGGGCTGGTCTGCCGCGTTGCCATCCAGCGTGAGCCGGAGCGGCGGCAATCCCTCCGGTTCGCTTCCCATGGAAAGGATCGGCTTTTGAGACCACCCGGGAATGCGCACCGCAAGGGTGAAGGGTTCCGTCGGGAAAGACTTGCCGGCCACGGCCGCCACCTGCAGCCGCACACCGCCATCCCAGGGGAATCCGGTTTGCTGTGTGAGCTGGATGGTGCCGTCGGCCACCTCCAGCGCCACGCTTCCCCCGATGAAGAGATGGGTGAACACGGCCGTATCCGTCCGGGTGTGGATGTAGTCTCCCAGAGAGGCCATCAGGCGGGCCAGGTTGGGTGGGCAGCAGGCACAGCCATACCAATGCGGCCGTTCGGCAAGCACATGCTTCTTGCGGGGATCCTTCTGCGACGCTTCCGGCCAAACCTCAAGCGGATTGACATAGAAAAAGTGCCGCCCGTCCGCAGCCATGCCGGAGATGACCGAATTGTACAGCGCCTGCTCCATGACATCCGCATACAGACGGTTCGCGCCGAACTGCAGCATGCGGTGCGCGAAGAACACCAGTCCGATGGACGCGCAGGTCTCCTGATACACCGTGTCGTTCGGCAAATCATAGTCGAAGGAGAATGCCTCTCCATGTACAGTCTGCCCAATGCCGCCGGTGAGGTAGAGCTGTTTGGAGGCGATGTTGCGGAAAAGCTTGTCGCAAGCCGCCTGCAGCGTGGGATCGCCGGTTTCACGGGCAATGTCCGCCATGCCGGCGTACAGATACACGGCGCGCACCGCGTGCCCGATGGCCACCTCCTGCTCCCGCACCGGCTTGTGCGCCTGATGATAGGCCAGATCCGGCGCCTTCGTCTGCACCTTTCCCTCCCAGTGGGACA